>JAWLHT010000099.1:0-16149 GCA_041690195.1 Candidatus Latescibacterota bacterium
TCCATGAATGAGTTCCCGCACCTCCTCCGGAGCCATCCGCTCCAGATCCGGAGCATCCACCAAAACGGAGGCATCGGTACGTTCATGGATATCAGGCGTCGTCATCGTATTGCATATATCCCTGTTCATGACTACCTCCTGCTCAGAACAGGACTCAATTTCATGTATGCCCTATACACGATGCCATTCCCTCATTTATTCAATATAGGACACGATAGCACGATTGTTCTCGCGATATCTGCGCAGACACGCTGTCCCATACAAAAAAAAAGCACCGGACCGATTTACCGGCCGGGAAAACCTTCGGAATCAGCATGAAAACGGGGATGTTTCCGTGCGCCTCGGGTTCCCCCTCTCTCGGGAGAGGCGGGGCATTGTCGTAAAGATAAGAGAAAACCACACGCACGCATGAGTACTAAATATAATCAGTGGAGGTGCTGGCCGGTAACTCACCCCCTGGCCCCCTCTCTCCAGAGAGAGGGGGAATCAAGCCACAGGGAGCGCCAAGAGAGCTGATAACGGGTCATCCCCTCTCTTGCGAGAGGGGGAACGAGGGGAGTTATATTTTCAGGCCTGATCACAAAACATCCGTACACTGCAATCTGCTTATCTTTACGACAATGGAGAGGCGGGGTCCCCAGCCCTGTGGAACAGGGATGGGGTGCAAGAAGGGGGAGTAAGGGGGTGAGTTACCGGCCAAAGCCTCAACTGATTACCTTTCGGTACTCATGCGTGCCAGTGATTTTTCCTTATGTTTACAACTATGCCCTTGATCCCCCTTGCGAACGGGGACCGAGCCACGGGGAACGCAGAAATGGCCGGAAACCGTGGGGAACGGTATCAACTGCTGATGCAACCCGATATCCGCCTTTACGCATGACGGTCGCCGGGGGCGGTTATTCCCCCAAGGCCAGCTTTCCCGCGCCGATGAGCCCCGCATCCTCGCCCAGGGCTGAAGGAACAAAGCGGACCTGCTGCATGCTCACCGGTTGGGCCCAGAGCGCGGCCTCATCCCGAATGCGGTCCAGGAACCTCACTGCCGGTCCGAACACGCCGCCGCCGAATACGATCACCTCCGGATTGAAGATGCTCACGAAGTCCGCGGCGGCCATGCCCCAAAACCTGACACAACGGTCAAGGACAGTGATCGCGACCGGGTCGTGATGATCATAAGCGGCGAACACGTCCCGGGCGGTGATGCGCTCGGCGCCTTTTTCCCGGAGGACACCACTGTATGCTGAATTTTTCAGGATCAGACGGCGGGCGCTCCGGGCAATACCTTCCCCGGAAGCGTGATGTTCGAAGCTGCCGCTGTGAGAGTAGGCGCGTTTCCACGGGCGCTCCATGGAAAGCCAGCCGATGGATCCGGCTACTCCGCCCGCACCCCGGATAATACGGCCGTCGGCCAGGATTCCGGCGCCAAGCCCGGTCCCCACGGCAATGAATACGGCGTTGCGGCAGCCCCGGGCCGCGCCGCGCCAGGTCTCTCCCAGAATGTAGCAGGCGCGGTCGCTCTCCACGGTAACCCGGATATCGGGTGCGAGCGCGTCCCGCAGTTCGGCCAGAAGCGGGTATTCGGTCCAGCCCTCCAGATTTGGGGCCCAGACCGTGCCATCCGGTCTGCTGATGCCGGGAACGGTTACACCGACCGCAGTGACCGGCTCCCGGGAAAGAGCGGCCAGATGCAGGATGCGGGAAACGACCAGCGAGCCGATTTGGGCGTTTCGACGGCCTTCCAGGGCCACGGTTTCACGGTGTTCCATGCCGCCGTCGGGATGGAACAGGGCCGTCGAGAGCTTGGTTCCGCCCAGATCGGCTCCGATAACCGTCATAAAAGGTCCTTTCGGGAAGGGGAGAGTTTATCGCAGAGGGAATTGTCGCGGACGAAGGAACAAAGAAAGAATAATCGGCTCACCGCGGCTTTGTATGGGTAAATAGAGTGAAAAGGGGCAAGATAATCCAAAGTCCAAAAAAGGATGGGCTGACCCGCACCGGGCCATTGGCGGCTATTATGGTTCAGCAGCATTGGGAGCCCGAAGCCGCGTGTTTTCTCCACGCACCCGTTCATTCCATTTCCCACTCCGGAAACGACCCGTGTTCGGCGAACCATGCATCCATATCTCCAGAGCGGTCGTACAGGGTTCCCATGCCGGCAAGTTTCAGTTCCTCGCTGTCATGGAGGGTGAGTCCGCAACGGAAGCAGGAGAAGGACACGGCGAAGAAATCCAGTCCGGGGGCGGGACCATCCTCGTCCCGCCCGACCGAAAGCTCGGTGTACCCGCGGAGCGCTCCCGGGGTATGGCAGACCGGGCATTCACCCGCCAGGGCATCCCAGCCGGAGGTTTCGGCCCGGCGATCCGGCGCGGGTTCCGAAAGGGCGAACCGGGCCTGTTCCAGGGCCAGCGCGACCCGCTCCGCCCGTTTGAGCGAGAATCGTTCCAGGAAACGGCGGTCCTCCTCGCGCGGGGAATAGGCGATGTGCCCGAATGCCGGGTCTTGCTCGATGGATTGCACTACCTGCAGAACCGCGTAACCGGCGCGTTCCAGCTCGTAGGTTCCGAGCGTACCGGGCACGGCGTGCAGGGCGATGTCCCGGCCCCGCGCCACGAACTCAAGATGCGGCAGAAGCGGCTGCTTCATGTGGGGGAGAAACACCGCGTACGCGGCGATGCACGCGTCCATACCAATCGTGCGGAAGGATGGGGCGGACAGGTCAACCGGCGTTCCGCGCCAGCGGAAGAATTCCGGCGCCCGCTCCGGAGCGGAAAGGAGCGCCCGCACCTCCGGCGGAATCTCCCGGAACACCGCGCCGAGATTCTTTTCGGCGAGGTAGCACTTAAGCGTGAGTTCCAGGCCCACCGCCAGATTCCCGAAAGCCGCCTGCCCCGAGTCGGATTCGGAGCGCAGGTGACGGTGGAAGAGATCCAGCCCGCATTCGAGGTACTGGAGCGCGGCCCGGCCGAGCGCCCCGACATATCTCCGTTTCAGTTCGAGCAGGTGCGCGTTCATGGAAAACCCTCGGGAAGAATAAGGAATACTGCGCGCGAGAAAGATCAAAAAGCACAAAGGGAAACGCGGATATCGGGTTAAGTCGGCAGGGGGCGGGGAAACACGCGTTTCCTGCGCCACAGAACCTTCCTTCGCTGCGCGGGAACGATACTTCCATTTGCCCCGCCCCCGGAGGGGGTGGGCAAACCACACCCCGTTCATCTCCCCGGGGCAAGGGAGATCGAACCGTAATACACCGTAGGGGCGGTTCGCGAACCGCACCTACGTTTTTCCCCCTTCGAGGGAAGGTGACACGTCAGGGCGTGGAGTCGCCCTTCGTACCGTTTCGGTACGGATGGGGTGCATGGAAGGGGGCTGCCTTCCATGCGTACCGCCCGGACGTTCTCCGAAATTCCGCTCACCGTACCCCCGTTCAATAGTGTATCCGGCGGGGCAGTAACGGTTTCCGGCCCCGTTCATTTACGGCGTAAAAAAAATGGCAGCACACCTTCGCAAGATATGCTGCCTTCGGCTGGAACACAACCGGTATCGCCTGAGCCGTTACTTTTTGGCGGGAGCCTTGGGAACCCCGGAAGAAGAACCGGAAGATCCGGCCGGTTCCTTCTTGAGCGTTTCCAGCACCTTATCGGAAATATCGTGCTTCTTGTCGGCGTAAAGAATGGTCTGGCTTTCGGAATCGGCGTTGAACACGAAGTCATATCCTTCCTGCTGGCCGATTCGGTCCAAAACCCGGTTGAAGCGGTCGAAGATGGGCTGGATCAGTTCTTCCTGCTTTTTCACCAGACGACCGCTCTGACGGTCGAGCAGGTCTTCCTGCGCTTTTTGTATCTGCGCGCGTTCCCGCTCCAGTTCCTGGCTTTTCTGCTGAATCTGCTCTTCCTTCATGAGGGGCGCCTGCTTCTGGGCCTCCTCGTACTTTTTCTGGAGAGCATCCGCCATCTTCTGGAGCTTGTCTCCCTCGCTTTTTTCGAACGTCTCGTACTGTTTGATCGCATTCTGGTACGGTTCGTACTGGCTCAGAACATAATCGGGCCGCACAATGGCGAATTTTTGCTGAGCAAGGACCGGGATGACAGCCAGAACCGCCTGTACGGCCAGGATCCCCATAACAAGAGCTGCTGTTTTCACTGCGCGATTCATGTTTTCTCCTTCCGGGAGGCGCCGGATGTGGTTCAACGGTCTGACGGCCGTGGACTTTCGGTATTGAAACAGACCCGTATTCTTTTGATAGAACGCCATAATACTCCATCGGGTTCCGTATTGCAAGAAAAAATAGTAGTATCCGACGGTAACCGTATGCGGCTCCGGGTGAGCGAATTCACGCCGGAACACCGAACCGGCTTACCCGGGATGAGATTCAAGACGCCTTCGCCCGGAATTCGTTGCCGGTTTTTTTCGGGAATTCCGGGGCCGCGCACCCCGGCCTCTCTTTTGCAAGCGTCACCGATTTACCCGGAGCGATGGTTCTTCTTCCATTCCATGTCTTGCTTTCTCTCGGCGGGGTTGCTATATTCCGCAAAATATTGTGCATGGAATGGTTTTGCGTTTTTTTTACAGGAGGGGATCATGGTCCTTTCGCCCCTGGACTGGGCAATTATCAGCAGCTACTTCGCGGTGGTGTTCGCCGTCGGGTTCTGGTTCGCCCGGAGCGAACGAACCTCCGGCCAGTACTTTCTCGCCGGGAGGAATGTGGGCTGGTTCGCCGTGGGCGCGTCCATTTTTGCCACGAACATCGGTGCGGAGCACTTCATCGGTCTGGCCGGATCCGGCGCGGCCGGAGGCTTGGCGGTGGGCGCCTACGAACTCTCGGCGGTGATCTGCATCATCATTCTGGGCTGGGTGTTTCTGCCTTACTACCTCCAGAGCAGGGTATTCACCATGCCCGAGTATCTGGAACGGAGATTCAGCCCGGAAAGCCGCTGGTTCCTGACCACCGTGTCCCTTCTCGCCTATGTTTTCACAAAAATATCCGTGGCGCTCTTCGCGGGTGCGATCCTTATCAAGGCGGTGATCGGCTGGGACCCGTTGCTTTCCGCCATCGTTCTGGTGCTCGCCACTGGCGTGTACACCATCGCGGGCGGTCTTGCCGCGGTGATCTACACCGACATGGTGCAAGCCTTCATCCTCATTGGCGGCTCCGTTGTGCTCACCTTTCTGGGCCTGTCTCATGTCGGCGGCTTCGAGGGGCTGCGCGCGGCGCTCCCGCCTGATTTCTTTCATATGATCAAGCCCGCGACGGACTCGGTGTATCCCTGGACCGGCACCACCATCGGCGTGGTCATCCTCGGAATCTGGTACTGGTGCACCGACCAGGTGATCGTACAGCGCGCGCTCGGAGCGAAGAATCTCACCCACTCCCGGGGTGCGACACTCTTTGCCGCTTTCCTCAAGCTGCTCCCGCTCTTCATCCTGGTTCTCCCCGGCCTGATTGCCCGCGTGATGTGGGCTCCGGAAGTATCCGCCGATCCGGATATGGCATATCCGCTCATCGTGACCCGGCTCATGCCCTCGGGAATGGCCGGACTCATGATCGCGGCGCTCCTCGCGGCGCTCATGTCTTCGCTGAGCGCGGTGTTCAACTCCTGCTCCACGCTCATTACCATGGATATATACCGAAAAGTCAAGCCCAACGCTTCCGAGCGTCGGCTGGTTGCGGTGGGGCGGTGGGCCACCGGGGGCATTGTGGTGCTTTCCATCCTGTGGATTCCCATGATCCAGCTCCTCTCCAATCAGGTCTACCAGTATCTGCAGAGCGTTCAGGCCTATGTTGGCGCCCCGATCACCGCTGTTTTTCTCACCGGCATTCTCTGGAAACGGGCTACCAGCAGGGCCGCCATCACCACGCTGATCATCGGCGGGTTCTTCGGCGCGAGCCGTTTCATCGTCGATATCGTCTCCAAAGCCTGCGACATAAGTTTCGGAGGATTTGTCGGGGTGTTCACCGGCTGCGCTTTCCTGAACTACTCCATCGGTCTGTTTGCCTTCTGCGTGCTCCTCATGGTTCTCATCTCCTTGGGCACTCCGGCGCCGGGCCAGGAAAAGACCTCGAACCTTACATTCTCCTCCGGGACCGTGTCGCTCGGAGTGAACCGTACCTGGGTCTGGGTGCACACGGCGCTCAGTATTCTGGTCCTTTCCCTCACCATTGCGATATGGGTGCATTTCGCGTGAGCCGGCGGCCGTCGCGGGTCTGAGCCTGTGACGGCCGCGGTTTCGTAAGCCTGCCATAGGGCAGCCTCCATGCAATTTCCGATCCCGTTCCGGCGCTCCCCGTCCGTTTGGGCGAGCGCTTTTTTCGGGAGTTAGGCCGGAGTTACGCCACGGTCTCACCCGCGTTTTCCTGTTTTTTTCGTTCCTGCCGGCGAAAGTGTGCAACCCTGACGGGAAACCGGGAGTCGAACTTTTACCGGATACCGGAAGGAGCCGGGATGGAATGATTGTTTCCCTCCGGCAGCGGGAAATCCGCCTTCCGGTTGACTCGCGGGTGCGATAGCAGTATATTTATATGCTGTGATGCAGGTTACGGTCCATCTCACGCTGAAAGGAAGTTTGTTGAAAGGCCCATTATCTTTCCTCGCGGTTCCGGCCGCCGTTTGCCTGGTTGCGCTTTCCGGCTGCGACGCAGGGAACGACCGGACGATTACCGGGGAATATTTCAATCGAAGCGCGGGTACGCTGGAGCGTGCTTCGGCGCGCATCGATTCGCTGGTGAGCTATACCGACACCTTCGAAGAAGCCCCTACCGCTCTCGCCGGAAAATATCGGGACACGTCCGCATTCGCTGTCTTCAAGTTCGCCAAGCCCATCTCGGGAATTCTCGACGGTCTTCAGGATGCGAGACTCCGGTTGATCGTGTATGATTCCTGGACGGAAGGCGTGCGTGAATTCGGCGTGTGGGATACCCATGTGAACTGGTCCGACACTACCCGCCTTGCTGCGGAGAACTTCCTTCCCGGGCTTGGGACGCCCTTCGCCACGCTCAGCGATACGGCTTCGACGGTTTCCACGATGACATTCAGTCTTGGCGATGCCGGGGTTCAGGCCATCAAGTCTTGGGGAACCACCGGTGCGTTCCTCCTGAAGAACACCGACCGCGGCGACTGCATGGTGAATGTGTACTCGAGCTATTCCAACTCCACTCCCGTGCTCGAACTCATTTCCAATACATCCGCGGGTTTGGATACGGTCCGGATTAAACCGGTTGACACGACCTATTTCTTTGATACCGGCGTGGAGGGTTCGACCGCCGGCCGGCTGACCGGAGTAATTTCTGACGGGCAGGCCGGGGGATTCGTGATGCATGTTTCCCTTCCCGACTCTTTCTCCCGCTTCAATGCCGTCAACTCCGGAAAGCTCGTTATCCCGATCTCGCGGAACGGCATTCCCTCGGACGAAACCATGCATGTCGGGGTATCGCTCCTCACCGCTGCTTTCACCACCATAGAGGGTGCCCAGACATCAACCACCAACAGCTTTGATGTTACGGTTAAACCCGGGGATGCTTCGATCGAAGTGGACCTCTCCACCATATTCCAGATATGGAACTCGGTGGACAACGCCAATCACGGCCTTCTGTTCAAACCGGTGGAAATCGCCTCTTCTCCGGCCCATCTCGTGATCACGCCGCCGGATTCGATCGCCGTTGTTTACACCACGCTTCCGGAGGTGAAGTAACATGACCGTATTCCTTCGAAGAGCGACAATGGCGCTGTTCCTGCTTTCCACCGCTCCCGCGTGGGGCGGCGGCACTCCATATGGCGCAAACGGACTGGGACTGGTCGTTGAAGACAATGCCGGGAGAGCCCGGGGAATGGGCGGAGCGGGCGTGGCGGCCGCCGACGGCATGAGCATGATCCGCGGCAACCCGGCGTTGCTCGCGTCTTTCCCGCGCCCCGTTTACGGAATCGGAGTGCTGTACAACCGGGCCGCCACCGCGACGGACCGCGCGGGGACGCTTACCTATGCGCGGACTGATCCCACCCTGGTACGGTTCGTGGTCCCGCTCCGGGGAAAGGTTGCCCTCGGCTGGGGCATCGCTCCCTATACCCAGGCGAACGCCCAGGTCGAGCTCACCGGCAAGCCCGGCGACACCTTTACGGATACCATGACTTCTTCCGGCGGGATCAATGTCTCCTCCTTTGAGGCAGCGACAAAAATCCGCATGATCAGCGTGGGCGCAGCACTGAACTACTATTTCGGCTCCGCCGACGAGGACTGGACGCGGACCTTCGAAGACAAGACGCTGGTGAACACCACGGATTATGTGCGGAAACAGTACAGCGGCTATGGCATGACCCTGGGACTGCTGGCGCAACTGCCCCGGAACACCACGGTGGGTCTCGGATATACCACCCCGGCTTCCGTAAACATGAGCGTGCATGTGACTCCCGGGACGCAGGAAGCTCCCGAACGGCTGATGGAAAAGCACACGGTGAATGTTCCCGCGGAATGGCGATTGGGAATCGCCTCCCAGCTTAGCCGCCGTCTCTCCGCCGCCGCCGACGTTTCCTTCGCGGATTGGGAGGGCGCCGCCCGGACCGACACGGAGAAGATGATGTATGACAATACGTTCAACTTCGGCGCGGGTGTTCGGTTTGTGCCCTCTACCAGTCCTGTGGCCAGATATCTTTCAACCATTCCCCTTTCCGCCGGGTTCCGGGTTGGGAACCGTTACTACAGAAGCTATCCCAAGGTCGAATCCATTCGGGAAGCCGCCATCACCCTGGGTGTCGAACTGCCGTTCCGGGATGGCGCCGGCGGCCTGGTCACTTCCTGCGAAGTGGGCAGGCGCGGCAACAAGGACAAAAACGGGTGGGACGAGACCTTCTTCACGGTCGGAGTCTCCCTGGTGGGCGGCATCAAATAAAAAGGGGCACAGCCATCACTCGCGGGGGCGTTATGCGTGGAACGGCAATACACGCCGCGGCGGTCATCCTGATTTTCCTGCTGACACCGGCCGGGAGAGTCGCTGCGTCGGACACGGCGTATCTCACCGGTGGAACCGTTCGGGGACGGGCTCTGGCCATGGGGGGAGCGTACAGCTCCCTGGAGGATGATTTCTCCTCCGGCCTGTATAACCCCGCGGCATTCCGGGTGAACGCCGCACGGACCGAACGTCGCTACCGGCTGATGTTCAATCCCCTGGGAAGCGCCGTGGCTTTCCGGGAGTACTCCCGGTATGACCGGGAGTACTCGGTGGACCGTGAGATGACCGATGATGAGGCGCTCCGGGCGGCCGCGCTGCTGTTCAAGGGCGCGGTGTTCACCGCTCCGGCCGTGGATTTCGGGATCGTGCTGCATGAGCCGGTGGTGCGTGATGCCTCCGGCATGATGCTCCGCAAGCGGTTCCTTTCCGCGGAGAGCCTGAACCATGAAACGTTCCATACCGCCTTCATGGCGGTAAAAATCGCTCCTTCGGTAGCTCTCGGGCTTTCGGGAACCTTGTACCGCATCCGAATAAATGGCCGTGACGAGTACGGGAGCGGGCACACCTTCGGTGTGCTTCTCGATCCCACCCCCAAGATGAAAGTAGGGGTGACCTACGTTCAGATGCCGGAGGAGGCGGAAGATTTCCGGGCCGGAATCGAAAACATCGGAACCGGCTCCATCACCGGCGGGGTGTCCTATTCTCCCGACGACAAGACATTGCTCTCCGTGGATGTGCGAAATATGAACCGTGATGACCGCCCCGCCTCCCGGGAGATTCACACCGGGGTGGAACGGGTCGTTGGCCGACGGGTTGCCCTGCGGGCCGGTTACTTTCGGGCAAAGGGCACCAGCAATGACACGTTTTCTTTCGGAGTGGGCATTCTTCCCGGCTGGGACCGGCTTTCCAAGTTTCGCTACTCCACACGGAACGATTTGATCTCCTATACGTTCATCACGGAGGAAAGCACGCCGGACAGACGGTGGCATGTCCTGTCGCTCCTCCTGAGATTTTAACCGCCGGTGGCCAGTGCTTCCGGCTCCGGACATACGCGATGGCGGCGGAATTTCACGGGCCGCCCGGGACCCGCTCCTGCGGCTCCGTTGTTTCCCCTCATGTGCGGGAGGATGGTTATGAAGTATCTGTGCACGTTTTCACTGCCGGCGCTTTTCCTGCTGATCACGGGATGTGCGGCCTCGTCGGGACGACCCCCGGAGGATGCCGGCTCCCGGGAACGCCAAAACACCCCGTCGAGCATCGCCGAGCGGGTTGACCGCAATACCGCCGAAATACGCGCCGCCCGGGAAGATCTGGCCGCGCTCCGCGGGAAGCTCGAGTCGCTGGAGGAAGACATGCACGCCGCGACCGAGGCCGAAAGGGCCAAGGTTCAGGAGATCAAGGAAAACATTTCATTCCTGAGCGATCAGCTTCTCCGGATGGACGGGGCACTGCGTGGCGAGGACGCGCCCGGTCCGAAGGGAGCGGACGTTTTCAAGCCCAACGGCTTCAACGTGGAGGCCTCGTACAAGGAGGCCCTGCGGGACTATGAGGCCCGGCGGTACGAAGCGGCGATTGGAAAATTCACCGAAATCGTCACCGTGGCGCCCTCGAGCATCCTGGCGGACAACGCGCAGTACTGGATCGGGGAAAGCTGGTATGGCATGAAGGAGTATGATCGGTCTCTGGCCGCCTTCCAGAAGGTGCTCGCTTTTCCCAAAACCAACAAAGCGGCCGATGCCACGCTGAAAATCGGGATGATCTACCAGATCATGAATAATCCCGATGCCGCCCGGGAAGAGCTGAAAACCGTGCTGGACCGCTATCCGGGCACACCCGCGGCCAAAATCGCCTCGGAACGGCTCGCGGAGCTGGAGAGGAAATGAAGGAAGCGGGCGGTCGTTTTCGCGTTTTGGTTCTGAATCTGATTGTGATGGCGTTATGCGGCGCGTCGGGGATAACGTACGCCGATGACGTGAACGACGGAACTGTTCTCCCGCCCACCAATCTCCGGGTGGGGGAGCGGGTGCTGGCGCGGGCCATGCAGAGCCTGAATATTCCCGGAGGGAGCGGACGCCTGGTTCGTATCAGCACGGCGGAGTCCGGTCCGGGGAACGGCCTTTTGGCTGATACGGCGCTGGAGTATCTGGTCGGGCGCGGCTACCGCGTGGCGGAGAGCGATACGCTCCCCGAATTCCGGTTCAGCCTGGACACCCTGTATGTCAGCATAGAACGCCCGGGGTGGATCCGCCGGAACCGGGCGGTTCGGACGGCGGAGGCCCGGATCGGGGCTGAATATCACGGTCCGGAAAATACGAGACAGGTATTCCGCGGGCAGGGACGGATCGAAGATGTCTTTCCCGCGTCCATGATTGATCATGTCGAGGGGAACGATCTCTTTCCTGACAGAGCGGAAGATTCCTTCGGAGCGGCCAGGTCGGTGGTTTTCGGGCTGGTCGTCACGGGGCTGATCTGGTTGTTGTACTCTTATCGGGGGTAATACTTTTGAATTTTTCTTACGGTATTCGGACTTTCCTTTTCGTGCTTCTTGTCGCGCTTGTCGCGGTCGGATGCGCGGGAAGGGGTAAATACAAGCAGAAGGACCTCGTCCTGGATGCCAACTTCTACTTCGACCGCGGCATGCGGGAACTGCAGAAGAGGGACTATGAACGCGCCATTGACGAGTTCAATACCGTGGTGGAATCCTTCTCCGGGTCGGCGGTGGTGGACAGCGCGCTCTACTATATGGCGGAATCCCACTACAAGAACGAGGATTATCTCACCGCGGCCTACGAGTACGAACGGGTGTACACCGATTACCCCTCCAGCAAGTTCGTCGCCGAAGCCCAGTACAAAAAGGCGCTCTGCTACTACCAGGAGTCTCCGCGCGCCAATCTCGACCAGGAAAACACCCGGCTCGCCTTGGACGAGTTCAACCGGTTCGTTGACAATTTTCCCCAGAATCCGCTGGTGCCCGAGGCGCAGAAACGCATCGATGAGCTTCATGAAAAGCTGGCATACAAGCAGTACCTGGCGGCCGAAACGTATCGCAAGCTGAAAACCACAGAGAGTCTGGAAGCCGCCATCATATACTACCAGTATGTGATTGACGAGTATCCCCGGTCGGTGTGGGTGGATGACGCCCGCTATGGCATCGGACAGGTTCATGTGCGCCGGAAGGAGTACGACAAGGCGGCTGAGGTCTTCAGTCAGCTTGTCGAGTCCGACCGGACCGACGGCAAGCTCCGGAAAAAAGCCGAATCGGAGCTTTCAAAAATAAAAAAGCATGGAAAATAACCGCGGAGCGCGCGTCTGCCTGTTCGGGGGGACTTTCGACCCCGTGCACCTCGGCCATCTCATCATCGCCCAGGCCGTGCTGGAAAACGCCGGCCTGGACCGGATGATCTTCATCCCTTCGGCGCGTCCCCCTCACAAGGGGGACGTGGTGATGTTCGACGCCCGCGTCCGTTTCGACCTCCTCTCCCGTGCGGTCAGCGACAATCCCACCTTCTTTGTCTCCGATGTGGAAATGCGCCGCTCCGGCCTCTCCTACACCATCGACACCATCCGTCAGGTCAAAGCCGGGCTTTCCCCGGAAGACGAACTCTTTTTCCTCGTCGGGCGGGACAACCTCTCCGAAATCGAGACCTGGCGGGAGCCCCGCGCCATCCTCGACGAGTGCACGCTCCTGGTTGCCGACCGGGTATGCGACCTCTCCCGTCCCGTTCCGGACTGGGTCGCCGAACGGATCCAGTCCGTCCGGGTCCCCCTCATCGAAATCACCTCCACTGATATTCGCGCCCGCATCCGCGACGGCCGCAGCATCCGGTATCTTGTCCCGGAGGGGGTCGGGGAGATGATACGGGAACTCAGTACCCTCTGAAGTAGGTGTCCGAACCAGTCACTTCCATCAACGGAATCCTGACATGCCAACCATCGGTTATCTGAAATCGGATATTTTCCGTCTGTCTTACATCGTCGAGGGTGAGGGAATTCCCGCAATCGTTGTGGGCAGTTCGCGCTATTATTCCCGCACCTTTTCACGCCATCTTCTCGAAAAGTTGCGGATAGCTTTCATCGATCACCGGGGGTTCGCCGCCGCCAATTCCTGCCGTGACCTGTCGAAGTTCCGGCTGGAGATACTTGTCGATGACATTGAACTGGCCAGGAAAGAACTCGGGTTGGGTCAGATCGTACTCATCGGTCATTCCGGTCATGCCTTCATGGCTCTTGAATACGCGAAAAGATACCCTGAAAACGTTTCCCGGCTGGTTCTGATGTGTGTGGGGCCGGATTACTCGCCCGCCAGCCACGCCGCTACCGAACGCCTCTGGAACGATTCGGTGTTTCCCGGGCGTAAAGCGGCGCTTGCAGCGAATCTTTCCCGATTGCCCCGTGAAATCGAGGCTGCTCCGGAAAAAGCGTTCATCACTTACTGCCTCCGGATGGGGCCCAAAAGCTGGTACGATTACACCTATGACGCCACGAATCTCTGGGAAGGCGTTGAAGTCAACATGGCCATGTTCGACTATGTATGGGGGAACGTGTTTCGTAATATTGACATCACCAAAGATATCGACCATCTGAAAGCTCCGGTATTTCTGGCGCTGGGCCGCTATGATTATCTCGTTCCCCCGGCATACCTGTGGGAAGGAGTGAGAGACCGTTTCCCGGATCTGACCGTACGGATTTTCGAAAAGAGCGGCCATTCGCCGCAATTGGAGGAGCCGGAAATCTTTGACCGCGAGTTGCTCGATTGGATTTTCCGGGATAACGCCACCGTTTCCGGACCGGACGAATAACCCGACGGGGCTGGCGCAGGCGATCCGGGCTTTAGGTTTCCGGAAAACGCCGCCCGTATATTCCCACTTCCTCCACAACCGGAAAGCTGTCTACGGGTGCATACTCGAGCGTTCCCGATTCCTGGCGCCTGTTTTCCCCCTCATCTCACCGAAAGGGAAAAACCGTGAGAGAATCGTATCGCTTCCGCATAGCTCCCCTCGGTCTATTTTTTTTGCCTCCGGTGAATGAGCGAAAGACTCGGGAATGAACGATTCCTCTCCGCAAGGGCGCGACGGTTGCGATTCGCCCTGTGACATCCACCAACGAATACGCACTTTCCGCCTGATTCGAAAAGAGTACCGACGTGCCCGCCTATCTCATCGTCCAGGTCGAAATCACCGACCCGCTGCGCTTCCGGGAGTATCTCGCCGAAAGCCCGCTAATCCTCGCCCGGTACGGGGGCCGCTGCATCGTCCGCGCCGGGGAGACGGTGACCCTCGAAGGCCCGGAGAACACCCGCCGCATTGTGATCATCGAATTCCCCTCGCTGGACGTGGCGAAGAAGTGGTATCATTCCGAGGAGTATCAGCGCATTAAACCGCTCCGCGAGGGCGCGGCAAACGGCTCGCTCATCGCCGTCGAGGGGTGCTGACCCGGATACATGGGAACCCGCGCAGCCCCGTCATGGACCGGTGACCGGGTTTCCGGACGCGTGCCCTTCACAGGAAATGCCTTGCCATTTTGGCGTATATTCCGTAGAATTCGGGTAATTGCCGTGCTTTCGTAATGAGAACTTGCGGTGACATGGAACTAAAACGAAGGACCACGGATGCCGACGGTTTTACGACTGAAGTCATATCGGTTCTACTTTTACAGCCATGAACCTGACGAGCCGCCGCATGTTCATGTTGACCGTGATAGTTTTTCTGCCAAATTCTGGCTTAAGCCGGTTGACCTTGCTCGTAACATCGGATTCGATCCAAAAGAATTACGAGCGATTCACCGAGTTATTGTTGAGCAACAGGAACTGTTTCTGGAGGCTTGGAATGGGTATTTTAGCTCCGGCGGCTGATGAGCGGGTTAAGAATATAACCGTTACCGATGACTTGCTCGTTGTTGATCTCATGGATGGCAGAACGATTTCGGTGCCGCTCGTATGGTATCCCCGGCTCTTCCACGCCACACCTGAAGAACGGGGCCACTGGGAAATCTGCGGCGGCGGGTACGGCATCCACTGGCCTGATATCGACGAGGATATCAGCACCGAGGGACTGCTCCGGGGTGCTCCGGCGCCAAGGGTTCGGTAATTTTTCCACCAGAGACGGCGGAAAGATTGAACTTGAAATAGTTGGTTTATTTGATGAAGGTGTTGAAAAGGTGGATCATTGCCGGAATAAATACTTTTTATTTGTGTCTTATGATAATATCCTCAGATGCCAGCTTGACGTTCAATGCTAATCATTGATATTGCGCAAACGAAGTAGAATGCTTAGGGCGCAGCCTTGTGCGGGCAGAAATCACCTTGGTAATTGCTTTTCCAGCTTATGCCGCCGCTTATGGCGAAAGGAGGGTAATTCTATGGTGAAAAAAACGCGCCTCATCACCGGCTTTGATGCCGCCTTGGTTGTTATCGGTTGGGTCTGCTCTATTGCGGCTTTCTTTGTGCCAGAAATTGAGCAAAAAATCCTACTGACGGCAATTGCCAGGGTTCTGCCCTAAGCATTTTTCTGCAAGGGAAATGGCGAGCATTATATCGCCGGAACGACAGTGGCTCACTTCGACTCAATTTCTTCAAGAAAGCCTCCGAAAACACCCATGACCACGACACCCAAATCCCTTTACCTCATTGATGGCTCGGCGCTCATGTACCGGGCCTACTTCGCGTTCATCCGCAACCGTCTCATCAACTCGCGGGGCGAGGACACCTCGGCCACGTTCGGGTTCGTGAACACGGTGCTGAAGCTGGTGCGCGTCCATCAGCCGGACTATCTGGCCATCGTGTTCGACACGGGGCGGCCGACCTTCCGTCACGAGATGTATCCCGAGTACAAGGCCACGCGTCAGAAGATGCCGGACGAGATGCGGGAGCAGATTCCCCGCATCCGGGAATCGGTGGACGCCCTCGGGCTGCCGCTGTTGGAGACCGACGGGTTCGAGGCGGACGACGTGATCGGGACGCTGGCGGTGAAGGCCGCGGCCGAAGGCTTCGATGTGTATATGGTCACCGGGGACAAGGATTTCATGCAGCTTGTCGGGCCGCATATCTCGGTGGTCGACCCCATGAAGGACGCGACCTTCCGCCCGGAAGACGTGGTGGAGAAGTACGGTATTCCGCCGGAGCGGATCACGGACTACCTCGCGCTCACCGGGGACGCCTCCGACAACGTGCCGGGAGTGCCCAAAGTCGGGGACAAGACCGCCCGTGAGCTGCTGCA
>JAWLHT010000100.1:0-16146 GCA_041690195.1 Candidatus Latescibacterota bacterium
ACGGTTCTCGGCGCCATGCTGGATACGCTGGACCGTCATCCGGCGGACGGGGTTCTGCTTGCTCTCCACGGAGCAATGGTGGGGGAAGGACGCGATGATGGCGAGGGGTACGTTCTAACCCGGATTCGTGAAAAAGTCGGTACGAATATTCCGATGGTTTCCACGCTGGACCTGCATGCCACGCTGACCCCGCTTATGGCGGAAAAGGTGGATGCGCTCACCGTGTATCGGACCTATCCACACATGGACATGCCCGATCGTGGACGCGATTCGGCGGAAGTTCTCCTGCGTATCTTTTCGGGCGAAATCCGTCCGGTTGTGGCGGTATCAAAACCTCCGGTCATGATCGGACCTCCCCAGAATGTGCTGCCATCCGATCAACCCATGCGAAACATCATGGAGCGGGCCCGGGAGATGGAACGAACCATCCCCGGGGTAATTGCGGTGTGTCCCGCTCATGGCTTCCTCCAGCAGGACGTGCCGTGGGGCGGGATCGGCGTGGCGGTTACCGTTGATCGAGACCGCGACCTGGCGCAGAGACTTGCCGATGAACTGGGTGAGATGATGTTCCGGTGCCGGCGGGAGTACATTGTACAGCTCCCCGGCCCGGCTGAAGCGGTCCGCATGGCCATGCGGGCGTCACATCCCCCTGTGGCCATTGCCGATTCCGGTGACAATATCGGCGCCGGCGGGCCGGGAGACGGGGTCGAGTTGTTGCGGGAAATACTTCTGCAGGGTGTCGATTCCGCTTTTGTTCAGGTTTGTGACCCGGAAGCGGCGCGGCGTGCCGCGGAAGCGGGAGTGGGAGCGAAAGTGACTCTCCCGGTGGGTGGCAAGTCACATCCCATGTACGGACCGCCGGTTGCAATTACCGGAACGGTTCGGGCCATTTCCGACGGTGTATACACAAACCGGGCCTGGGGCGGGTATTGGGCGGGAGTGGAAAACGACATGGGACTCAGTGTCCGGATCGACCTCGGCGGAGTCACCGTGGTGGTCAACTCTATCAAAATGTCTCCGGATAACATCATGCACGCCAGGTCCATCGGGGTGTATCCAGAGGACTACCGCATGAGCGTTTGCAAAGGGGGCCTGGCCTTCCGGGAAGCGTACAAACCCCCGGTGGCCAACACATACATCCAGAGCGATACGCCGGGATGGACTTCCTCCAACCTGGATAATTTTACCTATACGAGGATACGTCGGCCGATCTTTCCGCTGGACGATATCTGATTCCAAACGGAGTATTCCTGGAAAGTATGCGGTTACAGGGAATGAAAAAGCAAATTTGTCTCCTTTTTGTGTTCGGGGTCGTGGTTTCCGGGTGCATAATATCTGAAAAGGGAAATGGTGAGGCCGAAGACGCGTCAGGCGATATCATCGGTGAATATATGCCCGGCAAGCTGATCGGATCATCATATGTCTGGAAGTCAACCCTTACCGATTCCGCGGGCGGGTCTGTGACATCCACGCATACAATAAATGTTTCCAAAACTGATATCGACGATGGTCATACCCATTATCTGGCGTATTACGATTCCGGAAAGCTCTACAACCGGTTCCGTATCGAAGATGACAGAGTTTATGTAACCGCTGACGGGACGATCTTTGGGCTGCACGATGACGGATATCCTTATGGAAGTACGCCAAATGAGGACTACTGTCATTTCGATTTCGGTGCTTCTAAAGGTGTCGAGCAGACTTTCCTGGATTGGGGATCCCAGACGGAGAGTGAGTATGTGAACTATTATGTAAAAGGCATGTATCTTGGGCCAGCCTCCGTCACAGTACCCGCTGGCGTGTTCACCGATTGTCGGCAGTTCAAGCTTATGCCGAGTATTGTGTTTACTCCAAAGTTATCGGGGAATATTGTATCAATCTCGCGGGTGGAGTTGCACTGGTTCGCGAAAGGGGTCGGGCCTGTAAAGCGGGTAATGGAATTTTGGCATGACGGCAAAATGAATAAAAGAATCACCGAAGAGTTGGTCAGTTATACTATCCCTGAGTAGTTCCACTCTGTTTTGTTAAGATGTTTTTTCTGCGGACAACGCATCTTTTCAGGAAAGGCGATAATGAAACGGATCATGGTCGGCGGGATGCGTCACGAAACCAACATGTTCAACCCAGTGCCCATCGGGCTGGAAGAGTTTCAAATCCGTGAACTTTATTTCGGTGATGAGATCGTCTCGAAGCGTTCCGGTACACAAACCGAGATGGGCGGGTTCATTGATGCCCTGAACCGCTTTGGGTACGAGATGGTTCCTTCCGCGCTGGGGAGCGCCATGCCGGCCGGGATGGTGAAGGAGGAGGTGTTCGAGACCATCCTCCGGGCCATGGAGGACACGCTCGACCGTGTTCCGGTGGACGGTGTTCTTCTGACACTCCACGGGGCCATGGTGGGGGTGGAGCACGAGGACGGCGAAGGGTACATCCTTGAGCGCCTCCGTGAAAAAGTTGGGAACGACATTCCCATAGTCATCACCCTCGATTTTCATGCCACATTGACCCCGCTCATGGTGGAGCATGCCACTGCCATGACCGTGTACCGTACTTACCCCCACATGGACATGGCCGAACGCGGTTGTGAGGCCGGGGAAATACTGCACCGCATCCTGTGCGGGGAGATTCGTCCGGTCATGGCGCTTTCCAAACCTCCCGTCATGGTCGGTCCACCCCACAATGTTCTGCCGCACGACTACCCCATGAAACTGGTCATGGACCGGGCCCGGGAGATGGAGAGGAGCGTTCCCGGAGTGGTCGCGGCCTGCCCCGCCCAGGGATTCATGCAGCAGGATGTGCCTCATGCTGGGGCGGGGGTGGTTGTAACAACTGACAACGACCCGGAACTGGCCCGCAAACTCGCGGAAGAACTTGGAGACATGCTGTTCGAGCATCGCAACGAGTTCATTGTCGAACTCCCCGATCCGTCCGAAACCATCCGCCTGGCCGCGCGGATGGAAAATTATCCGGTGGCCATTGCCGATTCCGGTGATAACATAGGCGGCGGTACTCCCGGCGACGGCACCTCGCTGCTCCGGGAAATCATCCTCCAGGGGGTTGATTCCGCCTTTGTGCCGCTCTGCGATCCCGAGGCGGCCCGGGCGGCGGCAGCGGCCGGAGTGGGTGCGACGGTTACCCTTCCGGTGGGAGGCAAGTCCGATCCGATCTACGGTCCCCCGGTGGAATTCACCGGAAAAGTGCGGACCATCACCGACGGTCTTTATCTGAACCGTTCGGGCGGTGGATACTCCGCCGGCGTGGAAGACAACCAGGGATTGAGCGTCCGTATCGATTCGGGCGGAATCACCGTGGTCCTTACCACGTATCCCATGAGCCCGAACAATATCGCCCATGCCAATTCCATAGGAGTCTATCCCGAGGATTACCGCATAAGTGTCTGCAAGGGGGGGCTGGCCTTCCGGGAAGCGTACAAACCCCCGGTGGTTAATGGCTATATTCAGAGTGACACCCCCGGATATTCGTCTTCAAATCTCACGATCTTCACCTTCACCCGGATACGGCGGCCGATGTTTCCGCTGGATTCCATTTGACGGAGGAAAGGCAGAACGCCATGTCTTTTGAGATGCACAAGCCCTTGCTCATGATCCCGGGTCCCATGGATGTCCCGGAAGAGGTGCTCCGACGTTGCGGCCACCAGGTGTTTCCCCATTATGACCGGTTGACCGATTTTCCAAAATTTTATGTCCAGCTCTGCGAGAAGATGAAGCAGGTGTTCGGGCTTCGGGACGGGTACGTATTCATTCCAAACGGCAGTGGGACAACTGCGGTCAACATGATGCTCGCCAGTCTGTGTACACCGGAAGACGATGTGCTGGTGATGCACAACGGCGGGTTCGGCCCCTATGCCGAGAAAAACCTGAAAAGCCTCGGTATCGGATACACCTGTGTAAAGGGCGAGTTCGGCACCGTGATCGATCCCGATCTTGTCCGCGACGAGATGAAGCGCAAGCGCCATCAATTCATCTATATCACCCACAACGAGAGTTCCACCGCCATCGTGAACCCGTTGCCTCCCATCGGGGAAATCGCCCGTGAATTCGATGCTCTGCTGCTGGTGGACGCTGTTTCGGGTGTCGGGGGCGTGGTGGTCGACATGGATGACGCCGGGGCCGACGTGGTTGCCGGGGCAAGTCAGAAGTGCCTCGAACTTCCGCCGGGTCTGGCGCCGGTTGCGGTGGGCGCCCGCGCCTGGGAATACATGGAACGGATGAAGAGCCGCAGAGTGCCCTACATTCTTGACTTCCAGGCATGGAAAAACGCGTGGCATGATATGCACGACTGGCATCCCCAGCCGGTTACCGGCGCGACCACCATGCTCTACGCCCTGGACTGGGTAGTAGACAGGATTCTCGAGGAAGGGCTGGTCAATCGTCAGGAACGTTTCCGTGCCGCCGGTGCACGCCTGAAAGAAGGCATGGCCGCACTTGGCTTCCGTTCCGGCGCTGATCCTCGCTATGCCTCTCCGGTGGTAACGGAGTTCATCACGCCGGAGTGGACCAACGGCGAGGTTGTCCGGGAGTATTACCTGACAAGACAGGACACCATGGTTGGCTACGGCATGCGGACGAATGAAAAGGGTGAGAAGACATCCTTCCGCATTGCTCATTTCGGCGTGGGAGCAGAACCCGGACGCGTTGACCACATGATCGCGATCACCCGGAAATTTGTCGAAGAGAACGGGAAATAATCGCACCGGGCGATGAGTTGAAAGGGAACGGCGTCGGATGTCCTCCGGCGCCGTCCCCGTTATGGGGGCACGGTTTTCCCGGAAAAAAGTGCTCATACAGGGGAGTTTTTTTCCGGAATGGGTGGGGGGAAACGGGAAAGCAGCCGATACTACGCGGAGGAACCGTGTATGTGGGGTATGAAATCGTTCTGACCGCTATGGCACGGGATTTGCGAAAATCTTCACCAGGAAACTTACAAAAAGATTGCTAAGATGATCAGCCGTGAAGTTGCCGGGCGGTTCAGCCGGACATGGAATGGATTAAAAAAATATGCGGACAGACTGGATTACCGTACGGTCCCTTGCCACCCTGTTGCTGGTAACGGGCTTTCTTGCGGGGTGTGGTGGGGGATTGACCGCCAGTACTCCTTCGGACTTCGAAAGCCTCATCGATGATGGCTGGACCGAGTATAACGGAGGCCGTTTTGACGAGGCGCAAAGGCTCTTTTCCAAGGCAAAAAGTATCGAGCCGACCCGCGCCGAAGGGTATATCGGATGCGGGTGGAGTCTCCTCAGGCGTCAGCATCCGGACAGCTCCGCCGTAATATTCAGGCTGGGCATGCCCCATATCGAAACCCTGGAGGACAGTGTTGACGCCATATGCGGTCTGGCCGGGGCGTATCTGGCCAATGGAAACAACAACAAGGCCGCGACCATACTCCAAGATTATCCGGTCAGCGATGTGTCCCGGGGGTTTCCCTTCCGTAAACACGATTTCCTCATCGAAGCCGGGCATCTGGAAATGGTGCAGGCCATGGCGCTCTATCGCCTGGGCCTGTACACTTCCGCCGAAAGCGAGGATCCGGACAACGCCCTTTATCACCTGAACAACGTGCTGGCAAAGCCGTATGACTATACCAGTCCTCCGGAGCTTATGCGGAAAATTACCGAGTATCTCGACCGAACAAACGGAGGGGATTGGTTGTGAGCGGATCGGCACGCATTCTTGCGGCGCTTGTGATGTTACTGTCTCCGGTCCGGTTGTCCGCGGCCGATGATGCAGGGCTCTTCCGGTCAGTTCCGGTGGACACGCCGAGGCTTGGCGTTCTGCGTGCGGTTAACTCCACTTTCTACTCCAGACTCAAGGTTAATTCGATTCTGGTAAATGACTACGGGGTCGAGAATACCCGGGTACTCACCAGTGCAACCAGACTTGAACTGGGGCTCCCCTGGAGTATGGCTCTGACCGCAACCATACCGTACTATGCAGATCTCTTTTCCCAACAGGGCAAGAGCGGACACAAGTCCGGAGCCGGTGATATTGATGCCGGCCTGCGCATTTCCTTTGGCCGGGGGAGGACGGGAAACCGATATGGGCTGGCGGTGAAAATGCTCATTCCGGAGGAACTCGGCTATGGGGCCGAGCCGTTGGGATTCCGCACCTTCTCAACCGGCGAAACCGGGTACGCACTGGAGGCGGGAACACGTCTGCGCAGTCGGTTCGCCGATTTCTACCTTTCCGCCGCGACCTACCGTTTTCCCGATGCGCCAACGCTTGCGCACAACCCGGGAGAAACCTTCTATGATACCGGGTTCGGATACCGCGGTATCGGTCCGGCGGACCAGACCGGATTTGCCCCGACCGTATTCCTCGATCAGGTACAAATATCCGCCGGTGGAGCGGTTTCCTTGCGACGCGGGATCACCGGTCTTCTGGAGTTTCACGCCGCATCATTCTCCGGTACTCCCGCGAGGGACACCATACTCCGGCTGACTCCCGGGGTTCGTTTGGGGAAGGAGGAAGGGTTGAATGCATCGGTCGGTATGGATATCGGCCTTGCCGGCCCGGTGCCGGGCAGTTCGTTCCTTTTCCGGCTTTCCATCCCATCGCTTTCCCCCCGCGAACTCGGAAGGGGGCTCGGTATTGTAAAAAAAGCGCCCGCGGAGCGCCAGATACGTGCCCGGAATACGTTGGTCGCCGTCCCGGAATTCTCAGGGACGGGGCATACCCTGTTTGACGACCGGAACCTCCGGTACGCGTTCCAGCAAGCGCTTGGTTCGTTGCAGATCATGCAGGTTGTGCCCGAGGAACGGGTGGACCGCGCCTTCCGCCAGGGTGCGCTTGCCGCAGTGAAGGATTCACACGGTGATCTCGGTGTTCGTATTGGCGCGGAATACCTTATCCGCGCCGAAATTATCGATTATCGTTCCATGCGTGCCGCACGGTTCAGCATCCCGTTCATTCTGCGATTCCCCACGACCGAGATCACTCTTATCGCCCGAGCCTCAGTCTCGGACCTTGCCACGGGAAAACAGCACGATCTCGGTGTAATCAGTGCTACGGTAGTGAAGGAACGCGGGATGCTCCTCTTCCCCACAGGTCCATCATCCGACCTGACCTATTTATCAGAACCGGAAATGCGGATCATGGAGCGCGATCTCACCAATCGGTGGATTGATGCTTTCAATACCCGAATTCAGGAACGACTGGATCTTTTCGATTGGGAACCGCGCAGTATGGAAGACTCGGAGAACGAAAAGTCTGGCGATGAACGGGTTGTTCGTACCCCGGGGTACTGAAGAGAGATTCACGGCATACGCAGACACTTATAAAGCAAGCGGGACGCCAAGGCGTCCCGCTTGCTTTATAAGCCGTGCAGGGGGAAAGAGTTGTAACGAATAGGGGAGTAGTCGAAAAACAGCCGTTATGATAAGCGACTTTCTTTGAACTTCCGGCAGAGACTGTAAACACCCGTGCACTCCGGCTACTTTTTGTTTCGACACGGAATCAAGAGGTGAATATTTTTCAGGGAATTGGTTTTTTCTTCCCGATCCGAAGATGTCCTGTGCTGACCGGAACTACCTGTTCAGAAGGTTTCTCGGATCAAGTTCCGGACGTTCGATGTCCTTGAAGTACCGAACGGTGCCGACTTTCAGCTCGAGCGTGGCATCGTCATCACAGACGATCACCGCCCGGGGGTGAAGCTGGAGGGTGGAGATGGTCCACATGTGGTTGACCCCACATTCCACGCCCATGTGCAGGGCGCGCGCCTTGTTCATGCCGGTGATGATGAGCATGACGCGCCGGGCGTCCATAATGGTTCCGACGCCCACAGTCAGCGCGGTTCGTGGCACCTGTTCCGGATCGTTGCCAAAGAAACGTGAATTTGCAGTGATGGTATCCCGGGTGAGCGTCTTGATGCGGGTCCGGCTGGTAAGTGAGGAACCCGGTTCATTGAATGCAATATGACCGTCCGGGCCAACACCTCCGACAAAGAGATCGATTCCGCCGCACCGGGCCATTTTTTCTTCGAAAGCCTCACATTCAGTTTCAAGATCGGACGCGTTGCCGTCGAGTATATTCACGTTCTCCCGGCGTATATCCACATGGTGGAAAAAGTTTTCCCACATGAAGGAATGGTAGCTCTGGGGATGATCTTCCGGGAGGCCGACGTACTCGTCCATATTGAAGGTCACCACGTTTTCGAAGGATACCGCGCCTTCGCGATAGAGGCGGATGAGTTCCCGGTACATCCCGAGCGGAGTTGAGCCGGTAGGCAAGCCAAGAACAAAGGGATTTTCCGGAGTGGGGGCGCATCTTCGGATCTGGAGGGCGACATAGGACGCCGCCCATGAACTCGCATCCGAATAGTCAGGCTGGATGATCACTCTCAAGACGGTATGCTCCTTTGGAATGTGGAATGCGTAAAGATACTCATATACATGTTGATGTGACCTGTGCTGTGCACAGGAATTCAGCCGGGGGTATCCGCATGATTCTGAACTTGCAGGAAACGGGGCCTTCGGTCAGCGCATTCCGCGGACCAGCCGGACGGAAACGGCTGATTCCGATTGTGCGACGGTTGTTCCGGCTCCGGAAAATCATTGAGAAATATACGATTCCGCCTTTTGAATCAAAAGCGTTCTTTGCTTTTTTAAAGAGGCGGATTTCCACATTCATCATCAGAATCCAGAAAAGCATGGGCTGTTTCGCCCCGGTGCATCCGCTCGACGCTTTGTGATTGACTGCCGGATAAATCCATGCTATATATCCAGAATACATATGGATGATACGATACGGACAAATATGGGCGGATCACACCATCATTCGGAAGGAGTTCCCATGAACATGTTCGGACGCTGGTTTGGCGCTGCGCTTTGTGTGATAGTCGTTGCCGCGGGATCCGCGATTGCTGCGGAGCAGGGGGATGCCGGATACCGGCCCACGCCGGAAAACCTTCAATCCCGCACCTGGTTCCAGGATGCCAAGTTCGGCCTGTTTATTCACTGGGGAGTGTACAGTCTCCTGGAAAAGGGCGAATGGGTCATGAATAACGACAAGATTCCGGTCGCCGAATACGAGAAGCTTCCGCCGAAATTCAACCCGGTCAACTTCGACCCGGACGAGTGGTGCCGCATGGCAAAGGACGCCGGGATGAAGTATATCACCATCACCAGCAAGCACCATGACGGGTTCGCCATGTTCGACTCGAAGGTGAGCGGTTATGATATCGTGGACCGCACGCCCTACAGGAAAGATGTGCTGAAAATGCTTGCCGACGCCTGCGAGCGGAATGGTCTCAAGCTCTTTTTCTACCATTCCCAGTTGGACTGGCATCACCCTGACTACTTTCCCCGGGGACGCACCGGGCAAAGTTCCGGACGCCCTGACAGCGGCGAGTGGTACAAGTATCTCGACTACATGGATACACAGCTTCGCGAACTCTGCACCGGGTACGGCAAAATTGGCGGGATCTGGTTCGACGGCATGTGGGACAAGCCGGACGCCGACTGGAGACTCGGTCAGACCTACCGTTTGATACACCAGCTCCAGCCCCAGGCGCTGGTGGGAAGCAATCATCACCGCACCCCCTATCCGGGAGAGGATTTTCAGATGTTCGAGAAGGGCCTGCCCGGCAAGGATCCTTTCAGCGACAATGCGGAAATTTCCACCGCCATCCCGCTCGAAACCTGCGAGACCATGAACAATTCCTGGGGGTATAATGCGAGCGACAAAAACTTCAAGAGTACGAAGGATCTCGTGCAGTATCTGGTGAAGGCAGCGGGGAATGACGCCAACTTCCTCCTGAACGTGGGACCGAAGCCGGACGGTACCATTCAGCCCGAGTTCAGGAAGCACCTGGCCGAGATGGGCGCATGGCTGAAGGTGAACGGAGAGGCGGTCTACGGCACCCGCGGCGGTCCGGTTCCGCCCCAGTCCTGGGGAGTCACCACCCGCAAGGGGAATGCCGTGTACCTCCACGTTCTCGCGGACACCGACCCGGTCATCGCCGTGCCGGATTTCGGGAAAAAGGTGCAGGGAGCGAAGCTCCTCGGCGGCGCGAAAGTGGAATTCACCTCCACCTCGATGGGTACGCTGGTGAAGCTCCCCCGCGAGGGGCGCGACCAGTATGACACCGTGGTTGTTCTCACCGTGCGGTAAACACACGGCTTGCTCGGATTCCGGCGGGTCCCGCGAGGCGCTTAAGCCAACGGGACCCTGATATCCGGGCGAGCAGTTCAGGTAATGAACATGTGTAGGGACCGAGGGCCTGTTCGGTACATCTGAAAATGAAGCGGGGGAAAGCGAGCGCGCACGGGTTTACGGTTGCCGCTGTGAAAGGTGAACAGTCCGGACTCCGGAAGAGGAGAGTCCCGTAATCAGGTTTTTTCTTTCTCATCAAGCGCACCACCGGTTCAGCCTTTTATCCTGCACTCTGCATTTCAACCCACGGAAGACAGGGAAGCACCAATAATGGGGAATGGGGTCATCATGAAAAAGCCAGCTCTTGTCGTCTGCTCCGTGCTTGCTCTCCTGTGCTGCGCCACGCCGTTGTCAGCGGACCAGGCCGCAGAAAACTATCTCAGGGCTGTCCGGCAGGGCGACCAGTCCGCCGTGCTCACCGCCCAGTCATATTTGGAGCCGCCGTACTGCTACGATCTGAACCGCTGGCATGGGGTTAAATTTGTCAAGGCAGTGAACGGGAGGGTGACCAACCCGTCCTATCCGTTCATTTATCAGGACATGACCCATCTCAAGGTTCGCAAACTGTATGACCGCATCGGGCTGGATGATATGATCCGCAGTTCCGGAACAGACCTTGAGCTCATTCAGAAGATTTCGGATTGGGCGAATAAACAGTGGGGGCACATTCAGCCTTTGCCCTATGCACCCTGGGACGCCCACGAGATCCTGGACCGTGTGGAGAAGGGCGATGCATTCTGGTGTACCTATAAAGCAGCACTTTTCGTCCAGGCTTGCAATGCCGCCGGGCTGACCGCCCGCATGCTGGCCATCAACCGTCAGGATGCCGACGGTCATACGGTGACCGAGGTCTACAATAACGATCTCCGAAAGTGGATGCTGGTTGATCCCTGGTTCAACGCGTATTTCGAAAAAGACGGCGTTCCCCTGAGTGCGTTGGAAGTTCACAACACCCGGGGAAATTTCGACGGGATCACGTTGGTTTTTGGCGAAAACGGCGCCGGACTCGAATATTGGGAGATGAAAGCCGGAAAAGCCGACCGCATTCCCCATTCCCGGGGGCGTATGCCTGCGAACGAAGAACCCCAGAAGGGATACCTGCCCTACTACTACGATTATCGCATCGTGATGCGCAACGACCACACCGTGCACCCGCAGTCCACTGAAAATGTGTACGTGGACGGCTTCATGGTCCCGTACAATTCACGGGGAGGCGAATGGTGGGGACCACAGCTTCACTGGACCGACGATTATACGCCGCCCCAGATTACCTGCTGGAATTCTTCCGAGCCGGGTGATTTCCAATGGCCGCTCAATGAGGTGAAGGTTGACCTGGTGAAAACCTCACTTCCGGGCGCCCCCTGTGTGCTCCAGGCGAAATTTACCACCAATACGCCGAATTTCGATCATTATCTCCTGGAGGTTGATGGCAGGACTGTTCCGGTTGAAGACGATGTGTATGTTTGGACGCTCGCCAGGGGAACGAACTCGATCAGAGTCGCTTCCGGAAAAGCTCACGGCCCGAAAGGATTCCCCAGCGAATTCGTCATCGAGTTCGACCCAGCGGTGGCCGACCGGTCGTGGAAAGTAAATGTGGAACTGAAGAACCCCGGATTCGAGAATGCCGCACCATCCGGAAGTTCCAAAGGGGCGCCCGCCGATTGGGGGGCGCTGCCCTCAAACAAATTCGGAGTCCGGGAATTCGTGCTGGATTCGAAGGTGAAGCGCGGCGGGAAATATTCTCTCCGTGCCACTCCCGCGCGTGACCCGGAAAGCGGCATCGAATACGCATTTATTGCCAAGAGCGCCAATTTCCCGGTCAACGCCGGAACGGATGTCACATACTCGGTCTGGCTCCGCGCCGACCGCGATGACACACCGGTTGATCTGGCCCTCCTCGAAGCCGAGTACAAGGGCCAGGGAACGTATGTGGAGCGGGTCAGGGTTGGTCGTGAGTGGAAGCGATACGACCTGAAGTGCCGGCTCCATAACGGCATCAATATCGTCTATGTCGGATTCAAGGTATATTCCGGCACGGTATGGGCGGATGACGCTTCTGTCACGGAGGTGAATCGATAGCGCGCCGACAGGCTGTTGGTGACGATGCATCAGGATTCCGGCGGGATTGTGCATATGTGCCGGAAAGGTTCACGCTGAAATTCCGTTCGAATCCTCTTGGACGGAGCGGAGCGTTGGCGTTCATGTTCAGGGAAGGAGTGTACTCGGAGTGAGACGAATTTCTGTCATCGGTTCCATGGTGTTCGGTGCGATATTGGCGGCCGCGGTTTTCATGTTGTTCTCCTGTGGGGGTGGCATCACCATCGCCCGTTCGGGCAAAAGTTCGTATGCCATCGTACTCTCGTCCCAGGCCTCGCCTTCGGAAAAGCACGCTGCCGCTGAACTGCGGCATTTCGTTCGGATGGCGACCGACGCCGATATTCCCATCGTGGACGAGAACGATCCCCGCGCCGGAGAGGCGCCGCGCATCTTCGTGGGGGCGAGCCCTGCGCTCGATGCCCTGAACAGCGGTGTGGAGACGAACTTTACCAACCCCGAGGAGTTCGCGCTCAAATCCGTGAAGACCGGAAGCAAACATGATATCGTCATCGTCGGTCATCCGCAGCGCGGTACCATGTACGGTGTCTATGCCTTCCTGGACCATCTCGGCTTCCGCTGGTTCACGAAGAAGGTCACCCGCTATCCCTCCGGGAAGACGCTCCGGACCGGCCCGTTTGACTTCCGGGACGCGCCGGCCATCATGTCCCGCGACACCACCATCAGGGAAGCGCATGATCCCGACTGGGCGGCCCGTAACCGTATGAACGCCAGCCATGCCGATCTCGATTCCACCCGGGGCGGCAAAATCGGCATAAACAGCGTCCACACCCTGGACCGTCTCGTCCCGCCCGAACTGTTCAGCACTCACCCCGAGTACTTCCCGCTCATCGGCGGAAAACGGGTCACCGGCCTGGTCCAGCGGTGCATGTCCAATCCGGAGATCGTGGACATCGCGGTGAAAAACCTCCAGGCATGGATGGACGAGGAGCCGGAACAGCGGATTTTCTCCGTTTCCGCCAACGATGTGGGCATGCTCTGCGAGTGCGACGAGTGCAGTCGCATCACGGAGGAAGAGGGGGCTACTTCCGGGCTGTTCCTCCGCTTCGTCAACCAGGTTGCCGAACGGGTTCAGAAGACCCACCCCCAGAACTACGTTTCCACCCTGGCGTACGCTATCACCGAGACCGCCCCGAAGGTCACCAAGCCCCGGGAAAACGTCATCATCCGGCTCTGTCCCTTCGGCATCTGCTGCGGACATTCCTTCGCTGAGTGCACCTATCCGCCCAGCGTGGAATTCTATAAAACGCTGAAAGAGTGGGGGAATATCTGCGACAATATCTTCATCTGGCATTACGCCACCAACTTTGACGGCTATCTCCTGCCATTCCCCAACTTCAGGGAGTTCACCCGAGATATCAAGGTGTACAAGGAAAACGGGGTGAACGGCATCTTTTTCCAGGGTGCCGGCGACGAGGGCAGTTCCGACGGCGAACTGCGGATATGGGTGGCGGCGCGATTGATGTGGAATCCCGATCTCGACCCGAACGCTCTTGTTGACGAGTGGATGCACGGCGTTTACGGCAAGGCCCATGACCCCATGCGGAAAATATTCGATCACATCCAGTCCCGTACCGTGGCGCCGGAGGACCATCTCAGCATTCACGGCCGCATCCGCAAGGAGGACTGGCCGGATACGGAACTGGCGATGCTCGACAGCCTGTACAACGAAGCGGAGAAGCTTGCCCAGGGCGACGACGATGCGCTCTACTACATCCGCAAGAATCGCATGTCCCTGCGCTATCTCAACCTGCTCTTCAATTCCGGGCAACTCGTTCTCGATGGCGACGTGTACCGTCCCGAGGGAAACACGGTGAGCCGCGCCGATTATGAGCAGTATCGCGTGGACATGGTGACCTACGGTGTCGAGGCGCTCCGCGAGGAGCCCTTCGACTGTATCTACGAGGACCTGCTCGGTGAAAAGCTGAACGAGCACGCGACCGTGACTCTGGAAAACGACGACATGCGGGTCGTGGTTGTTCCCGACCTTGGCGGACGCATCATCAGCATCATCATAAAGGACACCGGCGAGGACATTCTCGGGAAAACCGATCCGCTCGATTACTTCTATCCGGCCTATGGCGGTTACGAGGAATCGACCACCATGACCTGGGGACGGACCGGCTTTTCCAACAAGTACACGGCCGAAGTCCACGGGAGCACCATAACCCTCACCGCGCCGGAGGGGATTTCCGACCGGTCGAAGGGGCTGATTTTCAAGCGCACCATGACCATTCCGGCCCAAGGAACGAGAATCGAGTTCGAATCCACCATCACCAATATCAGCAGCGGCATGAAATACGCCCGCCTGATCAGCCATCTCGAACTCAACGCCGACCCCGCGCAGACCGTGTTGTACTACCGGGACACCGCCGGGAAGACGGTCGAGAAGGATGCGGCGAAGAGCCTCAACCTCAGCGCCGCTGATACCCCCAAAGGCGTTTGGGGGGTAAAGAACACTGCCGCCGGGTGGACGGTGGAAAACCGGTTCCCCGCCAGCGATATCGAAACCTGCACCCTGGCGGTTCATGACCGCACGAAGACTGTGGAGATGGAAACCCTCGGCTTCGAAAAGAATCTCGCGCCCGGCGGAAAAATTGTCCGGAAGCATTCCTATGAGATCAGACACTGAGTCCATTCCCGGCATTTTAGAGTATGCGCGGGCGAAATCCTGTTTTCACAGCGGATTCCGGAATGTGGTTGCCCTGTTGTTCCCTGAAACACTTTCACTCTTCGCAAGAGCTATAATACGATTTTCCGGTCATGTGAGTAAGAATGGTTCTAGGAAACACGGTTACGCGAGTCGTCTGAGAAGTGTTTCTTACTCACTTGGCGCAAACTTCGTATAACACGAGAATGCATTGATATCGGGAGCACTGCTTATGTCAGGAGGCAGTATTCTTGAAACAAGCTGCCTGTATATGTACGTTTCTTGCTGCTGTACACCCACTATTCTTATGATGAACCTGAAACGGAGGGAATCATGGCATTTTTTATCTGGGACAACAGTTTCAGCGTGGGTGTTCCATCCATTGATGATCAGCATCGCAACCTCATCAAGGTGACCGACCGTTTGTTTGAAGCGATGAAAGTGGGAAAGGGGAATGAAGTTATCGGAGAAATTCTTTCATCCCTTATCGACTATACGATCACCCATTTTACCTATGAGGAAAAGATTATGCAGACAACCGGGTATCCCGCATACCTGGCGCACAGTCAGGTTCATCAGAATCTGATTCAAACGGTGACGCAATTCCATGAGAGATTCCAGGCGGGCAATACCCTCCTGACGGTTGAATTGATGAACTTCCTGAAAACATGGCTGATGAATCACATCAAGGAAGATGACATGAAGTATGGTCCGTTTCTGGTCGCAAAAGGTGTCAAATAGCTTCACTTCAAAAAAACCTGTAGAAACCGTGCATTTACGAAATCAAGCGGTAAATCCGCGGCGGGTTCAGGCGGGAGCGCGGACAAGACCCCGTGCTTCCGCCCGCGTTTTCTCCGGATTCCCGTTCGGCCGGTGGGTACGCCTGCCCCGGTGGATGCGGGCGGCTCTCCGGATTCAATGAACGGCGCGACGGCTGCCCGGGCAAATTCCCGGAATGCCGGTTCAGCGGCGAAATATCTCCGGTCCCCTTCAGCGGAGGCGTCAATGCGGTGGAGTTATGCGTCTGTGGTCAGTCCGGCACTGGCTGCGGCCGTAATGCACTGTTGGTGGGCGTCCGGCGAGGCTGTAGACCGGAAACCGCCGGATATCCTGATCATTTACTCGTCCGGCAATATCCCGCCAGACGGCCGTCGGGACGCGGTGACCACGCCGACTCCCGCCAGGGAAAATACGAAGACAGTCGCCCGG
>JAWLHT010000101.1:0-15914 GCA_041690195.1 Candidatus Latescibacterota bacterium
CCAGTGTCGCCTTTACTCCGAAATGACGGGCAATGATCCGGAATGCTTCGGCCGAGGCAATGGCGTCCGGATCGGGAATGTCATGGGTTTGTATAAGCAGATGGCGTTTCTGCACCAGTCCCATGAATTCCGTTATCGCGCGGATAATGCTTGGCAAATCGAACATTTTCCGTTCCTCTCGCGGCGCGGCGATAGTAGAACCAGCAGTGCGGACTCCGGAGCGCTCAACCGTCCGCATTCCGGTGGACAGCTTAATCAGCGGGAGTACTTCCGGTGCGCGGCAATGAATGCCTCCACCGAGCGGTCATAGGTTCGCTCCTCCTCCGGTGGGAACAAACAGCCGGGAAGCTCGCCGCTCCGGCGATGATAAGTGATGCACTCGCAACAACGGCCCTTTCGGGAGCATGGTTCGTAGGTGCAGGTGCAGATTTCTTCATTTTTCCGTATATTGCATTCCATGGTCGATTCCTCCCGGGGAAGCGCTCCAGGCTGGTGCAATTGATGGATTCCGCCGTTCCGCTGCCTTTCATCGAGCCATATCCGTGCCGGTCAGCGGGCGGTATCCACGCCGTTTCCCACATCCCGGAAACGATTGGTGATGGGGAGGCGCCGGTCGCGTCCGAAGGCACGGGGGGTGATTTTCACCCCCGGCGGCGCCTGACGGCGTTTGTACTCCGAAATGTCGCACAGGCGTACCACCCGCCGTACCGTGTCCGGGTCGAAACCGCGGGTGATGATGTCCTCCACGCCGAAATCGTCCTCGACGTACAGCTTCACGATGGGATCAAGGACTTCGTACGGCGGCAGTGAATCCTGGTCTTTCTGGTCGGGGCGCAATTCGGCGGTGGGAGGACGGGTGAGAATGCTCTCCGGAATGACTGCACGGCCCGCGCGGTCGTTGATCAGGCGGCATATCCGGTACACCATGATTTTGGGGACATCCTTGATCACCGCGAAACCGCCCGCCATGTCGCCGTAAAGGGTGCAGTACCCGGTGGCGGTCTCGCTTTTGTTCCCGGTGGTGAGCACCAGCCAGCCGAACTTGTTGGAGAGCGCCATGAGCAGAGTCCCACGGATACGGGCCTGGATGTTCTCCTCGGTCACATCCGGTTCTGTATCCCGGAACACCTCGCCCAGCGTCCCCAGGAATGCCTCGAAAGTGTCGCGAATGGGGAGTTCGATGAATCGGATGTCCAGATTGCGCGCGAGCGTTCCGGCATCGGAGTAGGTTCCCTCGGAGGTGTACTTCGAGGGCATGGTTACTCCGATTACATTCTCTTTTCCCAGCGCCTCAACCGCGACCGCGGCCACCAGCGCGGAATCCACGCCGCCGGAAAGCCCAATGACCGCTTTCACGAAGCCGTTTTTCCGAAGATAGTCACGGGTGCCGGTAACCAGCGCGCCGAGTATTTCCTCCTCCTCGCCAAACTCGGGGGCCTGCAATGGTTCCGCGGAGAGCAGCGGTTCTCTGGAAGAACGGGGAACGACAACGCAAGACCCGTCATGCTCACGCACGGCATGTTCGAAATCCAGGTCGAGCACCGGCAGGGCCTCCGCAAAGGAAGGAGCACGCAGGAGTCGGTTTCCCCGCCGGTCAAATGCCAGCGAGCCGCCGTCGAACACCAGTTCGTCCTGTCCGCCGACCAGGTTGACGTAGATGATCGGGGTATCCGCATCTACCGTGCGCTTCCGCAGCAGTTCTTCCCGCTGACGGATTTTTCCGGCATGGAAGGGTGAAGCGGAAATGTTTACGATGACATCGGCGTGACGGACCAGTCCCAGTTCGCAGTGGGGACCCTCCTCGACCCAGATGTCCTCGCAGATGGTGAGTCCCACCGAAACATCCCCAAGCCGGAAAAGGAGCGGACTTGCACCGGGGGTGAAGTAGCGCTTTTCGTCAAAAACACCGTAGTTGGGCAGGAACATCTTGCGGTAGACACAGCGTATTTCGCCACTGGAGACAACCGCCGCGGCATTGTATACGGAACGGCCATCCCACTCGGCGAATCCGGCGACGGCGCAGATATCTCCGACGCCTCGGACGAACTCATCCAATGCGCGCATTCCCCGGCGCAGGAAACCGGGACGGAGCAACAGGTCTTCGGGCGGATAGCCGGTGAGAGCCAGTTCGGGGAACACCACGAGGTCCGCTCCGAGCGCTTCGGCCCGTCGCGTCGCGTCGAGGCAGCGTTCCACGTTTCCGGCGAAATCGCCGACCGTGGTATTGATCTGGGCGAGTGCTGTGCGCAGTCGTTTCATGGGAAGAAATATAATTGCCGGGGAACTGAAAAACAACGGATTCCGGCGATACCCCATATCAGTGGGACGCAAGCCGGAGAAATGATTTGCCATTTTATCCGCCGCGAATTACACTGCATTTATTGCCGGGATGAGTTCCGGATTTTCATTTATCTGCGGAAAGTCTTGAGAAAAGCGAATTCTCTTGTACAGAAGAATACGGGTATTGTGCATGGCCGGCATCCCGCGTCTGTTTTCCTCAGTTTTCTCCTTGGACACGGGGGATGTTGCTGGCAGCGACGAGGGTTCAGTCGTGCCAGGAGCGGCGAAGTCGCTTGTTTCTCCTTGATCTGCCGGCCATAGAATGAACATCCCGGGAAAAACGGGGGAGGGCGGCCATGCGGCTGTGCCGGTGGATTTGCTTTTTATTTTTCATGTATCCCGGGTTCTGCCGGGCGGAACTGCTCATGCGGACTTACGGAAACCTCACCATCGCACCGTATGTCCACGGATTCGACCGCGCGAAGCAGCGCTATCCCGGTTATCGCTCGGAGTTCATGAACTATGTGGACTTCTTTCAGTTTAGGGGACTGGTATTCAACAGTTTGCTCGGCACCACCACCATCATTTCCGACACCGACGCTACCGGGATGCGTCTGGACCGGATACGGTATACGCTTACTCCGGGTGTACGACTGGAACGATCTTCCTGGCTCGTGCGAGCCGCGCTGCATCATGAGTGTATCCATACCATCGGCCGACGGGAGGCAGATGGCTCCATCTGGTGGAACAGTCTTCAGATCGGAATCGGAACAAAAGAAGCATACTACCAGTATCTCCTGAATGAATATCGGGGCAAACAGGATCATTTCTTGCACACATGGGACGCCCGTATCGATATCGGGTATATCATTCCTGCTGAACGCACGCTGCTGACCGGTCAGAATCATGATTACCGGTTTGAGCAGTTCAGCCTGCTCCGCTATCATATCGGGGTATTCGGAAAATGGGTCTATTTCGCCACTCTTCGCCAGAATCTTTGGGTCAAGACCGGCCTGGTCACGGAGCAGCAGGTACTTCTCACAGTTAATATGTTCCGGAGAGGGACGCGTAATTTCGCGGGAATATTTTATACCTACCTACACACATACCATCTGTGACAACAGTACGGAAGACAATGAAAACCGGTTGGCCGCGGTCGGGGTCAGAACGGTGTTCTGAGTTGGCAAGGAGGATCAATGTCATGCCTGGGACGAAGCGGGACAGACCTGCTTCCGGAAAATGGCGAAGGGTGGCCGGTACGGTACTGCTTGTTGTATGGGGTTTGTTTTCCGTGGAGTGGGCATATGCCGAACCGGCAGACAGCCAGATAACGATCGGGTATTGGAATGATAATTTCATCATGAACTCCATAGGGGGGCGCTCCCTCGGGAAAAGGCGCGATGATTTCCAGACCGCAAGCTTCTGGATGCAGGCAGCCGGAGAGCAGGCGGGGAACTGGCGTTTTCTAGATATTCACTACTCCATTCTTACCGACCGGACCATGCATTTCCGCACGGATTTGATAGCCGTTCGCGGCTCCGTGGAATACCCCTCACCGCTTGGAACGGTCCGGGCCGGCCTTGGACTGGTGTTTTCGGGTGATTTCGGTGGCGACCATGTGCAGAATTCATTTCACCGGACGTTTGGTTATCGACGGGTCGAACTCCCCTACCTTTCCGGAACCAAAGCGGGAGGCATCGTTCTGCTGGGATGCCATCCGGTTCTCCTGCGGTGGGAAGACGGCGCCTTAGAGGGTTATGTGACGAATTACGCCCGGTCTTCGGTGATCCCATGCAACGCCCGTGCCGGTTTTGAACTCAACACCAGTAAGTCCATGGGGAGATATCTTTTCCGTGCTCAATGCATCACCGGTTATACGGTGTACTACCGGCGCAGGGGAAGGTTGTCGTCACTGTTTGAGAATGGATTTACCTGGGGCATCCTGGCTTCCGGCGGGAGTCCGGGACGGTGGGGAATGTCGTTGTGGTTCACGAATAACCAGTACGGATTGAACCAATACCAGTTCGGCGTATCGTTCTCCCCCGGCTGGAATGGAAGCCGCTTCGGGAGTCTCAACGACACCACCTTTCCATGATTTTCAGGAATCTTTTTTTTCTCTGAAACATCTATTATCTTACGGGTACTATGACCGGTCGGCGATTGTATTGCCAAACCGGCGCCGATGCTACCGTTCACCTCAGATTTTCCGGACCGCATGAAAAAATTCGACAGCACACCAAAAAATCTCGCTTATGTGGCCTACCGCTGGATAAGCCCCCTGGCTGACCCGATTCGTCTGGTTACCGCCGTGCCCCGGTACATACGGTATTTTCGTGAATGGGCGCGTTATTCGAGCCTGCCCGGAGCGGAGCCGATCCGTCTTGTGGACACGTTCCCCTGCATTCATGACCGGACCGAGAGCACCGGCTTCGACCACCATTATTTTTACCAGGATATCTGGGCGTTCCGGAAAATCCTCGCGTCAGGGGCGCGGGAGCATGTGGATGTGGGGTCGCGAACCGATTACGTGGGATTTCTGGCCGCGGCGGTTCCGGTGACGTTCATAGACATCCGCCCGCTGGAAGCCGAAGTGGAAGGGCTTACCTGCCGCAAGGGGAGTATCCTGGATATGCCCTACCCCGACCGGAGCATCCGTTCTCTTTCCAGTCTCCACGTGGCCGAGCACATCGGTCTGGGGCGCTACGGAGATCCGCTGGACCCTGAGGGAAGCCGGAAAGCCTGCCGGGAACTGGCCCGGGTGCTGGCGCCGGGGGGCAGTCTCTACTTCTCACTTCCGGTGGGAAAGCCCCGGCTCTGCTTCAACGGTCATCGCATCCATGCGCCCGGGACAATCCTGGAGTACTTTGCCGGCCTCTGCCTGGTGGAACTCTCCGGGGTTACCGATGAGGGGCGCTTTATCCGGAATATTGATATCGATTCGCTCGGACGTTCCGGATATGCCTGCGGGCTTTTTCACTTCACCCGGAAGGACGGGACGGATGACAACCCGGGGGCGCAGCCCGGGTGAGTCTTTCCGGATGTGTGAAGCACCGGTGTTCCCGAGGCCCCTCTGCCCGGAAGTTTTTTTCGGGCGGGAGCGATGTACATGGAGGAGGATTACCGATGAAACATAAAGGACTCATATTTGCCGGAGCCGCCGCGATTTCAGCCTTCGGATTGGCCGAAGGCGTGCTCCGGCTACGCGACAAGGCCGCCGCCCGGGCGCGCTACCGCCGTGAACACTGGACACTGGCCCGACCATGGGAGCAGTTCGACTACCGTTCCGGGTGGGAGCTTCGGCCGGGGTTCGATTCCGGGAGTATCAGAATTAACCGGGACGGCTTCCGGGGACCGGAACTTGGCGAACGTTGGGGCAAGCGGATTCTCTGTCTGGGTGGATCTTCCACCTTCGGGCCGTCTGGAGAGGATGCCCCCTGGCCGAGGGTTCTTCAGGAGCTTCTGAATGGCGACGACGCATCTGCTCCGGTCGAGGTCATCAATGCCGGAGTGACCGGGCACACCACTGATAACATGCGGTTTCGCCTGGACAAGGTTGGTGAGTATGCTCCGGATGTCACCGTGCTTTTGGCGGGTGACGAAGATCTGCTGGCCGACAACATCACCCGGTACCGGGATAATCGCCAGCGGTTCAGCTCATTCTGGCACATCGAATCCCAACGTTCGATCCGCTGTCATGCCTGCTCTCTCTTTCTGGAAACGGCCGGATGTGGCGAGCGTAAACCCTCCCCCCTCTGCTACAGCCCCGATGAATTCGTTCCCTTCAATTTCGAATATACCCTCCGTGGAATTCTGGAAGCCCTGATCCGCCAGGGGACGATTCCCGTTCTGGTAACGATTCCCTCCCTTGTTCCGGACGATCCCGCGCCTTTGGACGAGATGACACGGGAGAAGCTGAACCTGCCGGTCTGGCTGAACGAGGACGCTCCCGCTGCTTTCCGGACAGTGCGGCGCTCGTACGATACCATTGTCCGGGCTCTCGCGAAGGAGGAGGAAATACCGCTGATCGATGCCGCCCATGCATTCGAGGTAACCGCTTTGCCCCGTCATGCGCTGTTCGAAGACGTATTCCGGCTGACCGCACGGGGATGCCGGGTGCTCGGGGAAGCAGTAGCCCGGAGTCTCCGGGAGGAGGGACTGGTATGATGATCAATCGAACTACCCGCCGTATCATCGGCGTGCTGCTCGCGCTGGTCCTCCTGACGATTTCCCGGTCTGCTCTTTCGGAAGAGGTGGTGTTGGCCTACACTGCCAACAGTTCGGGGAAGCTCACTGCCTGCGGCTGTCCGGGCGATCCCTACGGTGGACTTGCCGAACGGGTGACCCTGATCCGGACGTTGCGGAAAGAGGAGAAAAATCTGCTTCTCCTTGATGCCGGCAACATGGTAAGTCTCTTTGGGGACTATGAAGCCCGTGCGGACTGTGTCATGCGGATGATGAATCTCATGGACTACGATGCCGCCGGGGTCGGGCGCATGGAACTGTTCCGGAACACGTCACCCGCCCTTGTGATGGGCCGGACCGCACGGTTCCCGCTTCTTTCCGCGAACATTCTGCCGGTCAAGGGCGGCAGCCCGGTCTTCCGGCCGTATACCGTTCTCACCGCGGGAAAGGTCTCGGTCGCGGTAATCGGGGTATGCGATTCGACCGCCTTCTTCCCCGAACTCAACCGGCCCTCCGATTTCACCGTGATACCCGCTGAACAGGCGCTCGCTCCGGTGCTTTCCGAACTCAGGGGGAAAGCGGATTTCATCGTGGTGCTTTCGCATATGGAACCCGCCAGAAGCGAGCAGCTTCTGGAGCGGTTTCCGGAACTGGACCTGGTGATTCAGGGGTACGGAAACCGGGAGCTGGAAAAGCCGAAAAAGGTTTCGCGGGGGTTTTTTGCGGCTCCGGGAGACCGGGGACAGTTTGTGGGCGTCATCCGCCTGGAGAAGAACGGGGTGCGCGCTCCCGTACTCAAACGGGGTGAGCTCATACCGGTCCTCGACATTCCGGAGGACAAAAAAGCGATGGACATGGTCAAACAGTACTATCGCACGAGGAAGTGACCGGCGTAACCGATCCGGACTTCATTACGGGCCGCCCGATCCTCCTGGCCAGAGATCGGGTGGCCCGTTTCGCTGATATTCCCCCGCAAGAGGCGGTTAAACCTTTCTCCCGGGCCGGCGGTCCAATATACAGAGTGCGGAAAGCATTCCGGTCGGCCGGCCGAATTCACCCAAGGAAGAAAGGAAGGCATCTCATGATGCGAGCAACCTTCATACCTGTGATTATCGGTGTGTTTCTGGTTCTGGGCATTCCGGCCGGAAATGCAGCGGCGCGTCCGGACAGCGAAATGAGTATTCCCAACGGCACGGAAGACCCCGGCTACGCGGCAAGTCCCATTACGATCACCCCGAGCCAGTCCGGGACCGGCGCTTCACTCGTCACCTTCGAGTATTCGGTTCCCGCTCCGGGATTTGTTCGCGTGGGTATCTACGATGCGGACGGACATCTGGTCGCCCTTCTGGCGGATACTTACCATGATGCCGGGAATCATCGGACAGTCTGGAGCACGGCGGGATGCCCATCGGGCATCTACCGCTGCGTCTTGAGCGCCGGACCGGCTACCCAGACCAGGGCGGTGATTTTGCAGTAGTCGTTGGAGTTGGTTTCATCCCGGAATGCTTCACCGATCGTGACTATCCTCAGGGATTACCCCAGGCCGGACATCGGCCCTCGGCGGGAACGTACCATATGGACGTTTCCGCCGTTTTTTGTGCCGGGTGGGGTTGTCTGCCTGGGGAGTGAATGTCAAACGCACAGCCGGTTGGAGGCGAAGCGCAAGGGTGTCGCTGTGCGGCCGGATCCGGAGATGGCGCGAAGCAAAGCAGCGGCCCCTCCGGACGAGGCTGCCCCGGCCTGGACGACCCGGATGGAGCCAACGAAGTCCGCCATCTCCAAGACCCCTGCGGTACGCGTTCCCCAACGGGTTCGCCGTCAAGCCCGATCTGCTCTTCTCTCCGGTCCGCCAACCGCTCCACCAGCCGAATCGCCGGATACGGATCCCTGTGTCTGGTGGTGAGACCGGGAAGCCCGCGAGAGAAACCTGTGCCTGCTGGCTATGCCGGAATCGTCTTCGTTCGGCGTGCTTTCATCATGCGGATGCCATCGTTTTTTCGTATACTGTTAATGAGCGGCATGGATGATACCGGGGACGGAGGCGGTTGTCATCATGAAACAGGCGTCGGTACGGTTTTATGGAGAACTGAACGATTTTCTCCCTCCCGAACGGAGGGGAAAGGTCTTTCCGTACCCATTTATGGGGAAGCCCTCGGTGAAGGATGTGGCCGAGGCGCTTGGGGCTCCGCATGTCGAGGTGGATGTAATCCGGCTGAACGGAGTCTCGGTCGGCTTTGACTTCCACATTGACGACAAGAACGTTCTTGAGGTCTATCCCCGGAGGGAGGGACAGTGCGTGTCCGATGCGTTGCATCTGCTCCCGGAACTTCCGGCGGAACCCCGTTTCGTGCTCGACGGGCATCTCGGGCGTCTTGCGGCGTACCTTCGCCTGCTGGGCTTCGATGTGCTGCATGACGCCGGGTTTTCCGATCCGGAGATTGTCCGCCTTTCGGTGCATGAAAACCGGATCGTACTCACCCGGGATCTGGCGCTCCTGAAGCATGGAAGTCTCTCCCTCGGCCGGTGGGTATGGTCGCAGAATCCGCGAGAACAACTCGGCGAGGTGGTGCGGTATTTCGATCTGTCCGGCCGCATCCGGCCGTTCAGCCGCTGCACGGTATGCAACGGCCGTGTGGAACCGGTGTCGAAGGATATCGTGCGCAGACTTCTTGAACCGAAAACCGCTTTGTGGTATGATAAATTCCAGCGGTGCTCATCCTGCGGCAGAATATACTGGGAGGGATCACACACCGAACGGCTGCGGGAACTGGTACAATTCGCGCAAAGCCAGGGGGAGTTCACCCGGCTGGATTGTCCGGCCTCCGTTGCGGGGGAGGACTGACGGGCGAGTTGCTCTTTCGGGCCTGCGCCCTGAAAACAACCGTTCTTCACCATTGTTACTGTTTACGCCAGTGGGATCAGGGGCGAATCGCCGTGCAACGCGCCAATTCCCATGAAGTATGAATTCCGGGCCGGTTGTCGTCAGGAGAGGGAGGCAACAGCCGGTGAAGGGGCATTCACTCGGGAAAGGAGGAGACAGTGGTCATCAAACGGCAGGTGTTCGGCGAAGTCCCTGGATACGGGATGGTCGACCTCTACACACTGGTGAACCGTAACGGGTTCGAAGCGCGCATCACCAACTACGGCGGCATTGTCGTGTCACTTTTCGCGCCGGACCGGAACGGAGTGTGGGCGGATGTGGTCCTCGGGTACGACACCCTGGAGGACTATCTGAAGGACAACAGCCCCTACTTCGGGAGCATCGTCGGGCGGGTCGGAAACCGCATCGCCGGAGGACGGTTTTCCCTGGACGGGGTGGAGTACACCCTGGCGCGCAACAATGGGCCGAACCACCTGCACGGCGGCATTCGGGGATTCGACAAGGTTGTCTGGGCGGCCGAAGCTCTCGGCGGTCCCGACGGGCCCGTGCTTCGGCTCTCCTATACCAGTTCCGACGGCGAGGAAGGATATCCGGGGACGCTCGAAACCGTGGTTACCTACACGGTCACCAGCGACAACGAACTCCGCATCGACTACGGAGCTTTCACCGACCGTCCCACCGTGGTCAACCTGACTCATCACTCCTACTTCAATCTCGCCGGAACGGGAAGCGGGAACATTCTCGGCCACGAACTGACCATCAACTCCGACCGCTTCACCCCCATTGACGATACCCTTATTCCCACGGGCGAAGTCCGCTCCGTAAAGGGGACTCCGCTGGATTTCACCGTTCCGGCGCTCATCGGAGCCCGCATCGGGGACGATTATGACCAGCTCGCGTTTGGTATCGGGTACGACCACAACTGGGTGCTGAACCGTCCGGACAAAGGACTGTCCTTTGCCGCCCGGGTGCGGGAACCCGGTTCCGGCCGGGTCATGGAGGTGTACACCACCGAACCGGCCATCCAGTTTTATTCGGGGAACTTTCTCGACGGCACCATCACCGGAAAGGGCGGCGCGGTCTATCGTCAGCGCGACGGGCTTTGCCTGGAGACCCAGCACTATCCCGATTCTCCCAACAAGCCTGAATTCCCTTCCATCGTCCTCCGTCCCGGGGAGCGGTACGCCCAGACCACGACCTACCGGTTCCTTGCGGACCGCTGATACGCATTCAGCATCAGGAAAGCAGGAACCATCTCCCGGCAGGGACGTCGCAACTTGCTTTCCTGAATTCGATCTCATATTATCCGGCAATTATGAAACACTGTTCCGGCCTGAAAGAGCCCCGTGCAACGCGGGGCTCTCTTCATATGACGGGAAGGTACTCTGGAAATAATGATAAACTGATAATAATCGCCGAACCCTTGGTTTCAAAGAGCGTATAAGGGGAACGGTTTCGCGGCTGCCGGTTTTGGTGACCGCTTTCGGGCGGGAGCGAAAACTGACGTGCTGCCGTGAACCGGGGAGATGCCGGAACGTCCGCCGGCGCAGAAGCCGGGACCGGATTTCTGATTCGGGGGGAGCGGAAGGCTCCCCGCAGGTGAAACGATGAAATGGAGTGCGGCAGTGCCGGAGTGCAGGGTTGGGTCGGCGTTCCGGGCGGCGGCAATGATACAGGGAATTGGATTTGACGGAAAAAAACAGTGCCGGATTCCGGCAGGAAGTACAGTGGCTTTTCCGTGCGCTTGGATATGCACGGCCTCACCGGTGGTTTCTGGCGATCGTTCTGCTGCTCACCCTTACGGTGGCAGCGGCGAATGTGGTCGAACCGCTGTTTCTCAAGTACATTTTCGACAATCTCGGCGGCGGGGACATGGAGCGCGCCCTGCTTACCGGAGTCGGCGCCATGGTCGGCCTGGCGGTTCTGCGGGAGGCGGCAACGGCGCTTTCCAACTATCTGAGCTGGCGGACGCGCATCATGGTGCAGTTCGGACTCCAGGACACCATGGTGGAGCGCATCCACCGTCTGCCCCAGGATTATCACCGGGATGAGGGGGTAGGTGCGGTCATGACCCGCCTTGACCGGAGCATACAGGGATTCATCAGCGCCATCAGCGAGTTCTCATTCAATCTGCTTCCCGCCTTCGCCTATCTGGTGATGGCCATTGTGGTGATGGTCCGGCTCGACTGGCGTCTCACCCTCCTCGTTTTGTCCTTTGCGCCGCTGCCCGCGCTCATCGCTTCGCGGGCGGCTCCGGTTCAGATCCGCCGCGAACGGAACCTCCTGAACCGGTGGACCCGCATCTATTCCCGCTTCAACGAGGTGCTTTCCGGCATCGTGACCGTGCGCAGCTTCGCCATGGAGGACCGTGAAAAGGACCGATTTCTCAAGGGGGTACACGAGGCGAATGACGTGGTCATCAAGGGAGTCTGGTTCGATTCCCGTGTCGGGGCGCTCCAGAACCTCATGGTGACCGCGGCCCGTATCGCCGCCATCGGGTTTGGCGGGCTGCTCATTCTCCGGGGCGAGGCGACACTCGGGACGCTCGTGGCGTTCATGAGCTATGTCGGGGGGCTGTTCGGCCCCGTGCAGGGACTCACCGGAATTTACCGCAATATCCGCACCGCCTCTGTTTCGCTGGAGCAGGTGTTCGGTATTCTCGATACCCAGGATTATCTCGGAGATAAGCCGGACGCAGTGGAACTCTTCTCGGTCCGGGGGGATATTTCCTTCGAAAACGTGCATTTCGCCTATCAGAAGTCCGGGCACCGGGTTCTGCGCGGGATCGATCTTGAGGTCGCGGCGGGGGAGATGGTCGCCATCGTGGGTCCGAGCGGTTCCGGCAAGTCCACTCTCATGTCGCTCCTGCAGCGTTTTTATGACCCGTCGGAGGGCTCGATTCGCATCGACGGCATGGACCTGCGTTCCGTCCGCCAGAAATCCCTGCGGCAAAACATCGGTGTAGTGCTTCAGGACGCCCTGCTCTTTAACGACAGCGTCCGGGAGAACATTTGCTACGGTCGTCCCGGGGCTCCGCTCGACGACATCGTCGCCGCGGCCCGCGCCGCCAACGCCCACGATTTCATCTCGCGGCTGGAAAAAAAGTACGATACCCCGCTCGGGGAGCGCGGAAGCCGTCTCTCCTTCGGAGAGCGTCAGCGCATCGCCATCGCCCGGGCCATCCTGCGCGACCCGTCCATCGTCATCCTCGACGAGGCGACTTCCGCCCTCGACGCAGAAACCGAGTCGCTGGTGCAGGATGCACTGGAACGCCTCATCCGGGGACGCACCACCTTCGTCATCGCCCATCGCCTGGCCACCGTGGTCAACGCCGATCGCATCGTGGTCCTGCACAAGGGAAACATCGTGGAATCGGGGCGTCACCCGGACTTGGTCGCCCGGAAGGGCTATTACGCTTCGCTGGTCGAGCGTCAGACCCGGGGGCTCATCGTTCCCTGACCGTACCCTTTCCTCCCGGCGGCGGCAAGTCCGGCCCGGAAAGTTCCGCCGCTGGGGGGACGTTGCTCCTCCTGACATTTTCGCATTGCGCCCGGAACCGCGTTGTTCTATGTTTCCACTATCAAGCGGTTCACACGTCATCAAGTCAGAGGAGGGGGTATGAAGACATTACCGGGAGCGGCCGCGGCCGCGTTTCTCCTGGCCGCAACGCTTCACGCGCAGACCGCGCCCATCAACCAGTATCTCAACGGCTCCATTTTCCGGGATGTCACCGAGCAGTCCGGGCTCTTTCACCAGGGGCACGGAAAAAGCACCGCCATGGCCGATTTCAATAATGACGGCCTCCTGGATGTCTATCTCAGCGTGGTCTACGGTCGCAACAAGCTCTTCCAGAACGAGGGCGGGCTGAAGTTCCGGGAAGTCACCGAATCCTACGGCATCGAATGCAAGTACGACACCCACGGCATCGCGGTGGCTGATTTCGACAACGACGGCTATCTCGATATCTATGTCGCCAACAACCTGGAAGCCCTCACTGAGCTACGCGGCACCGATCTCCTCCAGCCCAACATGTTCTATGTCGGCAACGACGAAGGCTATATCGAGCGCGCCGTGGCCGCCGGTCTCGCCGGGGGAGCTTTCAACTACTCCTGCGGCGTGACCACCGCCGACGTGAATGGCGACGGCCTCCTCGACCTCTATGTGGCCGAGGGCGGATACCGGAGCGGGCCCACCTGCGCCAATTCGCTGTACATCAACAACGGCGACGGCACCTACCGCGATATCGGCGCGGAAGCTGGCGTGGCGGACGAGGGCAACGGCTATTGCTGCTCCTTCAGCGACTACGACAACGACGGCGATCCCGACCTTTTTGTCGGCAACCTCAACGACAAGGACATGCCGGGGACCCGTAAACTCTACCGTAACGACGGCAACCTGAAATTCACCGATGTAACCTCCCTCATCGGGGAATCGAAGGGCTACACGGTCACCTGCCTCTGGCTCGACATCGAAAACGACGGCGACCAGGATCTCTTTCTTGCCAACAGCAACGGATTCGGCGCGGCCGCGGACCCGCAGTTCGGCGCCAATAGTCTCTTCCGGAACAACGGCGACGGCACCTTCACCGACATCTCGACTGAATCCGGCGTGAACGTGGTCACCAACAGCCGCGGAGCAACTTTCGGGGACATGGACAACGACGGCGACCTCGATATTTATGTCACCAACAGCCGCTACGAGTCGCTCATTTTCCTGAATGACGGCCGGGGGCGTTTCACCGAATCCCACGAAAAGACCGGCGGGTCGGTCTTCTACGGCCACGGGTGCGCCCTGGGCGATCTGGACGGCGACGGCGACCTCGAACTCACCGTGGGGAACTGGCGACGTCCCATGGCCCAGAATCCCGGCTACTGGAAGCTCTTCGAGAACCGCACCAACAACCGCAACTATATCAAGGTGGACCTCCGGGGGACCCGCTCCAACCGTTCCGCGGTCATGAGCAAGGTCGCGCTCTACGACGCCGGAAAGGCCAAAACGAAATCCGCCCTTCGCGGTTGGCGCGAGGTATGGGCCGGAAGCGGGACCTTCCCCGGCAATCCGCTCCAGGCGCACTTCGGAGCCGACGCCGCGAAGAAGTACGACGTCGTGGTGACATTCCCCTCGGGAAAAGAAGTGGTGCTCCGGGACATCACCCCGGGCCAGACGCTCCGGGTGGTCGAGCCGGAGTGAGCGGAAGTTGACCTGTACACAAAAAAAAGCGCCCTTCGCGGGGCGCTTTTTTGTGAGGTGGGGAGATTCTCAAGGTTAAATAAATTCTGCACAAAAGAATAGAAATACGAAGGGTGAACGTGTTGAGTCTTCGCCGATGTTTTTGATGTCGATACGTTTCCGCATGCGCACACATGCCGAGTCGCGCAGATGATCCCGCACCTTATCCACCACAAAAAGGAGACGTGTTTTTTTGGGGTAGAAAAACTTCTCCTGACAAAAGAGAAAGTTACGGCAATTATGTACTAAACGATTGAAAGTTAATTCTTAACAGAATTATAGGTTCCACTTTCGGTTGCCTGTCTCACCTGCTGATTTACTCAAGAAAAGCGAATTAGGGCGAAAGTCTATGCGTACATTCCGGCTATTTCCTCTGTATACCTTCATACTCATGAACAGTTAAATTGTATCCGCGGAGGAGATCATGAGAGGACATATCCGTGTAGTATACATGTTTATCATATTTCTTTTATGGTACACCACGGGATGGTCTCAATCCGGCTGGGTGGATGAGCGAAGAATAGAGAAGCATTGCATCGCGGGAGTATCCATCAATGATATTGCTTTTGAAGGAAAATACCTGTGGTGCGCTTGCCGGAACGGAATTCTTCGATATGATACTCACGCCGGATTATCTCAGCAATATGCGGTGCAGGATAGTATCCATGATATGGAAATCACGTCGGTCATGGTGGACCATGCCGGTGTCAAGTGGTTTGGAACGGTGAGTAGCGGGATATTCTCCTTCGATGGAGTAACATGGCGTTCCTATTACCCGAAGGTGATATATCGACCTGAAATGGTCCGCTCCATTGCGGAGGATATGGATAATGTCAAATGGTTCGGGACGATGGGTGGTATTTTTCGTTTCGATGGGGACAATTGGGAGAATATCGGGGGTCCTTACGAGCAGATCATGGTGGACCGTGACGGAAATATCTGGGCTGCCGGGGAACTTTTGATGGAGTATTCTCGAACTGATTATCAGGTTTTGTTTTACGACCAGGAGGTTAATTATCACTCGATTGTTCAGGACCGTAACAACGTGTATTGGGCCGGATATGATTTTGGGGTCAGATCCTATGATGGGGAGACGTTTGTGGAATACTCCCGTTATACCGGTATTAGTGGACTGAGCGCGGTATACGATGTCGCCGTGGATCAATCCAACACGAAATGGATTGCATCCTTTGGATTGTGGAGCTTCGACGGCCTGCGATGGATACATCATTACCGGTATGAAAGAGTCTGTAAGAGTTTTTGTGTAAATGGTGGAGAGATGGTATACTTAAAGCCCACCAAAAACACAGGAGTGCAGTGATGAGTGAGATACGTCGTGAGT
>JAWLHT010000102.1:0-15847 GCA_041690195.1 Candidatus Latescibacterota bacterium
TTAAGACAATGCCCCTCATTCCCCTTCTGTCACCCCAACCCTGGAATCCAGGGTTGGGGACCCCGACTCTCGGGGAGAGAGGGCTCCATGCGGGATTCTCCCGCATGGGCGAAATAACGGGATGAGTCGTTATCGGCTGCCTCGGTACTCCCTGCGGCTCGGTTCCCCGCTCTCTGGAGATGCGGAGCCCTCGGCCCTGTGCAACAGGACCGGGGTGCGATCAAGGGGGTGAGTTACCAACCAGCACCTCCTCCCTTCCCTGAAATTCCGCCTTACTTGAGCAGGAGAACCCGCCGGGTCTGGGATGCATCACCGGCCCGGAGCACGCAGAAGTACACGCCGCTGGAATATGCCCCGGCGTCCCAGCGCAGGGCGTGGGCACCGGCGGAGAGCGTGCCGGAGATGAGTTCAGTCACCTTCCGGCCCAGAACGTCCCGGATCTCGACCCGGACGACCGTACTCCGGGGAAGAGAGAAGGGGATGGTGACCGAGGCGTTGAACGGATTGGGATAAGGCGGGAACAGGGTGAAGAAGGACGGGCTCTCCGGCTCAGCAACGGCCAGAGCGGTATCATCGATGTACTTGAGGATGTAGCCGGAGGACGACCCGCCGTATGCACTGCGTGGGTGGTTTGTGTCCAGTATCGATTCCGAAAATATTCGTGAGCTGCCACTTCCCGTACCACAGAAATACACACTGCCATCCGGGGCAGGTTTGGTACAGCGCAACTGTCTTGGCCCGACGGCGCTCGAATACATAACGGCGTCACCTGCCGGGGTGAGCTTCAGGACAAACGCGCACCATCCTGAAAAGTACGGGTTGGAGTCGGTGAACCCTATGGATTGGGTTTCACCGGCGACCAGGATATTGTCACGGGAATCGGTATATATGTTATGGCAACCGTCATTCTGGTCCCCGCCGATGAAGGTGGAGAAGAGGACCATGCCGAGGTCAGCGCTGAGTTTGGTGACGAACGCATCGGACTTGGATTCATCGGGGGTGTTGAAGCTGGTGTCGTAGGCCCCCGGGGTCACCGGGAAGTCCGGAGAGGATGTATACCCGCAGACGAGGATGTTGTCCTGGCTGTCGAAGGCGATGGAGCGGGCAAAATCATCTCCGGTGCCGCCAAGAAAGGTGGCGCGGACGATGGTTTCGCCATCTGCACTCACCTGGAGGATGAAGGCGTCGTCCTTGCCGTGGTGGGTACTGTCCAGAGGGGCGTGGAAAGAAAACTGTGCGGGACCCGATATGGAGCCGGCGGCGAAGACATCTCCCACATGGTTGATCCCTATATCGAAGAAGCGTACATCGGCAAAGAGATCCGAGTACACCATCCGGTTATCCGCGGTGTCCATCTTCATGAGCAATCCCCAGCACCCTTTCGGATCATCGCCGAACAGCACGGTATGGAAGAGGGTGGAAGTGGTTGTTGACCCGGCCATGTAAAGGAATCCATCCCGGTCCAGTTCCATGCCGCTGATCTGGCCATCGGCAATATATCCGAGGTAGGTTGCATAACTCAAGTGCCCGGATGCATCCAGCTTGAGCAGGAATCCGTTTACACCGTGTTCACAGGTTTTCTTCCAGGCGTCCGTGGTAACCGGAAAGGATGTATCGTTTATTCCACCGCATATGTACACGTTCCCGTTCCGGTGGTCCACCAGAATGTTTACAGGGGCATCATACCCATCATCGAGCGTGTTTTTGTAATAGCTCACATACCCGAGATCTTTCCCGCCGGGGAGAATCTTCATGACATACCCGCCGCTCCGGAATCCGGCGGTGTACGACCACGGAATGTCGTATTCCATCACCCCGGTGAGATACATGTTCCCGCCGCTGTCCACGTCGAGGCTTCCGGCTGAGTGCACATACCGTCGGCCCATGTGGCTCGTATAGATTTCTTCCGGAGCGATGATGAGGTCTTTGGAGTGGTCGTACTCCCCGAAGGCATACCCGACCAGGCTGTTGGCCTCATCCACCATGCGATACCGGGTTTCCACCGGAATCTTCTCGCCCTTGATTATCTGGTAAGCGGGGGGTGCGTACAATGAATACAGTATACCGCTGAATTCACCACTCATGCGCCGCATAATGACCCCGTCCCCGGTGAGTTCCAGGTACTGAGTGGTATAGCCGTGCTCGAAAATAATCCGGCCGGGGTCCGCGCCCGGACGGACCACGAGTTCCCGGATGTATTCCCGCCCTTGGGCGGTAAAGCGGGCGTCGATGCCGGGGTAAAGGTCGTGGACGCGCACGATGCGGTAGTTGGTGACGTCCGTGCGCCACTGGGAGGAATCGCTGCTGAAGTAGTAGTTGCTCTTCCAGGGGAAGGGGTCTTCTCCGGTGACCACAGGGTCGCCGTTGTGCTGGTACAGGTAGAGGCAGAGAATCCCCGCTCCGTAAGGTTCAAAGTTATCCGGTCTCGGGCTGATATCGATATGTTCGGCAAACTGCAGGTTGTTTTTGTCGTTCCCTTCCGCCATGAAACGCAGCCCGGGGTCGAACTGTCCCTCGTTCAGGACAAACGACAGCGGAACCTCTCCATATCCCGCATCCAGGTGCACGGAGCAGTGCGCGGCTGACGGGATAGGCAAAAAAAGCAGCAGGGAAAAAAGAAAAAGCGGGAGAATCGGCATACGGGTTTCCTGGAAGAAGATGACTTGCAGAGTTGCGTGAGTCGTCGGGTTTGTATGTATATACATGGAAGCTGGAGACAAGTCAAAGCATTTGGTGTTGATTCTGGCGATCGTTAAGTTATCGCTTCATGTCTTACTCCCCCGCTGTCACCCCCCATCGCGGGGAAGTTGGATTTTCCGGATAGCCGGGGAAAACTCGGAATCAGCATTAAGATGGGACGCTTTCGTATGCCCCTTAATCCCTTCTCGGGGAGATCGGGCTCCATGCGGGATTCTCCCGCATTGGTGAAAGAAAGGGATGACTCGATCCTTCCTGTGGCTCGGTTCCCCCTCTCTGCAAGAGAGTGGAGCCAAGAGGTGGGATACTCTTTTTAAGAAAGCCCGAATGCGACGACTATTATTTATGCTCATGTGTGCCGGTGGTTTTTCCTTGCGTTTACAACTATGGATTAAGGGGTGCATTACCGGTCGAAGCCTCCGCGCTTCCCCAAAATCGCACCGTGTATGGCTCTGCCATCTTCCGACCCAGGTGTTCCGTCCGGACCGGGCGTATGGGGCTTGCATCCCGCGCCCCGGTGTTGTATCATCGGGTAAGCAACCCCCCAATAATAAATCTTTCCCGGAGGAATAATGAAGCCGGTCTCGCGCCTTCTGCCTGTTCTCTTTTCTCTCCTGCTGTTCGCCCCCCCGGTTTTTGCCGAACCGCTTCCCCGGGTGAATCCGAAGAGCGTCGGTCTTTCGTCTTCACGCCTCGACCGTCTGGACCAATCCTTCCAGTCCTGGATGGAAAAGGGACAGGTTGCCGGCGCGGTCACCCTCCTCGCGCGTCACGGCAAAATCGCGCAGGTCGGCGTTTACGGCTGGCAGGATCGTGAGGCCAAAATCCCCATGCGCGAGGACACCATATTTGCCATCATGTCCATGACCAAGCCGGTCACGAGCCTGGCGGTGATGATGCTCTATGAGGAGGGAAAGTTCCTTCTCACCGATCCGGTATCGAAGTACATCCCGGAATTCGCCGACATGCGGGTCATCATTCCGGGAAGCGAAATATCGGCAAAGCCTCCGACCGAACCGGCCAAAACCCCGATCACCATTCGTCACCTGCTCCTGCACACCGCCGGTCTCAGCTATGGTTCCGAGGGACACGCGTTGCTCTATCGTAACGCAAAGATCGCAGAACTGCGAAACCCGGCCCATACCATACGGGATATGACAGTCGCCCTGGCCAAACTGCCACTGCTCTACCATCCCGGCGAACAGTACCGGTACAGCCTCTCCGATGATGTGCTCGGATACTTTGTCGAAGTGGTGTCCGGCATGCCCTTTGACCGCTTTCTGGAGGAACGCATTTTCCGCCCGCTGCAGATGAAGGACACCTTTTTTTACGTTCCCGGGGACAAACAGTCCCGGGTAGCCGCGGTGTACCGAAGCGGCCCCTCGGGATTGGAAAAGCTCCCCCCCAGCAACAAACTCACCGTACCGCCCGCAGAGCGGCGGCATTTTTCCGGCGGCGGCGGACTCTATTCCACGGCCGGGGATTATGCCCGCTTCTGCCAGATGCTGCTCAACGGCGGCGAACTGGATGGCGTCCGGCTTGTGAGCCGCAAAACCGTGGAGCTTATCACCGCCAACGGCATCGGGGATATAGATCCCGGTCTGCGTGAAGGCGGCGACAAATGGGGCCTGGGAGGAGTGAGTGTCCGGACGGCGCATATTCCCGACGCCGCCATACTTTCTCCGGGGACCTACATGAAGTCGGGAGCGTACACCACCCAGTTCTGGGTGGATCCGGCCGAGGACATGTTCGGGATTTTCCTCATACAGCTCCAACCACTGGACCTGGACCTTATTCATCGAGTCATGGTGCTGGGCACCCAGGCGATAGAAGAATAGCCCGGAAGCCGACATCCCTCATGACCTCGTTGCGTATGGCGTTGTGCTGTTCCGGAGAACGCAGTGTGCGTTTCTCCGGAATATTTTTGGAAAAAAACGAAAAAAGTGCTTCATATTTCGATATTCAGCTTATTATATTATTATCCACTTGACGGAAGAACAGGATGCGTCCCGGAAAATAGAGGAAACAAATTCTTTATATTTTTGGGTGAATATCCTACATTTGCATATTGCATTTTTGTGGCATGCGTTGTATATTTGGGCCACACCGGAATCTCGCAACACTATAGGGAAGGAGTTACATTGGCACGCTTTTCATCTGAGTTGATCCGGGAAGACACGCTGGAGAGAATGGCGGAGACCCTAAAGGCGGTAGCGCATCCCGTGCGCCTTCAGATCGTCAACATTCTCATGAACGGCGAACGGTCCGTGGGGGAACTGGTCAAGGCGCTGGGTACCAAGCAGTCCCTCACCTCGCAGCAACTCAGCATACTGAAGTCCCGGGGAGTGCTGAAATCCAGGCGGAATGGTAACGTAGTGTACTACTCCCTGGAGAATAGCGGCATCAAGAATATTATGGCTTCGATCATAGCAGAATCCTGAGTGTCGACTTCGAGATTTGGGAAAGGAGCCCCGTGCAAATGGGGCTCCTTTGCTTTTAAATATATGATATGCACTATATTTGATTGCCTTTTCCCCGGGACGCATTGTATTTTGTTCCGGTAATCGGCGCGACACCGGGTCCCCGGGATTGCGCATGCCACATTACGGTCAGGTATCTCCGGGCCTTTTTTTTCTTTCCCCGGACGGATTGCCGGTGGTGTTATTGTGCCGGTCGCGATACCTTGAACGGTTTGTTCGCGGGCGTCATGGGTCAGAATCCGGAATGGGGAAGATGCCGCCATCCCCGGATATCCGGGACATTCCCTGTGTACAGCCCGCTTGCTCTCCATAATTCCTGTTCTTTTCACCTTGCGGCTTCGGCATTCACTCTTTACCCGACGGGTGAATAATAACGAGCCCGGATTCTCCCTGTAGGGGAACCCGGGGCCGAAGCCGCGGGCTGTTGCTCGGAATAACACCCCGGAACCGCGGTTTTTTCCGATTCATGCCGCTTTCTTTTGCCTTGGAAGGCAATGTTTCCTATTTTTCACTCCACGAATGCGGCAAACCGGGGAGTATTCTGTATCCCAGGGTTTTCCCGGGGCGTCGGATGTCCAGCTCGCATGGCCATCCGGCCGCTCCACGGTCGTTTCGTTCATTTCCAGCGTGAGGCGCAGAGCATGAACCAATCCCTTCACCCCGATGCGGTCATCGGGCGAGACGTTCAGATCGGCGAGTACACGGTCATCGGAGCCGGTGCGGTTATCGGTGACGGCTGCAGCATCGGGCATCACGTGGTGATTCACGGCAAGGCGCGGATCGGCGACGGGGTCCGCATCGACGATCACGCGGTGATCGGGAAGCTCCCCATGGCCGCCCGACGGAGCAAAACCACCCAGGCGGGCCGGGAGTTCGATCCCTCAGTAATCGGGGATAACGCCATCATCGGAACCGCCGCCATCGTATATGCCGGATCGGTGCTCGGAACGGGCGTGCTGGTCGCCGACGGCGCCGCTGTCCGTGAGGATGTGGTCATCGGAGATTTCACCATTATCGGCCGGAACGCCACCGTCGAAAACAGGGTGCGGGTCGGCGCACGGTGCAAGATTCAGACCAATGTTTATATCTGCGCCTATTCAGAGATCGGCGATGATTGTTTCATCGCCCCCTGCGTGGCGACATCGAACGACAACTATGCCGGACGATGGAAAGAGAGAACGAAGTTCTACAAGGGAGTGACCGTGCTGCGCGGCGGGCGGATCGCGGTCAATGCCACTATTCTGCCGGGACGGATTATCGGCGCCGACAGCATGGTGGGCGCGGGGTCGGTGGTTACCCATGATGTCCCGGAAGCAGCCGTTGTCTGCGGTAATCCCGCCCGGAAGCTTCGCGATGTACCGGAAAATCAACTGCTTGCCAACCAGGAGGATTGAACGCGCATGAAGGTTCCCTTACTCGATCTCAAAGCGCAGTATTCGACCATTCGCCCGGAAATCGAGGCCGCGGTCAAGGACGTCTTCGAAAGCCAGCAGTTCATTATGGGGCCCAAAGTCAAAGAATTCGAGGCCGCGGCCGCTCGGTATATCGGCGCGCCCCATGCCATCGGGTGCGCTTCGGGAACCGATGCCATTCTGCTGGCGCTCATGGCGCTGGGAGTCGGCCCCGGCGACGAGGTGATCACCACGCCATTCACCTTTTTCGCTACCGGCGGCTGCGTGGCGCGTCTTGGCGCGAAACAGGTATACTGCGATATCCGGCCGGACACCTTCAACCTGAACCCCGATCTCCTGGAAAGCCTTATAACCCCCCGCACCAAAGCCATCATTCCCGTGCACCTCTTCGGGCTCGTTGCGGAAATGGACCGGATCAATGCGATCGCGGATGCTCACGGCATCCCGGTGGTCGAGGACGCCGCCCAGGCCATCGGCGCGGACTCTCCCTGGGGACGGGCCGGAACGCTCGGCGCTATCGGGTGTTTCTCCTTCTTCCCTTCCAAGAACCTCGGCGGCGCCGGTGACGGCGGACTGGTTTCGACCCGGGATGAAAAACTGGCCGACCTGCTCGGCATACTGCGTCAGCACGGCGCGCGTCCCAAGTACTATCACTCCCTGGTGGGTATCAACTCCCGACTCGATTCTCTTCAGGCCGCGGTGCTCTCGGTGAAGCTGCGCTATCTGGACGGCTGGAGTGAACGCCGGGCGGTCAACGCCGATACCTATCGCCGTCTCTTCGCGGAGCGGAATATCCCGGAGGTAACGCTGCCGGTTGCACCCCGCGGATTCCGTCACATATACAACCAGTTCGTCATCCGGGTAAAGGACCGCGACAAGTTGCGGGACGACCTGGCCCGCCATGACATCGGCACCGAGATATACTACCCCGTACCGCTCCATCTCCAGGAATGCTTCCGCGACCTGGGATACAAGCAGGGCGATCTGCCGGTGAGCGAAGAGGCCGCAAATTCCACCCTCGCGCTCCCCATCTATCCCGAGCTTGCCCCGGAAATGTTGGAGTATGTGGTGGATACGGTCGCCGGATTTTACAGAAACACCTGACCGATGGAGGTTTTTCCCGTCAGCATTGGATGCTTCGGGATCAGTCCATGAAAATCTGTCATCTCACCTCGGTTCACACTCCCTTCGATACCCGCATCTTCGGGAAGGAGTGCAGAAGCCTGGCTGCGGCCGGTCACGAAGTGCATCTGGTGGCGGGGCACACCTCGGATGAAGTGCGGGACGGGGTTCGCCTCCATGCGGTGCAAAAGGATGCGAGTCGTATCAAGCGGATGCTGCTGACCGTGTCCCGCGTTTTCCGGAAAGCGGTGGAAATTGACGCCGACGTGTACCATTTCCATGATCCGGAACTCGTTCCGGCCGGCCTGCTTCTCAAACTCAGGGGGAAACGGGTCATATACGACATCCACGAGGACTATTCCTGCTGGCTGACTTTCAACGAAGGAATTCCCTCCTGGCTGCGGATCCCGGCGGCGAAGGCGTTTACTCAGCTCGAACGGCTGGCGGTCCGCGGTTTCGATGCTCTCGTTACGGTTACTCCATACATACATCAACGATTCGAAGCCGCGAACCGTTGCACGGTCATGATTCGCAATTTTCCGGTCGCGCGGGAGTTTGCATCGAACGGCGCGGAAGAACTCCGATGGGCGGATCGTGAGGACTCGATGTGCTATATCGGGGGGGTCACCCCCCAGCGAGGATTCGCCGAGATGGTCCGGGCGACATCCCTCGTCCGGAAACAGCGTCCGGTCAGACTCTTGCTGGGCGGTGAGTTCAGCCCGGCGGCCCGGAACATCATGGACACCCTCCCTGCCGGGGAGGCGGAAGCGATCGAGTGTTTCGGCTGGGTGTCCCGTCCCCGGATCGCGGAGATATTCCGCCGGTCCAGGATTGGGCTGGTCGTGCTGCACCCGGAGAAAAGCTATCTGCTGAGCTATCCAACCAAGCTCTTCGAATACATGTCCGCCGGACTGCCGGTGGTCTGCTCCGACTTCCCCCTTTTCCGGTCGCTGGATGAAGGGATCGGCTGCTGCCGGTTCGTCGATCCTCTGGACCCGCGGGCAATCGCCGATGCCGTTCTCTCCCTGCTGGAGCATCCGGACGAGGCGCAGGCGATGGGTGAACGGGGAAAACGGGCAGTGGAAAACATGTTCTCATGGGAGCGGGAGGAGCAATCGCTTCTGGCACTCTATGACCGAGTCCACAATTCGTGAGCGGGCGTGGTCGTAAACAGAACGGTATGATTGCGGGATCGGATGAGAAACGGTAGATTTCGTTCCCGATAAAAACGGGGTGATTGCGTGTGCCTCCGGTTCCCCCTCTCTTTGGAGAGAGGCTCAAAGGGGTGAGTACCGGTCGGAGTCGCCGCGCTTCCCCCAAAATATAACTCACCCCTCGTTCCCTCTCTCGGTGAGAGAGGGTCCCATGCGGGATTCTCCCGCATGGGTGAAAGAAGGGGATGACTCGTTATCGGCCGTCTCGATGCTCCCTGTGGCTCGATTTCCCCCTCTCTCCAGAGAGAGGGGGATCAAGGGGGTGAGTTACCGGCCAGCGCCGCAACTGATTAGCTTATGGTACTCATGCGTGCCAGCGGTTTTCTCTTATTTTTACGACAATGCCCCTCGTTTTTCTCTCTCGCAAGAGAAGGGATGACGCAATTGGAGACGAAGCGTTACATAGGAACTTCTACAATGCACGGGAACCCCGCGCGCCCGTTCTCCCATCCACAAAAACTTGGGTAATGACAAGCTCTGGAGAGGGGGGAACCACGGGTGAAACTGCTTCCTCAACCCGGTGCATGAGGAAAAACCCGGATTCAGGTATGTAACGGGACTGTGTCGGAAACAGGACAGTACCCCAAAGCCGGATGCGTGTATGCATCGGCATGTCATATCCGATTCCGCGCCGGAAACTTCCGGATGTGCGGGATAACGGCTCAACCACAGAAGGGGGAGACGATGATCGGCAACAACGTTCTCATACTCGCTCCGCACACCGATGACGGGGAATTCGGGTGCGGAGGCACCATCAATAAGCTGGTGGAAGAAGGAAAGAATGTCAGCTATGCCGCGTTTTCCGTGGCGGAGAAATCCGTTCCGGAAGGGTTCCCCAGCAACATTCTGGAGACCGAGGTTCGCAAGGCCGTGTCCATCCTGGGCATACCCGAGCAAAACCTGCATGTCTACCGGTACGAGGTGAGGACGTTCTCTCTCCACCGTCAGGAGATTCTGGAGGATATCATCGGACTCCAGCGGACGCTCGACCCGGACACCATTTTCCTGCCCTCCATGCACGACATCCACCAGGACCACCTGGTGGTGGCCATGGAAGGTCTGCGAGCCTTCAAGCGGCGCACGATCCTTTCCTACGAAATGCCCTGGAACAACCTGACCTACCAGACCCAGGGATTCGTGTTTCTGGACGAACGGCATGTGATGAAGAAAATCGAAGCGCTCAAGTGCTACGAGTCCCAGAAAAACAAGCCTTATGCCAGCGAGGATTTTATCCGGAGCCTCGCCATCACCCGGGGAACCCAGATCGGGGTGAAGTACGCCGAATGCTTCGAGGTCGTCCGCATGGTGGTGCACTGAGCGGACAACGGCGCGGGGAAAACACTTTTTGGCGAAAGGGAGGCCGTGTCTCGAAAAGGTACGGTGGCGCCGTCCATGACGGCCGCTGAAGTCAGGCCGACCCGCAGGGGCTTTCTCCGGAACGCTGCAGCGGGAATTGCCACGCTGGCCCTGTCCGGTTCCGGAAGGGAAGTCCGGGGAGAGGACGCACCGGACCGCGGGGTTGTGCTCTGGCAACTGCCTCCGCAGACCCGGACGCAGATGAACTGCTATGTGCTCCGGACCGCCGACGGCAGGATAATGGTCATCGACGGCGGAAACACCGGGGACGGGCCATACCTGAAAGCGTTCCTGGCCGGGCTCGGGAATCATGTGCATTACTGGTTCATCTCCCACGCCCATTCCGACCACACGGATGCGATAGCCGCCATCCTTGACGATCCCGAGGAATTGAAAGTCGATGCGGTATACGGCTCTCTGCCGTCGCGGGAATGGATCGCACGCCACGAACCGGGCGAGGAGGTCCCCTTCGATCGTCTCCTCGCCGCCCTCACGAAAGCGGGCCTGACCGTCCGTGAGCATGTGCTGGGGGAGGTGATGACCCTCGATGGGGTACGGATTGAGATTCTCGGAATAAAGAACCCGGAAATCACGGTCAACCCGATCAACAACTCGAGCGTGGTCATGCGGGTCAGCGACGGGGCGAAAACCATCCTCTTCACCGGCGACCTCGGCGTGGAAGGGGGTGACAAGCTCCTGAAATCCCGTTTCCGCGGCCGGCTCCGCGCGGAATACGTGCAGATGGCGCACCACGGCCAGAACGGCGTCAGCGAGGAATTCTACCAGACGGTGCGGCCGTCCGTGTGTCTCTGGCCCACCCCGGACTGGCTATGGGATAATGACAACGGCGGCGGAAAGGACTCGGGGCCGTGGCAGACGCTCGTGGTGCGCGACTGGATGGAGAAGCTCGGAGTCAGAACGCATCATGTATCGAAGGACGGTCTCAGCCGGATTGAATGATCCGGCTTATCATGAATCCCGGAAAAAGGATTGTGGCGTGAATCTTCGGTTTACTATCGCCGCGCTGCTGACGGCGTTTATGGGTTTCTCCGCCGGGCTGTACGGTCAGAATAACGGCGGGAATCCGGATCTTGCCCGTAAAGCCGCGGCACTGGCCGATAGCATCGAACCCCTGCGCGGCGAGCCGGACTTCTTCCCCATCGTGACCCAGTTCTCGCCCCTTCCCAGCGGAAAGGGCTGGCGCGGCGGCGAAGGGCCACTCAGCGAAAACATGCTCCGCGACACCATAGACTCCATCATCGCCCACGGCTTCACCGGCATCGAGACGGGGACCGGGCGGCCGGAGAGTGAGACGGCATTCATCCTGAACTACGCCCAGTCGAAGGGAATGCTCCTCACCCACCACACCGGGGCGCTCGAACTGTTCGGAAGGGAAACACCGCCCGAGCCCAGCGTCTTTTCCCCGGAATATGCGGACGCGGTGTGGAAAAACGCGGAAAAAGCCCTCGCCCCCCTGAGCGGCATGCCCCGGTTGTATAACGTCTTCACCTATCAGGACGAACCGTTCCACTGGGGACCCAAATCCTTCGGATACGGTCCGGACGAGCAGCGGGTCTTCCGGGAGCGGTACGGATACGACCTTCCCCCCGACCTCGAATCCATCCGCAACGACCCGGTCCGCTGGCGCGACGTTATCAACTTCCGCTCGGATAGTTTCGCCGTGGGCTGGCGGAAAACCCTGGCCGTAGTCCGGGACATCAACCCGCGTTTCATCGTGACCATGACCCACGACAGCCACAACACCTTCGGGGCGGGCTTCGGATCCCATGCGGAACTGGCGGTGGACGACGTATATCACTGGGGCGGCGATTACGCCGACATGTTCGTTTTCGACATCTATCCCTACATGTCCATCGACTTCCGGTTCGGAATGCCCTCCGTGCTGCGGCTCCCCCGGATGAGCCAGGCGCACTACACCTTTGCCCATATGCGGAACCTGACCGCTTCTTCCGGGAAAAAGCTCGGGTTCTGGGTGGGCACGTTCAATCCGGCCTGGTTCAAAACCTTCTTCGGCGAGCAACGCCGGGCGCAGTACTGGTCCGAAATGGAAATGAGCCTGACCGCAGTCGCCCAGGGCTCCGATTACCTGCTCTCCGGCTATCACATCCCGGTGGACTCGCTCCACTGGGAAACCTACGGCAGGGCAAACCGGCTGATCCAGAAGGCGGGCGGTGAAATCCTGAAGACCCGGAAGACCCGGGCGAAGGCCGCCATGCTTTTCCCCCGCTCGCAATGCATCCAGCTCCAGGAAGAGTACTACAACGTGGGGCTTTCCTTCGAACTCTTCCTTCGCTCTTTCGGCGAACTGGACATCATTCACGAGGAGCAGGTCACCGACGACCGTCTGAACGGTTATGAGGCGCTGATCCTGTTCGACGTGAAACTGCTGCCCGGGGAAACCGCACGGCATATAGCGTCATTCGTTCGGAAGGGCGGAGTGGTCATCGCCGACTGCGTCCCTTCTCTGGATGAGAACCGCAAACCGATGACCGTCATGGAAGACCTGTTCGGGGTGACCGGTGCGGAGACCGGCCGGATTGTGAGAACCGGACACTGGCTGTCCTTCACCACGGAACCGCAGCGGTGGGACTTCCGGGGAGAGGATGCTCCCGGCGAATCCATTTACCCGACCGACCGTCTGAACGGCCGCGTGCTCGGGCAGCCGCTCGATCTGACCCTGGTCAGCCCGCGCCCATGCCGGGCCGCCGACGGAGAGGTCCTTGCCCGTACGGCCCGGGAAAATCCCGCGCTGGTCCGTCGCACCGCCGGGAAGGGAACGGTGTTCCTCCTCGGCTTCTGTGTCCAGGATACCTATTTCAAAATGTGGCAGGATTCCGATCCCCTTGCCCGCGAGCAGTTGGGCGGTCTGATTCGCGCCCTCACCGAACAGACGGGTCTGCGGTCTCATGTCTGGTCCTCCAATCCGGAAATCGAAGCCTCGGTCCGCACCGGCGAAAACGGCGGATTCCTCTTCGTCATCAATCACGAGGCGGAGCGGGATGATACGCGGGTGCTGCTGACGGATCTCGGGTTCTCAGTTGGACGTATTGAGGATGTGGAGGATGGCGCAAGAGTCAGCTTTGTGAACAAAGGCGGAAGAACCGAAGTTCAGGTTACGGCGTTGAAGGACAAGCCCCGGATACTCCGCCTGGTACCCCGGTGAGCAAGTGGAGCTTTTCGGCTTCGAGGGTGTCATGACGAATGGACGATTACGAGACTGCGGAGTGAGTTACCTGTGCACGGCTGGCTTGTCGCTCCGAAATTAAACAACCGTGCTTTATATCCAACAAAATGCGGGAAGGATTTACGCGAAAAGGAAGCACATGAGAGTATTGGTAACCGCATGCGGCGCACCCGGCGCTCCGGGCATCATCAAAAGTCTGCGGGCGAGCAAGCGGACAGACCTGGAAATATTCGGCGCGGACATGAACCCGTTCGCGGTAGGCTTCAGCATGGTTGACCGCGGATTTACCGTGCCGGCCGGAGTCTCCCCGAAGTACATTCCCCGCATGCTCGAACTGGCGAGAGCCGAGAAAATTGATGTCATCCTGCCGCTCTCCACGGACGAACTTGTTCCCCTGGCGGAGAACCGCGCTGATTTTGCGGAGGCCGGAATAAAAGTGTGCGTTTCTTCCCCGGAATCCCTCCACATCGCCAACAATAAGGCGAATCTGTACAACTTTCTCAGGAACAACGGGGTGTCCATCCCTGATTTCAGGGTGGTGGAGTCGTTCGGTGAGTTTGAGGACGCGGTCCATGCACTCGGGTATCCGGACATTCCGGTCTGCTTCAAACCAGAGGTAAGCAACGGGGGCCGGGGGTTCCGGGTCCTCAAGACCGGAGTGGACAAACTCCACCTGCTCCTCAAGACCAAACCCAACTCCACCATTACCACACTGGAGGAAATCGCGCCCATCCTGCGGGATGCCGACCCCTTTCCCCGGCTGCTGGTATCCGAGTATCTTTCCGGGGATGAATACAGCGCCGATCTGCTGGTCCGCAATGGCGAGCCGCTGGTCATCATTCCCCGCTCCCGGGTGGTTATCAAGCTTGGAATCGCCTTCATCGGCCGGACGGAGAAAAACGAGGCCATCATGAGCCAGGCCGCACGGATTTCAAGGAAAATCGGCCTGGACTACAATATCAACATGCAGTTCATGTATTCCCGGGACGGGGTCCCCAAGATCGTGGAGATCAATCCCCGCGTTTCCGGAACCATCGTGCTCTGCACCGCGGCGGGCGTCAATCTCCCCCTCCTCGCGGTGTCCATGGCAATGGGCGAGGAATTTTCCATCCCGGAGCCGAAGTGGGGCACACTCATGATCCGGTACTGGGGAGAGGTGTTCTACGATGAAAACGGACATGCATATTCACTCTGATTTCTCCGACGGGGCGAACTCTCCGGAGGATATTGTCACCGCCGCAATCGACGCCGGGTACGAGACGATCTGTATCACTGATCATGTCCGTCGGGAAAGCGAATGGCTCGGACAGTTCAAGGCCGAGATGGATCGCCTGAGACGGGAATACGGGTCTTTGATCCGTCTTTACTCGGCCATGGAAACCAAGGTGATGGATTTTTCCGGCGCAATTGACGCCCGGGAAGAGTTTTTTCCAATGGTTGACTTCGTGTACGCCGCCATTCATCGTATCCCTGCCGCGCATGGGTTCATGACCGGAGATGAGATTGAGGATACTCCGGGCCGTGCACTCGAGAACTGGTTCCGGGCCATGGCCGCGGTTCTGGACAATCCCCGGGTACAGGTGATCGTTCATCCGGGGCACGTTTTTCACAAACGGGGCATCGCCATCCCTGTCACGCTCTATACATCGCTCGCGGAGAAGGCCGCCCGCCGGAACGTGGCGTTTGAAGTAAACCTGAAATACCGCGTCCCCGGCCCCGATGAACTCGTCATTCTCCGGAAAGAAGGCGTCCGCCTCACCACCGGAAGCGACGCCCATTCAGTGAAAGAAATGCTCGCGTATGCCGGATGGCCCGACGTCCCGGACAAACCGGCCCACCCCTGAACCCTGTCACTTTCCGGAAACCACATGCCGTACCAATCCTCGGAACCCACCCTTACCTTCGCCCTTCTCCGGGCTTTCTCCTGTCCCTTCCTCATTCACGGCGACCGGTGCGCCGGAGGAGATTACTGCCCCTTTCCGCCCGGTAAGGAGCACCTGTGCTGTTTCTTCTGCCCCCGCTTCAGCTCCTGCCCGGACCGCTCCGGCATCTGCGCGCGATTTCTCCGGTAGCGATACCCCGCAAACAAAGCCTGCTATCATGGCTACGTCCCCACAGCGAAGCCGTACCCGTTTGAGATCGGAACGGTAAAGCCCGGGGAGAGAACTCACCCGCTGGCCCCATTGTCGTAAAGATAAGAGAAAACCGAAGGCACGCATGAGTACCAAAGTTAGTCAATGGAGACTTTGGTCGGTAACTCACCCCCTGGCCCCCTCTCTCCAGAGAGAGGGGGAAGTGAGCCACAGGAAGCACCGAGACGGCCGATAACGAGTCATCCCCTCTCTCACCGAGAGAGGGGAA
>JAWLHT010000103.1:0-15792 GCA_041690195.1 Candidatus Latescibacterota bacterium
GTGAGCACGTGCAGAAAGCTTTGCTCGAACCACGCAAGTCCCTTGGATGCGATGATCCATTTGCGTGAAAAGTAGCCGGCCACCAACGGAAAGGCTACATAAACAGCAATGGAAAGCAGCAACGCTTCCCAGGGAACAGGCATCCGGTTGACACCAAGAAGCCAGCCCCCCAGAAGACCGTAAAGCACCAGCATGGTCAATGAGTTGATCGCCACCATGATGAGAGTATGTCCCTGATTGCCGTTTGCCAGATATCCCCACATGAGGACCATGGCGGTGCAGGGAGCGATGCCCAGGAGAATCGCTCCTGAAATATAGGAACGGTACAATGCCACGGTTGAGCCGTCCTTGAGAATTTCCGTGCCGGGTATAAAGCCTCGGAACACGAATCCAAGGAAAAATGTCGCGAGCGCAAACATCGTGAAAGGCTTGATTCCCCAGTTAACGATGAGCGTGAGCAGAACCGGCTTCGGACTTTTTCCCGCCCGGACCACCTCGGCGAAATCAATTTTCACCATAATGGGATACATCATGAAGAAGAGCGCTATCGCAATGGGAATGGACACCACCGGTGCTCCACCCACCATGATCGACATACTGTCCAGGGATTTTGCCAGATCAGGTGCAATTTTGCCGAGCAGGATTCCTCCGGCTATGCACATGATTACCCATATGGTAAGATATTTCTCAAATACATTGAGGCCTTTTGGTTGCGCATCAATACCGGCTTCCGCTTTCATCCGTTGCAACTCCTTCACAAGCCAGGTTGATTACCAGATATGGTAGCGCTGGTCACATAGTCTCCCAGTGATACTCCTGTGGGAAGACCTTCGATAATCATTTGATACAGGGGATCGCTTCCCTGAGACAGTGTATCGATATAATTCGAGTGTGACAGTGTCTCGATATTCGTGAAGCCGGAGTCCTGCATCATGCGCGTGGTTTCCTCCAGTAACACCGCACCCGCGATACAACCGACATACGCCTCCACTGACGACCGCAGCACGTCCGGAAGTGGTTTTAGCAGAGCAATGTCTGAAACAGCCACTCTGCCGCCCGGCTTGAGCACCCGGGCGATTTCACGCCAGACCCGGGGCTTATCAGTCGAAAGATTGATAACACAGTTGGAGATCACCACGTCCACGCTGTTATCGGCGACAGGGAGGTGTTCGATTTCACCAAGACGGATATCGACATTGGATAGACCGGTCTGCGTAAAGAACGTCACTGCATTTTTACGGGCCAGCGAGATCATGTCCGGGGTCATGTCAACGCCGATTACCTTCCCCGGGGACCCGACTTTCCGGGCTGCGATAAAGACATCAAAGCCTCCGCCGCACCCAAGGTCGAGCACCGTTTCACCCTGCGCAAGGGAATCCATCAGAAACGGATTGCCGCAGGAGAGACCCATATCAGCTCCCGCCGGCAAAGAGGAGAGCTCCGCGGCGGAATATCCCAGTTCGGCCCCTAAGGAACTGGAAACGCCTGAACCACAGCAGGATGATGAGGGGCCGCAACAAGAACCGCCTCCATTTGCGATTCTGGCATACGCTGCGCGGACAGCGTCTTTCGCGGTCTGATCATTGTTGTTCAACGATCTTCTCCATTGAATGCGGGTTAATGTGAGTTTTCGGACAGATTTTTCGTATGCGCATCCGGTGTGGGGGGATACTGTATCGCATTTCTCCAGCTTACCGCATCGTCATGTTGTACACTGTCCGTTACACGCTGGAGATTTGAGCCGCTGCTGTCCATGACATAGATATTGGTGTTGCCGTCCCGTTGAGTGGTAAAGGCTATCCGTGACCCGTCGGGCGACCAACAGGGGCGCGTATCAATCTGTATATCGTTCGTCAGGTTCTGTACACCCGTGCCGTCTGCATTCATTACGAATATATCAAACGCACCGTCCCGGTCGGAACTGAAGGCAATCCGCAATCCATCGGGCGACCAGCACGGTGAATCATCCCGGGCAGGGGTATCGGTAAGCTTTACCGCGTTCGAACCGTCAGCATTCACTACCCATATTTCCTTTTTATCTCTCTCTATGGAAACATAGGCGACTTTGGAGCCATCCGGAGACCAGGCGGGCTCGGAGTCTTCGGCTCGGGTATTGGTGATATTCTGTATTTCCCCGCCGTCCGCGGAGATAACGAAAATATCGCTTGTGTTGTCCTGGCAACAACGGGAGATACTGAACGCCAGCTTTGTGCCGTCCGGAGACCAGCATACCGACTGGACCGGTCCAAACTTGGTGACGAGCTTGGCGGGCTCCGAGCCATCCGCATCCATGACATACAATTGGGACATCCGGTGGCTCATCGCGCCCCGGGTGCTCACAAAGGCTATTTTTTTACCATCAGGAGACCATGCCGGTGATTGGTTCCAGCTTTGACCTTTGGTGAGATTAACGGCGTTGCCACCGTCACAATCCGAAACCCAGATGTCAAAGGTACCGCTTCTCGTGGATTCAAAAGCAATTCTTTCCCCGGGAGCGTTCCGCTGCACGTTCGGCTCGTTCCTTTCTCCGCACGCAACGAGAACGAGCAGGATTCCCCAAAGAAAGCAAGAGACGGTCCGGATTGATACACATCCACCGAGCAGGAGGTTTTTCCTGGTTTTCACGTCTGCAGTGGCGCCCGTGTGCATTCCACCTGCCTCCTTTTTTGTATGATATGACGCCATGTCACATTCCGCCACTCCGGCAACGGGGCTTGGAACCGTGTCTTTCACTTGAATTGTCAGGGAGGGCAGAGAGTTCCGTACTCTCATCGAGACCGGCTTTCACGCGACTGCATTCGGATTCGTACCGCGGACTGTTCCCCAACCGGAATCAGTTCCGGCACGTGATGGAGTACTTCCCCAATCGGCGGAAGATGACCCGTCGAAAAACTTGATCCGCCCGGCCACCGCGCTTAGGTCAGCTTTCCGCTCCGCAAGTGTCCGTCTCACTGCCGAAGCGGCATGCGCCCATAAGAATCATCTCTTTCAATCGTTACCCTTGGTATCCATTATTCTCGCACATCGACAATCTGTTTTCCGTAATACGGCGCTGGTCCTCACAGATTGTCCGTTCATGCTCAAGCAAGCCGGTCATCCACGCAATGGCGCTTGCCGCCTCTGGCGTTGTATCACTCTTGGCCAGTCGGTAGTATACCCATCGCCCCTCTTTTCTTGACTCTACAAGACCCGCCTGAAAGAGGATGGAAAGGTGTTTTGATACTGTCGACGGCGCCAGCCCGAGCAGTTCGATGATCTCGCAGACGCACAACTCCCGGGCCCGGAGCGCCATGAGTACGCGCACCCTGTTTTCGTCACCCAACGCTTTCACAACGGCCATAAAACAACGCATAAAGCCTCCTGTAATTCGCCAACTAACGAAGTATAACATGCATGTCCCCCTCAGTCAATTCCATTTTCCATTTGCCCGCTTGCGGGAAAAAAATATACGGGTATCGGGTTTGGTCAGAAAGCAGGGCCAAATCATGGCGAGCGCAACCAAGACCCCCTTTCTCTACCCCATTCGTACCAGGGGCGGTATGAATGGGGGCCCCTGGGCCACCTTCCCCCTGGCAGGGGGCAGGAAAAGACATCTCTCACGCACGCAAGTCTTGCTTGTGCTGCTTCGGTTCGTTGCTGACTCAACCCGATAACCGAAAAAAATGCCCGGATTGCGCATGGAGTCAATTGACAGTATATTTATAGTGATGGACTTTCTGCGGCGTTGCCGACCAATAGCCGGAGAGCACCAGTATGGTTCCCGAACACGGACATATCGATTCAGACCGCGACGATCATGACCACGATCATGACCACGGGCACAGCCACGCGCACGACCTCCGGGCGCTTTCCCGCCGTCGGCTCTGGATCGCCTTTCTGATCAACGCCGCCTTTCTGGTCGTCGAGGCGGTCGGCGGGCTCATCGCCAACAGCCTGGCTCTACTCGCGGATGCCGGGCACATGCTCACCGACGTGGCGGCCCTGATGCTCGCCATCATGGTGGCCCGTCTGGCCGAGCGTGCGTCCACGCCCACCCGAACGTATGGTCTCCTCCGGGCCGAGGTTCTCGGAGCGTTCATGAACGGCGCGTCCCTCGTGGTGATCGTGGGGGTGATCTTCTGGCAGGCTTGGCGGCGCCTGGGCATGACCCCCGAGATCAACGGGCCGCTCATGCTGACCGTGGCCACTCTCGGCCTGGCCGCCAACCTGGCCAGCGCCTGGGTTCTCTATGGAAGCCGCCGGGAGACGGTCAATGTTCACGCCGCCTTTCTGCACATGATGGCGGACGCCCTCGGGTCGGTTGGCGCCATCGTGGCCGGGGTGGTCGTCCTGCTCACCGGCTGGACCCCGATCGACCCCATCGCCAGCTTAGTTATCGGCGTGCTTATCCTCTGGAGCACCTGGGGGCTTCTGGTTCAGACCATCAATATCCTCCTTGAGTCCACTCCGGAAAACATAGACTACAACGAGGTCAAAGCCGCGCTGGAAGACATAGAGCATGTCAAGGCGGTCACCGACCTCCATATATGGACCATCGCATCCGGCATGCCCTCCCTCAGCGCCCATATCCGTCTGCACCCCGCTTGCGGCGACACCATGCACTGGCAAACCTGCCTCAAGGACGCCCAGACCCTTCTCCGGGAACGGTTCGGCATCCACCATTCCACCCTCCAGTTCGAGCCCGAAGACTTCATCTGCGAGCATCCCGCCATTTGAAAACCCACACGGAAGTAACGGTTTGTAGAGGTGCAACCATTCCTGCAGACCGGAGCGCTTTCCGGCTGACGGAATATCTCACGGCAGGTTCATCCCCCGCGGGCGGACTCCCACACATTCCGTCGTAACAATGCTTGCCGGAGGGGCAGCTGACCCTTTGGGTTCTTCGCGGTATTCTATGGGTACATGCGGGTGAACGGTGCAAAGTGAAAGGTAAATAGGGGCAAAGGCACAGCGGCACAAAGGAAAGACCGTAGGGGCGAGGCATGCCCCGCTCCGCTTGAACCGTATGCCCCGGCATGGGCGGCCGTTTCCCTTCTCCTGACTCCTGACTCCTTCTTGCATCACTCGTTTCCCCCATATAAATACGCGAATACGCGAAACGCATTATTCTTCCATGTAGCATACATTCCGACGTGCATTGGTTATCAGACGAGATCCGTTAAAAAACGGGAAGATAACGCCTGCTACCGTCCCCTGCGGATATCACTCTCCACCACCCTCTCCGGCAAAGCAGGAGAGGGTGTGATCCGGTTCGAAGGATCTGGCATTGTTTTCTCCTCGTCGGCTGCGCTGAGAGGGAATCGCGGGGTTGCAGGCTTTCCCGGAGTTGCCGAGCATTTTTTTCCCACTCCGTCCACAGTTGGCGGCCGGTATTCGTCAGGCTCGCTGTCCGTTGTTTTTTTTACTGTACGTTCGTAATAATTCAACAGTAGGGTAACTGAAGGGTAACTGAAAGCGAACAAGTAAGCCCAATATTATTACAATAGCTGGTTAATGCCGGTTGTGCCGAACTGGCGGTGGTATACTCCGTATTAACCCATTGCGTGGAGGTTGTATGAGGTTCCCCGGTATCCCGTTTACTGTTCGCATTGCCGGATTGGTTGTGATCGCTGTTGTTGTGGTCGGCGGGGCAGTGACGCTTTCGGCGGGCTTTTTTGTGTCGCGGGGATACCGTGATCTGAGCGACCGTGAAATGGCGGTAACGAGCATGGCAGTACGCAAGTCGGTCGAGGAATTTGAGAAATCGATGCTCCAGTTTGCCGAGTATGGGGCTGCACGGAAGGATATTGCGGAAGCGGTGGCGAGGAAAAACAGAACCACGCTGCGGAGGGTCGTCCGAGATCTCATGGACATACGGAGCTGCGACTTCATTACCATTTCTGATGCTGATGGGGACGTTCTCGTAAGGGGGCATTCCGACCGGGTCGGAGATGATCTGACAAATCACACGAATGTACGGAAGGCTTTGCGAGGCGAATCTTCGGTTTGCTTCGAGGATGGAAACGAGGTCGGGTTCTCTCTCCGGGCGGGCAGTCCGATTCGATACAACGGGGAGATTGCCGGCTGTATCACCGTTGGTGTTGATATACTCGGCGGTCATGCTTTCGTGGACGGAATCAAGCAGCGGTTTGGAGTGGATTGCACCATTTTCCGGGGCGATAAGCGGGCCTCGACAACCATAGAACGGGATGGGAAGCGGATTCTCGGGACAAAGATGGACAATACCGAGGTGACCCGAACCGTACTTGAACGCAATCAGTCATACCAGGGAACTAACCGGATTCAGGAGAATACCTACAATACAATATACTGGCCGGTTTACAGCGCGGATAGAACGGTTTCCGGCATGCTCTTCATCGGGAAAAACCAGGAACAGAACCGGAAATCTTACCACGAGGTGATTTACGCAATACTTTCATCCCTTGCGGTGGTTGGATTTGCCATGACCTGGCTGGGTATTCTGCTGGCCCGGTCCGTGGCCGGGCCGGTTTCGCAAGTTACCGATTCCCTCGATCAGAATGCCCACCAGGTATTTACCGCTGCGGGACAGATGTCCGGGTTGACCGAACAACTTGCCGAGGAGACCTGCAGCCAGGCCTCCAGTCTTGAGGAAATATCCTCGTCGGTTCATGAGATGACCGGAATGACTCGTCAGAACGCAGAGAATGCCCGCATGTGCAACCGGTTCATGGGAGAGACCGAAGTCTCGTTCCGGGTGGTCGGCGAGAAGCTGCATGCAATGGTAAAGACGTTTGCCGGTATTCAGCGGAACTCGAGTGAAACTGAGCGGATCATCAAATCCATCAATGAAATCGCCTTCCAGACCAATCTGTTGGCGCTCAACGCCGCCGTGGAAGCCGCCCGGGCCGGGGTGCACGGGGCCGGATTCGCCGTGGTGGCCGATGAGGTTCGCAATCTCGCCCAGCGTGCCTCTGCGGCTGCCGGGGAGACGCAGAAGCTCATCGAACATACCGCTGAAAGCATCCGTCATGGTGCGGAGCAGTCGCCCAATTGGGTGATGCTGTTGACGGGAACCGGGAGATTGGATCAAAGGTCGGGCAACTGGTTGCTGAAATCGCGGCGGCCTCCGACGAACAGGCGGCCGGGATCGACCAGATCAACACAGCGCTTTCCCGTATTGAAAGTCTTACGCAGAATACTGCTGCCAGTACCCAGGAGACCGCCGCGGCGGGGCAGGAATTGATACGGGTATCGGGAGAACTGGACCGGATGGTGGAATCCTTGCGAAAACTCATGGCCGGCTCACGGAACACGAATCGAAGGCATTCCGGAGAACTGCCGGTGACGGGGAGATCTGGAGGACGTCTTTCGCGGATGGCTCTTGGAATGCCTGTGACAGGGGGCATTCTGAATCGCCCGAAAGCACCACGAAGCATTGCAGTCGGATGACCCGCCGCTCCGTCCATTCCAGCCGAAGCGTGTGATCCTTTGACTTCCGTCTGCTCTACCGGCATGGGGAGATGGAAACGGAACGCGATGGGTTCGGATTTGGCTGGTGTGGAACGGAGAGCGGGGCCGGGCGTTTAACAGCTAGTTTTAAGGATACCGGGTGGTATCTGCGAAGCGCTGTTGAGAAGGTGTGTCCCGGACAAAAAAGGCTTGACATGTACCCGTAAATTCGATAATTTATAATGTTGTTTTACGGGAGAACTTGATTAACGCGGTTTCCGGAGAAAACGCCCGTTCAGTGACAACCCCGCATGTTCACCAGCGTACCTATATGGCCGGGTGCGCTTTTTGTTTATATATATCACTTGTATCACTTGTCCGAAAGGCAGATAGATGATCGTAACGTTTCCGGACGGGAGTCGGAGAGAGTTTCCCGAGCGGTCCACGTTTCTGGATGTCGCCAAGTCGATCAGCGAAGGGTTTGCCCGCAAGGTCCTCGCCGCGCGGGTCGATGACATGCTCTTCGATCTTTCCCGAGCGCTTCCCGGCGATGTGGCGGTAAGATTTCTGACGTTCGACGACGAAGCAGGCCGCACGGTGTTCTGGCATTCCTCCGCCCATGTCATGGCTGCGGCGGTGAAGCGGCTTTTTCCCGGCGCGAAGGTGGCCATCGGTCCGGCCATTGAAGAGGGCTTCTATTATGACTTCGATTACGACCGTCCCTTCACCGAAGAGGATCTCGGACGGATCGAGGCGGAGATGAAAAGGGTTGTGGATGAAGCGCTCCCCTTTGAACGCATAGAAACCACCCGCGAGGAAGCGCTTGAACTTTTCACCCGCGAGGGCGAACCGTACAAGGCCGAGATTGCCTCCGAACTGACCGAGGGGGGAGTGACCCTGTACCGGGTCGGACCCTTTACGGATCTCTGTCGCGGTCCGCATGTTCCCGTGACGAGCACGATCAAGGCATTCAAGCTCCTCAACGTGGCGGGCGCCTACTGGCGTGGTGACGAGAAACGGCCCATGCTCCAGCGCATATACGGTACCGCCTATCCGGACAGGAAGCTCCTTGCGGCACGCCTGGAGTGGCTGGAAGAAGTGAAGCGCCGTGACCATCGAACCCTCGGGGCCAAACTGGACCTCTTCAGCGTGGACGAAGAGATCGGGGCGGGTCTCATTCTCTGGCATCCCAACGGGGCGCTCCTGCGCGAGGTCATCGAAGATTTCTGGCGCTCCGAGCACAGGAAGCGCGGCTACCAGATCGTGTACACGCCGCACATTGCATCGGAACGGATATTCAAGCGCTCCGGCCATCTGGAGACCTACAACGAAAACATGTACTCGCCCATGGACATTGACGGCTCTCCCTATTATGTGAAGCCGATGAACTGCCCGGGGCACATCAAGATTTACAAGTCCCGCACCCGGTCCTATCGGGATTTGCCGCTGCGCCTCTGCGAGTTGGGTACGGTATACCGGTACGAACGGTCCGGGGTGCTGCATGGCATGTTTCGGGTGCGCGGGTTCACCCAGGATGATTCCCATATCTTCTGTACACCGGAGCAGGTGGTAGGGGAAGTTGAAAAAGTATTATATTTTATTGTTGAATTAATGCATATTTTTGGTTATGATTATACAGCATACCTTGCAACGCGGCCGGAAAAGGCCATCGGTGACGATACCCAGTGGGAACCGGCGGTGGCTGCGCTGAAGCAGGCGCTGGATAACACCGGGACCGTCTACGAAACCGATCCGGGCGGCGGTGCTTTTTATGGCCCCAAGATCGATATCAAGCTCCGTGACGCTCTCGGGCGCATGTGGCAGGGGCCGACCATCCAGGTCGACTTCAATCTCGCCAACCGTTTCGATGTCAACTATGTGGGCAGCGATGGTCAGGAGCACCGGGTGGTGATGATTCACCGGGTGGTTCTGGGATCCATGGAGCGGTTCATCGGCGGGCTCATCGAGCATTTCGGCGGAGCGTTCCCGGTCTGGATTTCGCCGGTTCAGGCGGTGGTGATGCCCATCACGGACGCCCAGCACGAGTACGCCGCTCAAATCATCGACCGGATGCGGGCATTGGGGCTCCGGGTCGAATTCGACGCCCGGAACGAGAAGGTGAATCGCAAGATTCGCGACGCCGAAGAGATGAAAATTCCGTATATGCTCGTTATCGGTCAGAAGGAAGTTGAGGCCGGGACGCTTTCCGTGCGCAAGCGCGGGCAGGGAGATGTGGGCGTTTTCTCCGCCGAAGATGTCATGGCCCGGATTAAAAAGGAAAACGACGAAAAGTCAAGAGATTGAGTAACAACGTTTGAAGGAGGGGTTTCCTATCAGCGACAGGAAAGTCAGAGTAAACGAACAGATTCAGATTTCGCCTGTGCGGCTCATCGACGCCGAAGGAAAACAGGTCGGTGTTGTTCCCATCGAGGATGCGATGCGCGCCGCCGAAGCGGCCAGTCTGGACTTGGTTGAAGTTTCGCCTACCGCGAAACCGCCGGTTTGCCGTATCATGGATTACGGCAAATTTAAGTACGAGCTATCCAAGAAGGAACGGACCGCCAAGAAGAACCGCCATGTCATTCATGTGAAGGAAATCAAGATGCGGTCCGAGATTTCGGAACATGATTTCGACTTCAAGCTGAAGCATGCGGTTGAATTCCTGGGACGGGGGGACAAGGTGAAATTTACTCTTGTTTTCAGAGGCCGGGAGGTTCTGCATAAGGACATAGGGGAAGCTGTTCTGAAGAGGGTCGCTCAATCTCTGGAAGACAGGGCGGTGGTTGAAGCCGATATCCGTCACGAAGGCCGTAATCTTATGATGATCATGGCCCCCCGGTAAGTTTTTTCGGGAAAGTTTATGCAAAAAGGCCTTTTGGGATTGATTCCCGGGCCTTTTTGCATTATATTACACCGGATATTCCTGAAATTGTTTGTGCGCATTTAAATATATGCCGGGAAAGGACGTTGGTATGCCCAAGATGAAGTCGAACAAGTCGGCGGTGAAGCGGTTCACGCTGACCGCCAATGGCCGGGTGAAGCGCGGTTCGGCTTTTGCCAGCCACTTGCTCAAACAGAAGAGCACCAAACGGAAGCGGAAGTATCGCAAGTCTTCTTATCTCACCAAAGCGGACGAGAAGCGTATAAAAGACATGATTCTGTAATGGAGGTTGGATAGATGCCAAGAGTATCCATGAGTGTCGCTTCCCGGAAGCGGAAGAACAAGGTGTTCAAGCTGGCGAAAGGTTACCGCGGTGGGCGTTCCAAGCTCTTTCGCGCCGCCCAGGAAGCGGTCGACCACGCTCTCGTATATGCTTATCGGGGACGCAAGGAGCGGAAGCGGGACTTCCGCAGTCTGTGGATTGCGCGCATCAACGCCGCGGTACGCATGCACGGCGTGACCTATTCCGCGTTCATCCACGCGCTGAACAAGAGCGGTATTCAGATCAACCGAAAGGTTCTTGCCGATCTCGCGGTGCAGGATCCGGCTGCTTTCAAGTCTGTTCTGGACAAGGCGATAGCCTCGGTGTGACCGTAGGCGCGCCAACCCTGTCACGCTGATGGGGAAGGACTGGTTTTACTCAAGGCCCTCGCGATTCTGAGGAATTCCTCGGGACGGAGGGCCTTGATGGTTTGTGCCGTAAGGTTTTTCTTGACAAGTCTCATGTAATGTCTTAAAATTCATCCCATCTTCCGGCGGCAGTTGCGGTCCGTCATGAATATCGCGGAACGGGGTAAGGCCTCGAACGGCACGGGGAACCATGGATACACTGGACAGGCTGGAAAATTCCATCACGCGATTGGTGGAAGCGCATCTGAAATTGCGTATGGAGTCGGAGCACTATTCAGGAGAGATGTTGCTGGTCGGAGCCGAACTTGAGCAGGCCCGTGAAACGGTTGCCGGTCTCAAGGCCGAACTGGAGCGGTATGTACGGGACGAAGTGCGGTATCGGGAGTTTGATTCCCGAAAGGAAGAACTGCGAGACCAGATCAAGTCCATCATTGAAAAGATTGACCGATACGACGATCAGGGTGGGATGGACGCAATCACGAACGCGTAGGGAAAGGCGAGAACGTTTTCAACCGGCTCCTCTATGAGCAAAACATATAAAACCACGCTGGTGCGTATAATGGGGGAGGATTACCCTCTCCGGAGCGATGCTGATTCGGAATACATGAAGAAGCTGGCGAAGTATGTCGAGGAGACCATACAGCATGTGTCCTCCAAGATCAAGCTTCCCCCGCATCTCAAGCCCGAAATTCTTGCGGCGTTGCTCATTGCGGATGCGTACTTCAGCGAAAAAGAGCGCAATGCGGAAATCGACCACCGGTTGAACCGGTTGGTGGCGATGCTGGAAGAGACCCTTGATAATGAGCTCATAGGGTAGTGGATTGATGCGGTTTTCTGCTGAACTGCCGTTCGTGGTGCACTGAAGAACGCGGAATACGATTCAGGGCATGACAGCGGCTCTTTTTGTGTCAAAAAACACTTTTTCAGATAGATCCGAAAGGTTCAGGGGGAGATGGTATGAACGATATTAGCATATTGATTTGGGTGTTTGTGGGACTGGCGGCCGGGCTCGGCGTGTTCATTCTGGGATGGTACACGGCGAACAAGCTCAATCAGGCAAAAATGAACAGTGTGGGCGATTACGCCAAGAAGATTACCGAGGAAGCGGAGCGGGAAGCGGAGAATATCAGGAAAGCCGCGGCGCTGGATGCCAAGGACGAGTGGTTCAAGGAACGGGCCAAGTTCGAAAAGGAGACCCGCGAAACCCGGCAGGAGCTGGAGAAAAACGAGCAGGCTCTTCACGACCGTGAACGTAAGCTCGACAAAAAGGTGGATATCCTCAATACAAAAGAACGAAATATCATCATCAAGGAGCGGGAAATCGCGGCGAAAGAAAAATCGCTCCGGGTGAAATCGGAACAGCTGAACCAGCTTATTGTGGATCAGAACGAAAAGTTGGAGCGCATTTCCGGAATGACCGCGGCGGAAGCCCGGGAGCTTCTCCTCGCCAATCTGGAAAGAGACGTGAAAATCCAGGCCGCCAAGCTGGCCAAGGATATCCGTGACAAGGCGGCGCGCGAAGCGGAACGGGAGGCCAAGGAGGTTGTCGTTGGCGCCATTCAGCGTTGCGCCGCAGAGCACACCGTGGAATCCTCGGTTTCCGTGGTTCCGCTGCCCAATGATGAAATGAAAGGCCGCATCATCGGCCGTGAGGGCAGGAATATCCGGTCTTTTGAAACAGCGACCGGAGTTGATGTCATCGTGGATGACACTCCCGAGGCGGTGATTCTTTGCGGGTTTGACCGCATCCGCCGTGAAATCGCCAAACGCGCTCTGGAAAAGCTGGTTTCCGATGGTCGCATTCATCCCGCCCGCATAGAGGAAGTTGTCGAGAAGTCCAGGGCCGAGGTGGAGGCTTCCTTCATGGAACTCGGCGAGAACGCGGCGATGGAGTGCAAGGTCTACAATCTCAATCCCAAGCTCATCGAGCTGCTGGGGCGGCTCAACTATCGCTCCAGTTACGGCCAGAACGTTCTGCAACACTCCATAGAAGTTTCCATTTTTGCGGGGCTGATGGCCTCGGAACTGGGACTGGATGTTCAGATCGCCCGTCGCGCCGGAATTCTGCATGATATCGGCAAGGCGCTCGACCATGACATGGAAGGCACACACACCGAAATCGGACTTATGCTTGCGCGGAAGTATGGCGAGAACGAAGTCGTGCAGGACGCCATTGCTTCCCTGCACGAGGATCAGGAAGCCGCTTACCTGGTTTCCGCCATTGTCCAGGCGGCGGATACCATATCCTGTGCGCGCCCCGGAGCCCGTCGAGAGGACCTGGAGTCCTATGTTAAGCGTCTGGAACGCTTGGAAGAGTTGGCAGACTCCTTCGACGGTGTTGAGAAGACTTATGCCATCCAGGCCGGACGAGAGATCCGGGTGATGGTCAATACCGACATCGTGGACGATGCGGTCGCCAACCAGTTGGCCTACGATATTGCCTGCAAGATCGAAAAGGAACTGGACTATCCGGGCCAGATCAAGGTGACGGTCATCCGTGAGATGCGCGCCGTCCAGTATGCCAGGTAAGGAGGGTGCGTGAGAATACTATTTGTCGGTGACATATTCGGACAGCCGGGAAAGCATGCCGCTTCCCGGTTTATTCCGCAGTACATTCGTGACTGGGATATCGATTTCTGCGTGGTGAACGGAGAGAATGCCGCGGGGGGGTTCGGTCTTACCGAAAACATCGCGAGTAAAATCTTCTCCTATGGTGCTGATGTCATCACCAGCGGGAATCACATTTTCGATCGTCAGGAAATTCACGCTGTTCTGGAAAACTCAACCACCATCCTGCGTCCCGCCAACTATCCCCGAGGCGTTCCGGGACGCGGCTACACCGTGGCTCGGTCCCGCAACGGCATGAAGGTTGGCGTGGTCAATCTGCAGGGACGAATCTACATGCAGCCGATAGACAGTCCCTTTGCGGTGGCCGACGAGATTCTGGAACGGCTTCAGGGTGAAACCAGGATTATCCTGGTTGATTTCCACGCTGAAGCCACCTCGGAAAAAATGGCGCTCGGGTACTATCTGGACGGCCGGGTAACCGCCGTTCTGGGGACGCATACCCATGTGCAGACCGCCGACGAGCGCATTCTGCCCAAGGGAACGGCGTTCATTTCAGATGTTGGAATGACCGGTCCCCACGATTCCATCATCGGAGTGCGGGTAGAGCAGTCGCTCCAGCGCATCGTCAAGCAGATGCCGACCCGGTTCTCCCCTGCGGAAAGCGGTATCAAGTTTTCCGCCGTAATGGTTGAACTGAACGATTCAACCGGCAAGGCGCTCTCTATCGAGCGGGTTTTCGAGGACGACTATGAATGATTCGGAGGCCCTCTCCGGGAGGGGGGCGTCCGACGGCCGGTTGACCGTTTCCCAGGTGACCCGTCTCCTGAAAAACCTCATCGAGGACAGTTTTCCTTCGATTATGGTCGAGGGTGAAATATCCAACTATGTTCACCACTCCTCCGGCCACCGCTATTTCACGCTCAAGGACCAATCCAGCCAGCTCCGGTGTGTCATGTTTCGCTGGTCGGCTGAACGGCTCGGGTTCAAGCCTGCGGAGGGGATGAAGCTGCTTGCCGTGGGCAATCTTACCGTCTACGAGCCGGGCGGGCAGTACCAATTGAATGTACTCCGTCTTCAGCCGCTGGGTTTGGGTGACTTGCTCGCCCAGTTGGAGGACCTGAAACGGCGGCTCGCGGCGGAAGGCCTTTTCGAGCGGAAACGGCCGATTCCGCCCTATCCCGCGTGTATCGGCGTGGCGACTTCGCCCACCGGCGCCGCGGTCCGCGATATCATCAGCATTCTCTCCCGTCGCGCCCCGCATGTTCGCATCGTGATTCGTCCTGCCCTGGTGCAGGGAGCCGGGGCCGCGGGAGACATCGTGCGCGCCATTGACGAGCTCAACCGTCACTCCGGGGCCGACCTGCTCATTGTCGGGCGGGGCGGAGGTTCCATTGAGGATCTCTGGTGTTTTAACGAGGAATCCGTGGCCCGGGCCATTGCCGGTTCGCGAATTCCGGTGATCTCCGCCGTGGGACACGAAACGGATTTCACCCTCGCCGATTTCGCCGCCGACTTCCGGGCGCCGACCCCTTCCGCCGCCGCCGAACTGGCGGTACGTGACTCGTTGGAACTGCGCCAGTACATCGAGGGGAGCCGGGCTCGTCTGCGTCAGTCCATGCTGGCCCGCCTCGATGATCTCACGGTCCGGGTGGAAGCGGTCCGCAGAGGATTCGCTCCGGAACGGTTCATGCAGCAGGTCGCGTTGCGGAGTCAGCGGGTGGACGAACTGGTTCTCCGGCTCAGGAACGGGTGCACCCAGGCAATATCAGGACGGGAAACATCGCTGGAACGGTTGAAAGGCCGTCTATTGGCCATGAATCCCGCCGCGGTACTTACCCGGGGATATGCCATTGTATACAGGGACCGGGATAACCGGATGGTTACCGAAGGAGACATGGTCCACCCGGGAGATGGAATCCGGGTAGAACTGTCCCGGGGGACGGTGCATGCCGCAGTCGATTCGGTGTTGCCGGACAGGGCCGCTCCCCGTCCGCCGGTTCCTCACGAGTAAGCCGGAAGCATGACGGGGGCTGCCGACGTGTGTACCCGTCGTTATTATTCTGTGCGGCCCGAACGGGTGCTGGACGGCGCGTGTACTTTTTCTCCCCGTGGAAATGGCCAGGCACCCTGAAGTGTAAAACTTTTCTCTTTTGTTGACGAAAAAAGCGGGGTACATTCCGGAAGGAATGGGACCAACTGGTTCTTCGATGTATTCTATGGGTACATGCGGGTGAACGGTGCAA
>JAWLHT010000104.1:0-15571 GCA_041690195.1 Candidatus Latescibacterota bacterium
CTGCTCCGGCGGCTCACCCAGTCCCGGGCCATGCACCTCATTACCGGGACGATAGCCCTGCTCGCCCTGGCCGGGGGTCTGGCCTCCGGGTCCGCGTACCTCGGCGACTTTTCCGAAGGACGCCGGCTCCGCGCGGAAATCCGGGACCTCAACCGCGCCCTGGCCGGGGAACCCGCGGTCACCATGACCCACACCGGCCTCGCGGTCACGCATGAAGGAGAAGCCATCGCGGTATCGGCGGGACTGGCGTTCCGGAACGACACCGCCGCGCCAATGGAATCGCTCGGCTTCAGCCTCAATCCGGGGTTTCAGGTGCTCCGGATCACGAGGAACGGGGCGGAACTGCCCTTCGAGCGGAAACTGCACACCTTTACGGTATCCCTGTCCGAGCCCCTCGCTCCCGGCGCGGAAGATTCACTGACCGTAGCCTACCGGGGAGCCACGGACGAGCGGGCCTGCTATCCGGACATGGATGAACGGGAGCGGGAAGGCGCGTTCCGCTACTGGCTTTTCTCCGTTGACCGCCGTTACGGATTCGTGACACCCCGGTACGTGCTGCTCACCGAGGCGGACCTGTGGTACCCGGTGGCGGGAATCCCTTACGGGGCCGGATTCCCGGCCATGGGGAAACGGGATTTCGTGCGCTTTTCCGTCGGGGTAAAGACAGACCCGGAACTGACCGCCATTTCCCAAGGCGCCGCAGACAGCCCGGCCCCCGGAGAATTCTCTTTCACTCCCGAAACTCCGCTGCCCCAGATTTCCCTGACCATCGGGGAATACGAGCATCATTCCATTGCCGCCGAGGGAATCGAGTACAGCATCTTCATCCATCCCGGCCATGATTACTTCTCAAAATTCTTTACCGTCATAGAGGAGCAGCTTCCGACACTCCTGGACGAGGCGATGTTCGAATATGAACGGCAGCTCAACCTTACCTATCCCTTCCCCCGGCTGAGCCTGGTGGAGACGCCCATTCAGTTCACCGGCCAGTCCCGCGTCTGGAAAGTCGGACAGGAAACGGTCCAGCCCGAGCAGATTCTCCTCCCGGAGAAAGGGGTGACCATGCGGGGCGCGGATTTCGCGCAGAGCGAGCGGATGATGGCCCGCTTCTCCCAGCGGGGAGGGCAGGCGCGCACGCCGGAGGAGGCTCAGGCCACCCTCCTCCGCGGCTTCTGGCAACGGACGTTCAGCGGAAATTCAGGCATGGCGCGGGTTTTCCGCCGGGGCGTGGCCAGCGGCGGGTTCGGCGGCGGACCGGCGGTCAACCGTCTGCAGCGCATGGCCTTTTCCATTGCGGGCGAGCCGGATCTGGCGGACTCCTACACCCTCTTCCCCCAATTCTACAACTTTGTCAACCATGTCCGGGCCGACCAGTGCCCGCTCTTCGATACGGCGCTCCAGCAATTTCTGAAAAACCGGAGCCAGCAGAACATGTTCACCATGCGGTTCTTCCAAGGGACCACCATCGAGGAAGATGCCAACGCCCTCCTCGCGAAGCAGAGCCTGGAGGAAATCCTCCGCGACCCGGCCCTGGCGGAACTCGCGCCGGATGTTCTCCAGAACAAGGCGTCCTACCTGTTCACCGCCATCCGGGGCATGGCCGGCATGAAGGAGTTCGATACTTTCCTCTCTGACTATCTCTATGAGCACGCGTCCACCGAAATTTCCGCCGATTCGCTTTCCGAAGCCCTGCGTGACCGGTTCGGCATAGACCTGGCTCCGATACTCGCGTCGTGGTACTCCGGACGGGGCGTCCCCGCCTACATCATGTCCGATTTCGCCTGCCGGGAGGTGACCGACGGCGAACACACGCGGTATATGGTTTCCTTCGCGCTCACCAACACCGAGCCGGTTGACGGGGTGGTGACCACCACGGTTCTGGCCGGAGGCGGAGGCGCCAGCGGAGGACGCGGAGGAGGTCAGCGGGGCGGTATGGCCATGGGCGGCCCCGGAATGTTCATGATGTCCGGCGGAAATACGGACGACAACACCCGTCTCGTCGCCTTCAGCGGGGAAGAAACCAGACAGATCGGCATCGTGCTCGACTCCGCTCCCCGCCGGGTCACCATCAACACCCACATTTCCATGAACCTGCCTTCGGTCATTTCCCGGAATATCGGCGCCCCCACATCCGGTGAAGGGGTGGAGGTATTCGACGGCAGCAGGGTTCTGGACCATGCTCCCATGACGAACCTGCCGGGAGAGGTGGTGGTGGATGACGAGACCCCGGGTTTCCGGGCCCAATCCGAAATCCGGGAAACACTCCTGAGACGGCTCATGAACACCGGCGATGACGCGAACAGCCAGAAGTACATCGCCTTCCGTTTCCGGAACCCGCCCGCGTCCTGGAAAGCCACCATCGGAGACAGTTTCTACGGCACGAACCGTCTCACCGCCCACTACATCCGGGCGGGCGAGGGTGAGAATCGCGCGGTGTGGAAAGCCATACTCCCGGAAAGCGGACGGTACGAGGTGTACGCCTATGCCCCCACGCTCCAGATGCCCGGGTTCGGAGGACGGGGCCGCGGGGGGCAGACAAACATGATCGAGGAATACCACTATCTCGTGCACCACGATGACGGTACGGACGAGACAGTTTTGGATATGAAAAACGTGGAGGAGGGCTGGATACCGCTCGGGAACTACTATTTCTCGGAAGGTCCGGCCGAGGTTGAACTCACCGACCGCACCAAGGGGCGCGTAGTGTTCGCCGACGCGGTGAAGTGGGTGAAACGGAATGATTCCGCAGAGGAGAGGAATAAGTGATGAACGCTCGACACGATACAGCCGCCTGTTTGCGGGCGGCACTGCTGGCGGCGCTTTTCGCGCTCCCGTCGGCCCCATCCCGGGCGCAGATGGTGCTGACTGTGGAAAAGGCGGTGGAAGTCGCGATGGAGAACAGTCCCGGCATGAAGCGTTCCATGCTCAACCTGGAGCGGAGCCAGGAGATGCTGAACGCCCAGGAGGCCTCGCTGAAATCCAGCTTCACCCTCCGGCTGAACCCGTTCAACATGAACCAGGACCGGAGCTTCGAGAGCCTGCGGTCCAATTGGTTCGAATCAAAGACCCAGACCTCGTCGGGAACGTTCACCATCACCCAGCCCATCCGGCAGACCGACGGCACCTTTTCCATCACCAACCAGATCAACTGGAGGGATTCCTACAACGAGGCGTCGTTTTCCAATCCGAACAACACCTCGTTCAACAACTCGCTGTCACTGAACATCACCCAGCCGATCTTCACCTATAACCGCACCAAGCTCAGCCTGCGGGAACTGGAACTGGACCTGGAGAACACCACGCTCCAGTACTCTCTCCAGAAGCTTTCCCTGGAACGGCAGGTGACCCAGAGCTTCTACAGCGTCTTCCAGAGCAAGGCCAGCCTGGAAATCGCGAGGGAAGAGTTGAAGAACCAGGAACAGAGCTACGAAATCATCAAGAATAAAGTCGACGCCGGGCTCTCGGCCCGGGAAGAACTCTACCAGGCCGAGCTGAACCTCGCTTCCAGCAGGGCGTCCGTGCAGAACGCAGAGGTGGCGCTGGAAAACGATCTCGACACGTTCAAGCAGCTCATCGGCATGCCCATAGACGAAACGATAACCATCGACGCGGACATCACCTACAAGCCGGTGGACGTGGTTCTGGAACGAGCGGTGGACCACGCACTGAAATCGCGCATGGAACTCCGCCAGCGCAATATCGATATCGAAACCGCCACGAACAACGTGCTCACCGCCTCGGCCCAGAACGAATTCAAAGGCGCGGTGAATCTTTCCCTCGGCCTGACCGGTTCGGACCAGACGTTCGGAGATATATACCAGCATGCCACCAACAAACAGACAGTCGGGATATCCTTCGACATCCCTCTCTGGGACTGGGGCGAGAAGAAGTCCCGGGTCAACGCCGCCCGTCTGAGCGTCAAGAGCAGCCAACTCGGTCTCGAAGAGGAAAAAACCAGCATTCTCATTGCCATCCGTCAGGCCCACCGCAACCTGACCAACCTGGTGAGCCAGATCGAGATCGCCCAGCAGAACGTCCGCAACGCCCAGTTGACCTACGAGATCAATCTGGAGCGGTACAAGAACGGCGACCTGACCAGTATGGACATGAGTCTTTATCAGAACCAGCTTTCGCAAAAGAAAACGAGCCTGACCAACGCCCAGATCAATTACAAGCTCGGACTGCTGAACCTGAAGGTGCTCACCCTTTGGGACTTCGAGCGGAACGAGACAGTGGCGGTGGAATGATATCCGGTTCCGGAATTCCGGCCTGCCCGAATACCAATGACTGTTTTTTATCGATACCCTTCAACCCGAGGAGCGCACGGTGAGAGTAATTATCGTTCCGATCATGTTCTGCCTCCTGCTTCTTTCCTGCGGTCAACAGGAACGGCAGCCCGAGCTGGATATCGCCGCCCCGGTGACTGTCGAGGAGGTGACCTTCAAGCCCATCGAGGAATACATCACCTCCACCGGCACGATCAATGCCACGCGGGTCGCGGAGGTTGTCTCCGAGGCGGCCGGATTCTACCACCGGGGCATCAATCCCCGCACCAATCGTCCGTTCGCCGTCGGTGACGCCGTCCGGAAAGACGAAGTGCTGGTTACCCTGGAAAATCCCGAGTACGAAAACAACGTAAAGATCGACTCCCAGAAAATGAGTCTCGATCTTTCCAAGAGCGAATTTGAGAAGCAGCAGTCTCTCTATGACAAAGGCGGGGTTACCCTCCGGGAACTCAAGAACGCGGAGAAGTCCTATATAGACGCCCAGTACAGCCATGAGAACGCCCTGTATCAGCTTGCCAAACTCAAGGTTGTCGTCCCCCTCGACGGCATTATCACCAGCATCACCGATCACACTCCCGGGGTGAAAATCAACTCCGGGGAAACAATCGCGCAGATCATGGACTACCGCCGTCTCACCATGGACGCCAATCTTCCGGAAAAACAACTCGGCAATATCCGGGGAGGTCAGGTGGCCCGTATCACCAGTATCAATCTCCCCGGCAAGGTGTTCACCGGGCGGATCACCCAGGTGTCACCCTCCATCGACGCCACGACCCGGACCTTCACGGCGACAATAGAAGCCGAAAATCCCGGGCAGGAACTCAAGCCGGGAATGTTCGTCAAGGCCGAAATCGTGGTGGACAGTCGGGAAAGCGCCGTTGTCATTCCCAAGGATGTCATCCTCTCCCGCCGCGACAACCGGGTGGTGTTCGTGGTCGAACGCGGACTCGCCGCGGAACGGCGGATCGTCACCGGCCTGGAAAACCCCGACGAGGTGGAAGTTGTCGAGGGACTCGCCGCGGAAGACCGCCTCGTGATCAAGGGATTTGAAACCCTGCGGGACCGCGCCAGGGTGAAGGTAACGGAATAGAAAAGAAAGTGCCTGAGTGCCAGAGTGCCAAAGTGCCAAAGTGAAGAAAAGGCATCGGCGCGGAGGCGGGCAGGCGCAGGGAATCAGCGGGATGGGCATGCCCGTCCGGGCACACCGTCCACCCCGGCAATCCGAACAGTTTTTTTCTTTTCACTCTGGCACTCTGGCACTCTGGCACTCTGGCACTTTCTTTCATCTTTTAATATCGGAAAACCCGAATGAAACAGCTTGCCCGGTTCGCAGTCGCCTACCCCATCACTGTCACCATGACGGTCTTGGCGGTCATTCTCCTCGGGTACATCTCATTCCGGAAGCTGGGAATGGAGCTTTTCCCCGACCTGAACAATCCGCGGCTCTTCGTGGAATTGAAGGCCGGCGAACGTCCGCCCGAGGAAATCGAAAAACAGTTCCTGCGCAACATGGAATCTCAGGCCATCCGCCAGAAGGGGGTGGTCCGGGTTTCCTCCATCGCGCGGGTCGGCTCGGCCCATCTTGTGGTCGAATACAACTGGAACGCATCCATGGACGAGGCGTTTCTCGACCTGCAGAAGAGCATGAAAAGCCTGGCTTCCAACCAGGACGTGGAAGAGCTCACCATTTCCCAGCAGGATCCCAACGCCGCTCCGATCGTGCTCCTCGGATTCTCCCATCCCCAGGTCTCCGATATGGACGAACTCCGGCGTGTCGCGGAAAACTACATCCGGAACGAACTTATCCGGCTGGAGGGAATCGCGGAGGTCAAGCTCCTCGGCTCGGAAGAGAAAGAGGTTCTGGTCAGCACCGACGAATACCGGATGCAGGCCTACGGGGTCACCACCACCACTATCGCCGAACGGATCAACGCTTACAACCGCAACGTCTCCGGCGGTTCCATCGTGGAGATGGGTACGAGCTATGTCATCAAGGGAGTGGGAGAGCTGGCCAGCCTCGAGGAGATCGGCGGAGTGGTTGTGGCGTTCAGGGCTCAGGAACAGGCGTCCGGCTCCGCTGCCGCCTCGACGGCCGGATCTGCGGCCGCTTCGGCCCAGGTTCCGGTTTTCCTGCGGGACATCGCGACCATTTCCCTTCGCAACAAGGAACCGGAGAACATTGTCCGGGTTGACGGCAAACGGTGCATGGGCATCGCGATATACAAGGAAACCCGGTACAACACGGTGAATGCGGTCCGCGAATTTTTCACGGCGCTCGACACTCTGGAAAAAGCCCTCCCCGGTTATGAATTCGTGGTGATCCGCAACCAGGGAAGCTTCGTCGCGAGCGCCATCGGGGAAGTCAAGCAATCAGCGCTCATCGGCATTCTTCTTTCGGTGCTTGTGCTGTATATCTTCCTCCGGAGGATCGGCGCTACTCTTATCATCGCCACGGCGATTCCCATCTCCATCGTAGCCACGTTCAACCTCATGTACTTCCAGGGGCTGACGCTCAACATCATGACCCTGGGCGGTCTTGCGCTTGGCGCCGGCATGCTGGTGGACAACGCCATCATCGTGGTTGAAAGCATCTTCCGGAATCTCGAAAGTGGTCTCCCCCTGCGGGAGGCGGTCATCGAGGGGACTTCCCAGGTCGGCGGGGCAATCACCGCCTCCACTATCACCACCATTGTGGTGTTCCTGCCCATCGTGTATCTCCACGGTTCGGCGGGGGAACTGTTCAAGGATCAGGCCTGGACGGTGTCTTTCTCATTGCTTTCATCCCTCGCCGTGGCGGCGCTGGTCATCCCCATGCTCGCTTCGCGATTCCTGAAAGCAAAGACGCCAGCCTCGCGGAAAGCCGGGGATACAGCACGGTTCCCTCGATACAGGGCCTTTCTCGGCGCGGTCCTGAACCGTCCATGGATGGTGATTCTGGCTTCCGCGGTCCTGGTCGCCGCCTCCTATCTTATGCTGCCCGGTCTGGGAAGCGAGTTCATTCCCAAGGCGGGAGCACGGGACTTCAGCGTGGATATCATCCTCCCCGAAGGCACCGAGATCAACCGCACGGCGGGGGCGGTGGAATCCATGGAGGAACTGGTCCGGGATGCTCTCGGAGCGGATCTGGCGACGATATATTCGATTGCCGGACCATCCGGGGAAACCACCGGGAGCGCGGCGGGAAAAATCGAGGATGAAAACACCGCAACCATGCGGCTCTCCCTCACCCCGGAGTCACAGCTCGATCCGGACGTGGTTCTGGATCGTATCACCAGTGCGCTTTCCGGTGTTCCCGACGCAGAGATTCACGTCGCACACGAACAGACCGCCCTTGACATCAGTCTGGGTGCATCCTCCGCTCCGTTGGAGATCGAAATCCGCGGTGACGATCTGGATATTCTTCAGAGTCTGACCGAACAGGTCCATGCGCAGATCGCCTCGCTCCCGGATCTCGCCAATATCCGGACCAGCTTTGACGAGGGCCGCCCGGAAATCGAAGTGACGCTGGATCGTGACCGGGCAGGAGCCATGGATGTGGCGGTGGAGACCCTCTCTTCCCGCATGTCCGAGCGGCTTTCCGGGACCTCGGCCGGTCAGTGGGAGAGCGGCGGTGAGCTCCGGGACATCACCGTGGAACTCCCCCGGGTTGGGGTGAAGGAACTGGAAGACCTCATTATCCGCACTGGAAGCCGCGAGATTCCCCTGAGCGAGGTGGCGCGGATTCAGATCGTGCAAGCGCCAAAGGAAATCACCCGGCGCGACCAGGCGCGGGTCGGAACGATCACCGCGGACCTCCGCGGCGGCCGTCCGCTGGACCATGTCGTGCGTGATATCCAGACCACCATGGCCGGTGTTTCCTTTCCGCCCGGATACCAGTACACCCTGGCGGGCGAAGAAGCCCATCGGCGCGAGGCGTTCGCCAATCTCAAGTTCGCGCTTATTCTCTCGGTGGTGCTCATGTACATGGTTCTGGCATCCCAGTTCGAGTCGCTGGTGCACCCCTTCACCATCATGCTCGCCATTCCCACCGCGGCGGTGGGCACCATTCTGCTCTTCACCGCCCTGGGCATGCCGCTCAACATCATGGCCTACATAGGGATCATCATGCTGGCCGGAATCGCGGTAAACGATTCCATCGTTCTGGTGGACGCCATCCTGCAGCTTCGCCGGGAAGGCGCATCCCCCCGGGATGCGGCGCTCGAAGCGGGTCAGCGCAGGCTCCGTCCCATCATTATGACCACGCTTACCACCGTGCTGACCATGCTGCCGCTCGCCCTCGGATTCGGAGAAGGCGCCGCCCTCCGGGCGCCCATGGCGCTGGCGGTCATCGGCGGTCTGGTGAGCTCGACCGTTCTCACCCTCCTGGTGATCCCGTGCGTCTACCTGATCATCGAGCGCATGGTGACAAGAGTCGCGCCGCGGGCGCAGCAGGCTTGAGCAAGACCGCTCACCCGGCCATCCTGCGGTGACTGCCCGAAGGAATGCATGGCACGGCGGAACTGAACGGCCATATCTTTCTCCCCGCCGCAGGACCATGCGGACGCGGCCTGACTTGCCGGGAACAGCGGTTCACGCCGTCGTGCAACGGACAGGGACGGTGAACGAATGCAGTTTGCGGTGTATCCAATAATCAGAACGTGTTGGGACATTTCTTTTCACAACCAGGAAAGCGCCCATGCATTTCCTCCATATTGTCATTGACCGCAAGGTTCTCGTCGGCATGTTCTTTGCCGCGATAACCATGCTCGGGTACTTCTCATACAAACGGCTGCCCATGGAGATTTACCCGAACTCTGAGCTGCCCACCGCCATCGTTTCGGTGAGCGCCCGGACCGAAATGGATCCTTCGTACCTGGAACGGCAGGCGGTCTTTCCCCTGGAAGGCGCCATCGGACGGCTCGAAGGGATTCAGGAGATTGAAACCCGCATTAACCAGAACCGCGGGACGATCACCATCACCTATTCGCCCGATACGCGCATGCAGTACGCCAACCTCAAGCTGGAAGAAGCGGTGGAAACGGCGCGGGCCACCCTCGGGGAAGATTTTACGGTGACCGTGACCAGGACCGATACGGAACGGCTCGCCAGTTCGAGCCTCCTGATGGGGCTTCAGGTCCGGGGAACCGGCGGGTTGGAACGGGTCCGCTCGGTCATAGACCAGAAGATCACCCGAGAACTCGAAACGGTAAACGGGGTCGCCGCGGTAACCGTTATCGGGGGACGCACCCAGTCGGTCGAGGTCACCCTCGACGAAGACGCCTGTAAAGCGGCCGGAATCACTCCCAACACCGTCCGCTCCCTGCTCACCCGGGGCACGCAGGACAAAACATTCGTGGGACGATCCTGGGACGGCGGCAAGCGGTACTTTGTCAATGTCACCTCGGAATACGGCGATATCCGCGATCTGGAAAGTCTTGTGGTCAAATCAGAAGGCCCGCTGTATCTCCGGGATGTCGCGACGGTCACTTTCGGGACAAAGGAGGAAACATCCATCAGCCGGGTGAACGGCATGGACGCGGTGACCGTGCAGCTGACCCGTGACTCCCAGTCCAACCTCATCGAACTGGCCCGGAATGTCCGCGGGGTTGTAGAGCGCCTGAACCGCGAACTCGGTCCGGAAGAGGTGCAGATCGTCATCCAGTCCGATACCGCCGAGGATATGGAAAAGAACCTCAACACGGTCAAGCAGCTCGCGCTCACCGGCGGTCTGCTGGCAGTGGCGGTTCTCTGGCTTTTCCTGCGGAACCTCCGCCTTGTAAGCGTCATCGTGCTGGCCATGCCGGTTTCGGTGTTCGCGGCGTTCAATTTCTTTCTCGCCTTCGATATCAGCATCAATATCCTGACTCTTATGGGAATCGCCCTGGCGGTGGGCATGCTCCTCGACAACGGAGTGGTGGTACTGGAAAACATCATGCGGCTGATGGCCGCGCATCGCGACCGGGACACGGCGGTGATTCAGGGAACGGCCGAAGTATGGCGCTCCATCGCCGCGGCGACTGTAACCACCATCACCGTATTCCTGCCCTTCGTGTTCTCCTCCGACTTTGCCATGCGTCTCATCGGCCATCATGTGGGAGTCTCCATCATTTCCACGCTTCTGGTATCGCTGCTGACCGCGCTCCTGCTCACCCCCATGGCGGTCCATGCCCTTCTGCGGAAGAAGACGGACAGCGCGGGCGGCGCGTTCACCAGGATATCTTACCGCGAGCGGGCGGTTCAGATCTACACCCTCCTGCTCAAGTCCGCCATGCGGTTCCCGGCCCGCACCGTGATGGGAGCGGTGGCGCTCTTCCTGGTTACCCTGATCACCGCCGTGTCAATGAGCCTGAATGTTTCCCGCGAGGTCGAGCTCCGGACGTTCCCCCTCTATCTCACCGCGCCGAAGGGATCTACGCTGGAGGCCACAGACCGGCTCACCACCGAACTCGAGGCCCGTCTGGCCGATCTCCCCGAGAAGCAGGACCTCATCGCCCAGATTTTTGCCGAGGAAGCCTCGATAAACGTCCTGCTGCAGGAGGACTACGAGAAGGTCCGCGGACGCAGCATCACCCAGATCAAGGCGGAAATTCAGAACCGGATCAACCGGTTCCCGGGGGCTGAGGTGAGCCTTTCCGAACCCACTTCCGGCCAGCGGTTCGGCGGGGGAGGGAGCGCACAGCTCGGCCTTCCCCTGGAACGTTCCTTCGGCATCGGGCAGCAGCGCGAGCGCATTGTTCTCAAGGGCAGCGACTTCACCCTCCTCCGGACTGTTGCCGAAGACATCCGTTATTACCTGGAACAGATCGAAACGGTGCAGTCGGTGAGCTTCAACGTGGACGAAAACCGTCCCGAACTCCACCTGCTCTTCGACCGGGAAACCATGGCCCGGGAAAATATTCCCCTTAATTCCATTTCCGGGGAACTGGGGACCTTCGGACGGGAAGTATCCACCTCGGTACCGTTCAAGCAGGGGACCGACGAGTACGAGATAACCATCCGGAATTCCGGAGACACGGAGGAAGAGGAAGCCGAAAAAACCGTGGACGACCTTCGCGGCGTACTGATCACCGGCGGTTCCGGGGCGACCTTTGCCCTGGACCAGATCAGCAATCTGGTGTTCACCCGCGGACGCTCCGCCATTCACCGTCTGAACCAGGAGCGGCAGGTGGAGGTAACCTACCGGTTCGATCAGGAGGTGAACGAGTCAAAACCCGCGCTGGAAGCGGCCCGGATCGAGGTGGACGACCTTATCGCCGGGATATCCATTCCCCCCGGAGTCGCGGTCGAGGTGGTCCACAATGAAACCGACATGAGCGAGTTTTCTTTCCTTATCGTCGCGGCGTTCATTCTGATCTACATGATACTCGCTTCGGTGTTCGAGTCATTCGCAACACCGCTGGTGATGATGTTCACCATCCCGCTTGCCGCCATCGGAGCGCTCGGAGCGCTTGTCCTCACCGGGAAATCCCTGCTTACCGCGAGCGCCCTCCTCGGATTTCTCATACTGCTGGGAGTGGTGGTGAACAACGGCATCATCCTCATCGACTACACCCGCATTCTCCGGCATCGCGGGTTCTCCCGTGAACGGGCGCTCATGACCGCCGGACAGGCCAGGCTCCGCCCCATTCTCATCACCTCCATCACCACCGTGGTGGGCATGATCCCGCTCGCCATGGGAGACTCGGAGTATGTGAGCATGATCGGGGCTCCCTTCGCCATCGCGGTGGTGGGCGGCCTGAGTCTGAGCACGCTGTTCACCCTTGTGCTCATCCCCACGGTGTATTCCGGGCTGGAATCCGCCCTGGACTGGCTCCGGAAACTGGACTGGCGGCTCAAGGTCCTCCAATTGGCCGCGCTCGCCGGTCTGGCCCTGCTTATTGATTCCTCGGTGGACAGTCTGCTTTGGAAAGTGGTGTACTGGGTTGTTTCCCTGGCCATGGTACCGGCGGCCTTCTACTTCTTCACCGCCAGCCTGCGGCGGGCGGGAACCGGGCTCATCCCCCGCACCGAACCGCTGACCCTTCATATCCGCCGCATGGTGAAAACCTATGATGACGATAGCCGGTTCGTCCGTGAGTGGAAAAAGGGCGTCCGTCTCGACTCCCTCCACGGAGCTGTCCGGAAGTATCTTTCCTGGCGCGAAACCGGCATCCTGACCTGGGTCGCGCCGGTGCTCGCGTTCCTGATCTATTTCACCTACTTCTATCTTTCGAACGGGTTCTGGATTTTCGTTTTCTCCCATGCCGTATTCGCCTTCGCGCTCTTTCTCTGGAGCGTGCCGGCCCGGGTCATGGCCAACCGGGCGCCGTCCGCCTCCGCGTTCACCGCCCGCCTGACCCGTTGGGGAACCTCCGCGCTGGTCTGGGGACTCCCCGCGCTGAACCTGGCGATCTATTTCCGGAAGGGGTTCCGGCCCGCCGTGCTCGTCTTCATCGGGCTGGTGTGGTACGGCGCTCTCGTGATCCGGGCGGCATCGGAACGGTACCACAGCGAGAGAATGAACCTGGCGCGCCTGACAGGGCGGTTTCCCCGGATACGACGGGTGTTCTATCAGGCGATTATCTCCATTCCGTTTCTGGGACGCAGGAAACGGCCGTTCCAGGCGCTGGACGGGGTCTCGCTGGAGATCGGGAGCGGCATGTTCGGGCTTCTCGGCCCCAACGGCGCGGGAAAAACCACTATTATGCGTATCATCTGCGGCGTCCTGAACCAGAGCATGGGATCCATGCGCATCAACGGCATCAACTTCCGGGAAAAGCGGGAGGAGCTGCAGGGGCTCATCGGCTATCTGCCCCAGGAGTTCGGCACCTATGAAAACCTGACCGCCCGGGAATTTTTGGACTACATCGCCATCCTCAAGGGCATCACCGACCGGGACAAGCGCCGCGAAATCGTGGATTACGTACTCGGAGCGGTGCACCTCGCCGAAAACGGCGGACAGAAGATCGGCTCCTTCTCCGGCGGCATGAAACAGCGGGTCGGAATCGCCATGACCCTCCTGCACCTGCCGCGCATTCTGGTGGTGGACGAACCCACCGCCGGACTGGACCCGAGGGAACGTATCCGATTCCGCAACCTTCTGGTGGAACTCAGCCGGGAGCGCATCGTGATCTTCTCCACCCATATTATCGAGGATATTTCCTCCTCCTGCAACCGGGTGGCGGTGCTCAGCCGGGGTTCGCTCTCCTATCTCGGCAGCCCGCTGGAGATGACCGAGGCGGTGCGGGGCAAAGTCTGGCAGTTCTTCTCCGATGACGAGACGTTTGCCGGACTGCGGGAGTCCCTGCGCATCGTCCATCATATGCGCGCCGGTGAACGTATTCGGGTCCGCTGTCTGGCCGAAAAGCCGCCCGTTCCCGATGCGGAGCAGGCCAATCCCACCCTCGAAGACGCCTATCTCTGGCTCATCGGGGAGCGGCGGGCGGCGGCGCCCGCGTAAGGAGTACCGTACCCGCCTCCCCGCTCCTCGTGAACGGGGAAACGCGGACTCCGGTGAGGATTCCGCCAGCGCGGTTCCGACGGAATCATGCTTCATGAAAACAGTTCGGAAGACACACCATGAAATACCATTTCCGACATAGTCCAGTCCGGCCCGAGCTTTGGGCGCTCGCCGCCGTTCTCGCCTGCGGATGGGCGCTGCGGGGAGTCATCCTGTTCTCTCCGGACCTTATTCCGGGAATGAACGGCGCCTACTATCCGGTGCAGGTCCGGGCCATTCTTCGTTCCGGTCTGCCGGGGATTCCGGATTTTCCCCTGCTCTTCTACGTCCAGGCCGGATTGAGCGCCCTGTTCACGCCGTTCTTTGCGGACGACCGGGTCGTTTACACCGTGGTCCGGTTCACGGACGCCATACTGCCCGCGCTGCTGGCGGTTCCGGTATACCTGTTCGTCCGGGCGTTTGCGGACAATGCGACGGGGCGGTTCCGCACCGCTGCAGCGGTGTTCGCCGCCGGACTGACAGCGGTGAGCGGCGGTCCCCTCCTCCGCATGGCCGGGGATTTCCAGAAGAACGCGGCCGCACTGCCGCTCTATCTCATGTTCGCATACTTCCTGTTCCGGGCGTTGCGGGATGAGCGGGTTCGTGACGCAGTCCTCACGCTGACCTTCTTCTGCCTGACCTTCCTCACCCATCTCGGCGTGACAGCCCTGGCGCTCGCAACCGCGCTCGCGGCGGTGGTCCCGGCCCTGGCGGCCTCCGGAAGCCGCCGCCGCATCCTGACCGGTATCGCTGCCCTCACGCTGACAGCGGTTCTCACGCTGACCGTGGTTTCGGTATTCGACCCGGTCCGGGCGGCAAAGCTTCTCGCCATGCTCCACGATCCCGCCCAGGCCTTTGGCGACTCACTGGCGGGTTCCTGGCTGGGAATGAACCGGGGACCCGGTCCCGGCGCTCCGTCCGACTTCGAGGGTCTCCTGCTCGGCAACCTGTTCGGTCTGGCCGGAGTATCCATCGCCCTTTTCTGCCGCAAGCGTCTGAACCGGGGAGAGTCCACGATCCTGTGGGCTTCGAGCCTGGCCGCGCTCCTCTTCGCCTCTCCCTTCATCGACCGGGAGTGGTCCGAACGGCTGGGACTCATGGCCATGGTCCCCGGACTTGTCCCGCTGGCCTTTATCGCCGTCCGCAACAAGTGGGGAACGGCTGCCGCCGGGGCAGTCGCCGTGCTGGTCCTGGCGAGTTCGGGAAAAAGCCTTCCGGTGAACGCGGGTTCCACGATCTCCCCCGCGGCATACGCCGAGTTGCAGACGCTCAAGTCATCCCTGCCGTCGGGCAATACACTCCTGGTCGCCCGTCACGGTCTCGAATGGTGGGCCGCCTGGGTCCTCGATGTGCGCATCGCCAACAATCTGGAAGCCATACGGGATACCTGGAAATCCTATGACACGGTGCTCTATCTGGAAGAAACCGGGCGGGACGAAGGCTCGGGCGGAATGGCCGCCCCCGGGGTGCGCCGACCCGCCCACGAGGTGCAGGCCGGGGACCGGCGAGCGGTTGGCCGGTCGCAGGAACGCCGCGCGGGGCCCGTTCGACGACGTCCCGTAGATCGCCCCGCCGACCGCGCGGGTGCGCCGGGCCAGGTCGAGGGGGGAGCGGTGCTCGACGAAGCGCAGCCGGCCTGCGAGGTCGAGCCCGCGGCGGGCGAGGACCTCGAGGAGGTGCTCGGCGTAGCCCTCGGCCAGGCCGGGCTCGGCCCAGTCGACCTGCCCCTGGCGGGGGGCGTTGGCGAGGACGAACCAGGCCTCGTGGCCCGCGGGCGCGACCGCCGGGTCGTCGGGCACGACGGCGTAGAGCGTCGGGTCGGGCACCG
>JAWLHT010000105.1:0-15445 GCA_041690195.1 Candidatus Latescibacterota bacterium
CCGCCAGACGTCGCACATGTTGCAGCGGGCGTTGCAGCGATAGGTGAGAATGACCGAGCCGTGAAGTTTGTCGCCCATACCGGTATTTGTCTCCTTTTTACGGTTGAGGGTACGATGGAACGGGGGTAGTCCGGCCGGCGTTGCTGTTCCACTGCCCGCTTATCGTCGTTTCCCGCGGAATCACGGGCGCACCGTGAACAGGCCTCTCCCCCTGCGGGTCCGTTTTGGCGGGCCGCGGAACACGGCCGCAGTCAGCGAGTAGCTCCGGCCAGAACCGTGTCGGCATCCAGATCATCATCGAAGACGGGCGAGGGTTTTCCGGCGACGACGTTCCGATAGATGGCCATGAGATTACGAAAATACCGCTCCGTATCGTATTCCCGATCTACAAAGGATTTGGCCCGCATTCCCATTTCGGGGATGAGTGACGGGTTCGCCAGCAGGTACTCCAGTTTTTCCCGCAGATCGGATGTATTTCCCGGCTCGAATAAAAGGCCGGTTTCTCCATGAATGACCCGTTCGGGGATACCACCGATGCGCGCTCCCACTACGGGCTTCCCCAAGGCGAACGCCTCAATGACCGTAAAGGCGAACGGTTCGTACCATTCCGAGGGAATGAGGACGAACATGGAGCGGGTGATCGCCTCCCGGAGCTCCTCACCCCGTTGGTAGCCGAGGAAGCGGACGTTCCCGATGCCTTCCCGGATCGCGAATTCCTCCAGTTCGCCCCGCTGGGGGCCGTCTCCCACGATTTTGAGGGTCACGCCGGGGATGCCTCGCACCGCCGCCATGGCGGTCCGCACCCCCTTTTCCGGCGAAAGCCTGCCGAAATAGAGGATGGACCGTTCCTTCCAACCGTACCGGGGCTCCACTCGCTCCAACGGGATGAGGTTCTGCAGGTGCACGATGGGATGGGGAAAGCCCATCTCACAGAGCTTGTCCTCGAAAAAGCGGCTGTAGGGGGAAATGAACACGTCCACTCCGTCATAGATCCGGAGCAGACGGTGGTGAAGATACATTTCGAGGGTATTCAGGAGGCTTTTACCCCGCGACCCTTTGACGCAGCCCCTAAGAAAGCAGCGGTAGAACCGTCCGCCCCGGCATGCCTCGCAGGTGGCGCCACCGGACAGAAGGCCGTAGGAGGCGCAGACCATCTTGTAGTCGTGCAGGGTCATGACAGTCGGGATGCCCCGCTTTTTCGCCGCGTCGATCACCGAGGGGGAGATCTGGTGGTAGATGTTGTTCAGATGAATGACATCGGGCTGCTCCCGGTCCAGAAGACGATCCATGTTCCGTCGCGCCTCGAAGGAATAGAGCAGCTTGCACGAGGCGCTGATCTTTTCCCGGACGCTCCCGTCGTATCTCACCGGTGAGACGAAGTATTCCTCATGGGGAGAAGGCAGGTTCGCCGGATCCCGCATGGAGAAAAATATGGCCTCGTGCCCCCGGGATTCGAGCAGCCGTGCGGTTTCGAACATGGAGACTTCGGAACCGCCCCGGGGATAGAAATACTTGTTGACGAAGAGAACTTTCATGCGAACTCCCGTGGGTTTTCAGGCCGCGCCCGGATGAACTGCGGCATCCTTGCCGGATGGACTCCCGTACCGCTCCGTCCCGGCATCCGGACCGTCGGCCCGGATTAATCCGCCGCGATGATCATGCTCCCCCCTGCCGCGCGCAGCCTCAGCCTCAGAGAGGATATTCTCGATACTTCCGAAATGCCGCTCCCGTGTGAAATACTTCTCCGCCCGCGCACGTCCGGCCAGACCCATGCGGCGGGCCGGTTCGGGATGGACGGCGAGCATGTCCATCCTCCGGGCGAGCGCGTCCACATCTCCCGCGCGGACGAGATAACCGGTTTCCTCGTCGACCAGCCAGTCGGAAATACCCCCGCTGTCGAAGGCGATCACCGGTTTTCCCGCCGCCTGGGATTCCAGACCGGCCATTCCGAACGCCTCGGGACAGACGGAGGGAACCACCACCGCCCGCGCCGACGCAAGATGTTCTCCGGTCCGGTCGCGGGGAACCCAACCGTGAAAGACGACCCGGTCGCCGAGTCCGAAAGAGCGGGCCAGCGCGGAGCACTTGCCGAGCAGAGGGCCTTCGCCCAAGACCTCCAGCCGCAAGGGAACGGTGCAGCGGACCAGCGCCCGGATAAGGAAATCGAGTCCCTTGTACCGGTCAACCCGTCCGAGATAGAGAAAAACGGGAACGCCGTCATGCGCCCCACTCTGCGGGGACAGGGGAGGGAGGCCGGTGTAGAGGCCGACCACCCGCACGCGATCCTCCCGGAAGCCGTGCGCCAGAAACACATCCCGCATGTACCTGCTCGCTACGACATGGGTTCCGATACCGGCATACACCGTCCCCAAATCCCGCAGGGCGGGAAGGCTGTTGTACCGTAGCGGCCACCGCGACGTGCCATCGGGCTTCCCCAGGAAGCAGCCCCGGGCCAGGCATCCGATCCCCAGTCGACGGGTGCAGGCCCGCCGGGAAAGGTACTCCGTCCGGTTGTCCCGTAGACAGAAGAGCCAGGGGAAATGAGCCATGGAAACCACGCCGCCGGAACGCATCATTCTCCGAAGCAGCGCGCCATTTTTGATGTCATGGACGAACATAGCGTCCGGTCGCACCCGTTCCAGCACGGATTCCAGTGCGTTCGAGCTGTCCCCCTTACCACCGGAAGCGAATCGGTTTAGCGCGGCCAGACGGTACACCTTCACCCGCGCAGCGGCCCCGGAGCGGATTGGGCGGCCCGTGTGTTCGGAGCAGATGACAGTGCATTCATGGCCCCGGAGGGAAAGTTCCTCCACGGTGTCCGCAAGGTACTGTTCCCGCCCGCCGAAATACCCCCAGAGCGGACATGCCAGGAGCACGTTCATGAGGACGACCCCTTCGCGGAGGGAACCGGGGACATGGGGACGACCCTGGATTCCCCTTCCTTCCCCAGCGATTTTGCCGGAAGTACAACCAGGTCCCGGTACACCTGGTTCAGACGGAGATAAATTTGATTCCAGGAATATTCCCTTTCCACGTAGGCGCGGGCCATAGCCCCCATCTCCAGACGCCGGGCATCATCCTCCAGAAGCCCGACGACCGCATTGGCAAAATCGCTCTCGTCATCAGCAATAATCACTCCCTCGTTTTCGGCCGCGGCGATACCCTCAATTCCCACCGAGGCACTGACCACCGGCATGCCGAAAGCCATTCCGGTCACGATTTTGGTGCGGGTCCCCGCGCCGATGCGGATGGGTGCGAGGAAAATCATGCCTTTTCCGAACTCATCCTCCAGACGCTCCACCACGCCCCGGAATATAATCCCCGGTCTGGAATATTGTTTGGTGATCTCCGGATCCTCCTCCCCCACCACCAGTACGGTCGCGTCCGGAACCCGCCTGCGTATCTTCGGAAACACCCGTTCGGCGAACCAGATAAACCCTTCACGGTTCGGGACGAAGCGCATTGTTCCCAGCAGCGCCATGCACCGCTCTCTGTCGGGAACTGCGCGGTCGCGGTACAACTCCGTATCCACCCCAGTCCGGACCACGGTTATGCGCCGTTCCGGGATGCCGGTCAGCCGCATGATCTTCTCCCGCTCCAACTCGGACATGGAAATGATGTGATCGAACCGGGGAAGCAGCTTCCGCTCGTAAATATTGAAGAGCAGCGGCTCCAGCGCGTACCGGAGCTTCACCCCCCACCCGGAACGATGAATCATCCGGGCGATTTCTTCGCCGATAAGCCCGTGCTCCACATACACTGTCCGGGCCTCCCCGAGCAGGTCTTCCACGTCGGGCAGATAGATCCCGACGATGGACTCGAACTGCACGATGTCGTACCGCCCGGAAGCCAACAGCGACCGCAGCAGGTCTCGCATGGCGGGAAAATAGCTGCAGAGCATCCCGAACGGGGCGCCTCGCAACAGACGGGCAGCCCGTGCAAAGAAACGCCGCCATTCCGCCGGTTTGCACAGGAGCAGCAGCTTTTCGGCAACACTCCGCCCGGTGACGATGGGAACGACATGGATATGACAGCACCAGGGCCGGAGCCCCTCCGCATCACCGACCGCCTGCCGGTCGGAAAGGCAGACCAGCGTGATATCGTAATCACGGGCCATCCGCTTCACCAGATTGAATACCCTGACATTGCCTCCGGTATACGGCGGGTAAGGAATGTTTTTGCATACCAGCAGTATGCTCCGTTTACCCGTCACCATTCACCCTCCTCTCGTTGTGTCTCAACGGGGCCAATTCTGATCCCGATTCACGTTTCCGCGTTTGCAGCGGGTTTCCGTCCTATACCGCCAGTGCTTCGGCATCCCGTTCCTCCGCCAATTCACCAAAGGGAAACATGTCCCCTTCGGGCAAACCCAGTTCCCTGGCTGCGCCCAGGTCAGCCAGGTCGGCATCCACCATCATGCGGATGAGCTGCTCGAAGTTCACTTTGGGCTCCCATCCGAGTTTTTCACGGATTTTCCGGTTGTCGCCCCGGAGCGCATTCACGTCGCGCAGCCGAAGACAGGATGGGTCAAACACGGTGTACCGCTCCCAGTCGAGTCCGACATGGGCGAAAGCGGTTTCGATGAGCTCCCGCACCGAATGCTGCTCCCCGGTGGCGATGACGTAATCGTCCGGACGGTCCTGCTGGAGCATCATCCACATGGCACGGACGTAATCCCCGGCAAATCCCCAGTCCCGCCTGGCTTCGATGTTCCCCACCCGCAGCTCCGTCTCCAGACCGAGTTTGATTCTGGCCACGGCGCGGGAGACCTTCCGGGAAATGAAATCGAAGCCCCGGCGTGGGGACTCGTGGTTCATGGAAATTCCCACCGAGGCAAAAACACCGTGCACCTCCCGGTACATTCGGACAAGATGACAGGCCGCCAGCTTGGAGACACCATAGGAAGAGCAGGGGAAGCAGGGAGTGCTCTCGTTCTGGGCGGAGGATTCGGGATTACCGAACATCTCCCCCGTGGCGGGGAAATAGAGACGACAGTGCGGAGCGCATTCCCGGATGGCGGCGAGGATGTGGTGAGTGCCGGTGGTGTTCACCAGCATGGTGCTGTACTCGTCCTCAAATGAATAGGCGACATAACTCTGCCCGGCATAGTGATAGCACTCGTCAGGCTTCAGCGCGTTCATGATCGAGAACACGTTGGGAAAACTCTCCACCGCGCCGGAATGCAGCGTAACCCGGTCCAGAATGTGCCGAATACGCTGAAACCGCTGCTCCGGGTCCTGGAAGGCCACCCTCCGGACAAGTCCATGCACCTCGTATCCTTTCCCGAGTAAAAAATCCGCCATATAGGAACCGTCCTGCCCGGTGATGCCGGTAATCAACGCACGCTTCATCTCGTGTCCTCCTTTGGCCATACCCCGTTATGAACACCGGCATTCGATGGAAACAGAAAGAGTTATTTTGTTTTGCCTGTACACTGTTATTGCTCCGGTGGGTAAACATTTAACCCTTCCTGTGGTGATGGCCTGATTGAATGGAGCCTGACGGAATACCGAGGTTAAAAAATTTGCCACCGGAGCAATAATAGCGAATAAATTGGGCGCCACCTTTCTTCACCACGCGGCCCGCCCCTCCGCATTCCGCAATCTGACCGAATTACGGAACACCACCGGACTGGCGTCGCGCCCGGGTCAGGGGAACAGCTGGGCCTCATCCCGGACGATGCGCCGCGCCTCGGCGGGACGGAGCCCGACTTCACGGCGGAGCAGGTCTTCCACGGGAGTTTTGGAGCCGGCCAGCAGTTCCTCTTCCTGGCGCAGGGCTGTTTCTCGATCCATTTGTCCGCTGTTGATCATTTTGCAATATCCGAAGCAGGCTTTGGTACAGCCGAACAGCCGGATATAGGTATAATTGGTGAGCGCGATGAGCCGGCAATCGGTCTTCCAGGAGGAAACGTGTCCTTCCGGGATTTTCCATCCCAGTTCCCGCATGATGGTCTCCTTGATGCTCCGACGATCCCAGGGAATGTAATCGAACAGGCGGATTTCCCGGGTGTCTCGGCTCCGGAAAACCGGCTCGAACTTCCGGCTGAAGAGATTGGGAAGGGAGACATGGAATTCCAGCCGTTGCAGCACGCGGTAGTATTCGGCTAGGTAGAAATTCGGATTCAGGAGCTTCAGGTATTTGAGGGAATGGCGGCGTATCCCTTCAAAGGCGCGGAGTTCCATCTCCTGTGTTGCTTCTTCCTTCGACTCGCCCCAGAAAATCAGGGGAACCCGGTGCTCCACGGCTGTACGGTAAACCACACTCCGGTAGCCGTAGGTACAGGCTGCGCATTCCCGAAATTGGCCGAACTCCGTAGCGGCCCTGATGTTGGCCCGGGTGATCCGGCGGGCGATACCCCTGCGGGACCGGATGATCCGCAGTTCCACACCGAGCCGTTCGCAGGCCCGTTTGACATTGTCCAGCGCTTCCGGCACCCCGAACTCGTTATCGTAATTCACCGCCAGAACCCGCAGTCCCAGCATCGCGGCGGCGTAATACAGTACATAGGTGCTATCCCGTCCCCCGCTGACCGGTACGATGCAATCGTAGAACCGCCCCTGCTTCTTCGTCCGGCCGGTTATCACCTCCAACGCCTCTCTCCCGAGGCATGGCTCCGGCTGATAGGTCCGGCAGTACGGGCACAGGCCGTTTTCATCCAGATCGATACCGGGAACGGTGTCCGGCATGACACACCGACTGCATCTTCGCATGTAGCCCTCCCCCTATCATTTATGCGCTTCTCGAAACAACTGCTCCGCCGAAAAATACACTCAGTCATGTTCCCCGAATCGGGCGCCGAAGTCGGGAACCGGAACGGAACCGGGATATGAATGCATCCCGAAACAATTCTCCGGCCCCGTTTCACCAGGTCATTTCCGGAACACCGTGCCACGCTGGAACGGGAACGCCGGGTATCCCGCCCCGGATGCACGCTCTTCCCAAGTACGGGCGACAAAGAATTCCGGACGAAATGCCGCTGCCCAGCCGGCAGTCCTGTCTTCACTCCATACCGGTTTCAGGGCCAGGACCCGTTTCATGTCGTCAAAACCCCGCATGAAGGCGAGGCTCAGGCAGAAGAACATGAATTCCGCCTCGTTCCGGAGGAGCACCCCCTGGGTGTCCACCATGAGCATCTGGGTGGCAAGGAGCGCCGGAATCCCGCCCAAGTATGTAAACTGCGGGGAACCATTCATGTATGGGAGCTTCCGTAACGAGGCCCGCGCCAGAAGGAAGTACCAGGCGAGATAGAGGACGAGCCCGACCAGACCGCCTTCCACCAGCATCCGGATATAGCCGTTGTGGAGCCCGAACTGGTAGAGGGCGCCTTCCCCGCCATAAAGGAGCGTGTGGCCGTACTCGTCGCCATTCCCCCATCCCACGCCGAGCCAGGGATGTGCGTCAAAGGCCCGTGCTCCCATGCGATAGATGAGAAAGCGGAAATCCAGGCTGTTCTCCAGAAAATCCTGGCGGGAGAATCGCTCCGCCCAGTGGCTGAACACGGGGACGACAAGGCCGATCACCGCTCCCGCCGTCAGAATCGTCAGGAGATAGCGGCTCATGCTCTTCATGAAATCCCGCTGCCCGAACCTCCATGCGGCGAGAACGAGCATGACCGGAATGAGCGCGACCAGGGCGATCAGCGGAACCCGCGCGCCGGAAAGCAGGATGCATCCCGGTCCCAGGAACAGCACGGAATATCGCGCGGCGGAGAGCAGACGGTCCGTTCGCGGCGAAGATGAGGTATAGGCGATGGTCATGGGGAGAATGACGGCGACCACTCCGGCGGCGATGCTCGGGTACATGAAGGTGCCGAAAGCCCGACGGGTTTCGCCGTACTCCAATATCCGGCTGCCCTCCAGATCGGAATACACCAGGCTTCCCAGGCTCAGGAAATCGCCGGTCACCCACTGGTAGAGCATGAGCGCGAACTCCATTACCACCACGAAGCCGAAGGAGGCAACCACCACCCGGTATTTCTCCGGGGATTCCAAGTAGTTGTAGAAGAAGAGGAAAATGAGATACCCGCGCACCACGGAGAAGAGTTCATAGAAGCCGTTCTCCTGGAATCCGGCGTAGCCGGGCGACACGAAAAGGTACGAGAACAGAACCGATCCGATAAGCAGCAGGAACGCGGTGTTTACCGTCCCCGAAAACACCGGAAGCCAGCGCCGTAGCCCGAGACCTGCCAGCCGCAGGACCAGCAGGGCCCCGAGCAGCAGGTCGGCCGGCATCAGGCGAGGAATGAACGCACCGAGGGAGGGTGCGTATTTAAGCACGTTGATGTTGAAGGCAGCGAAACAGATGGAAATGATGAAGAGCGCGGATAGAAAGTCTTCCTTCCGGCGGATGACCGCGTACGCCACCCCGATGAAGAAGGCGATGTACAGAAACAGCACATAACTTGACTTGAGCAGTCCCGGCGCGACAAGGACCAGGAACAGGGCGGCGAGGACCATCCACCCGGCTACCAGCAATCCAAACAGGTTCTTTGCATTGTTCATGTGTATCCCGCATCGGTTTCTCTGAAACGTGAAGCGATGTGTCCCCAACGGACGGCGGTTCGTTAACAGCTCGACTACCCCGGCCGCGGACCTCGATTTTATTTCCTTCAAACGGCGGACACGAGAGGAAACGATCTTTTTTGAAGCAATGCCAGAAGCGTTTCCAGATGGATGAGCACTGTCATGATGGTTTCAGGCCATTCTCAGCGATCCTTTTCCCGGATTCAGGAACGACGAAACCCTATACTCTCCAGGGCATGGCCCAAGTCGGCGGAGGTGATCACCGACCATTTGACACTCAATGCCACCAGCAGGAGAATGAGCAGTCCTTTCAGAAACGGTCCCGGCGAACCGAGCGCCAGGAACACCGCCCCGCAGATGCCGAGAAAGCAGATGGGAGCGGCGTACTGCCAAACCCCGGCGCGAACCCCGGCCTTCGCGAGGAAAAAGACGTAAACCGGATTGGTCGCCGCCCGGGCGAGGAGCGATGCGGCGGCCGCACCTGCCAGTCCGAAGGGGGGTATGAGCAGTACCGCCCCGAGAATGTTCACCACCGCGTTGACAAGGTTGATCTTTACCGGCATTCCGGAATGGCCGAACGCTATGAGCGTGGAGCCAAGCAGATTCTCCACCAGCCCGAACCCGGCGCTGAGCATGAGAATGGATAGCACCGGTGCGCTTTCCATGTACCGCTCAGAAAAGAGGATCCGTACAATTTCCCGCTGGAACAGGATGGCGGCGAGCGCTGCCAGCATGGAAAGGAAGGTCACAAGCCGGAGAGAATGGTTCAGCACCCGCTCCGCCTCGCGGTGCCGTCCTGCGGCCGCCAGCTCGGATATGTTGGGAAAAAACACCGCGAGAAAGGACTGGAAGAGACGATAGCCGTTGTCCGGAATCCGCGCCGCGACCTCGTACACGGCAACCGCGGCCGGGTTGATCATGGCCCCGACAATGAACCGGTCAATACGGGTGAAGGCGAGGGTAAAAATGCTGTTCAATCCCAAGGGAAACCCAAAGCGGACCATTTCGAGAGCCAGGCGGCGGTCGATGAAGAACCGTTTCCGAACCGGAACCGCCGCGAACTGGATTGCCACGGATACCGCGAAGGACGCATTGAAAGCGTGAATCAGGCCGCCGACACCCCAGCCGAAACCGCCGAGAAAGAGCAGGATGCACAGAAAGCGCGCTACGCCGTTCGCCGTCTGAGCCAGAGCAATGGCCCGGTACCGGTGTAATCCCTGCAGGATGCCGAGCAACTGCTCATGGAGATAGTTCAGGAAGAAGAGCAGCGGCAGCCGGACGATTATCGCGGACCAGCTTTCCATCACGTCCAGCGACCGCACCAACGGAATGGATGCCGCGGCGGATACGGTGATGATACCCCCGGCCAGGAACTGGAGGTTCAGGGCGGTGAGCACGGTATCCTCTTTCCGGTCTTCCCCAGTGGCGGCGATGATCCTGGTGATGGAATGTGTTTGGGCGAGCAGGCTCCCGAGCATGATCAGGAACATAACCACTACCTGCATGAGGATAAACCGGCCGAAATCCTCCTGCGATACCAGACGCACCGCCGCCAGCAGACCCATGAGACCGAAAACGATCTGGGAAAGGGTACCTGCTCCTGTAAACGCCAGATTACGGAGAAATCTCGAAACAAATCCGCTCTGCATGAATCCGCCTTATGGGACACAGTTGAAGACAAAATCAATGAATAATGGAAGGATACCGGCACTCCGCACCGACCGTGCAGCGGCAGTGCATTGCACGATTCCGGGGACATTCCGCACCCGGCCAGCGGCTGGATTGAAATCCCCGCCCCATCCCGCGGTGCCGCCGGTCAGCAGGCGCCCTTCCGGGAAAGCACCGCCGGAATGGTGAGCAGCAGGATCTGCAGGTCAACGAGGACAGACCGACGCCTGATGTACCGGATATCAAGACGGACCCAGTCTTCGAAGGAGCACTCATGGCGCGCCCTGATCTGCCAGAGACAGGTAATTCCCGGCATGACGTCGAGCCGTGTATGCTGCCACTCCCGGTATTTCTCAACCTCGTCCAGGGTGGGCGGACGCGGGCCGACCAGGCTCATATCCCCCACCAGTACGTTGAAAAGCTGGGGCAGTTCATCCAGACTCCACCGCCGGAGAAATCTTCCCACCCGGGTCACCCGGGGGTCGTTCCGCATCTTGAACACCGGCCCGGTACGTTCGTTGTATTTCCAGAGTTCACGCTTCCGCCGTTCCGCATCGACATACATGGAGCGGAACTTGTAGAAGGCGAAAGGCTTTCCGTGCATTCCGGCCCGCTGCTGACGAAAGAACACCGGACCCGGCGAGGAAAGCTTCACCGCAATGGCGACCACCATCAACAATGGAGCGCCCAGGAGCAGACATACTGATGCGATCGCCACGTCAGTAACCCGCTTCCAGAACGGAAGCGGCTCGGAGAGGAGAACAAGAACATTCCGGAAGGCGTTCAGTCCCGACCCGACCCGCAGCGAAGGAAACCGGACAGGGAAAATGTTGCTCCATTCAAAAAAATCGATATCTTCCATAGCTGGCACACCCAATGAAGTGAGATCGCGAAGGAGCGATGTCATGCGGCCTCCGCCGCCAATTCCCGTAATTTGACAGGTCGCGACTGAATGTCCGTGCTCGTCACAACCGTTCGTCAATACAATGTGCATTATATTCATATTGTATACTTTAAACGCACCACACAATTAAACACTCTGTACACAGTGTGTCAAGCCGTTTTTTGTGAGCAATTATATTTAGTTTATTACTATTTAATGTTACAATCAGGTTCACGCGCGTCTTGGGGGATGCGGGCAATGGAGCGAACGTTTGGGAAACGCTCTGACTCCGGGTGGGACCGTTAACCGGAAAGAACCGGTCCAAGAGGGAGGATGATACCAGATGCGGGGAAAAACTTGAAGAACACCCACCTCGACCGGTCCGGGCTTCACCCGCCGGTTCCCGCCCCTTCCCCCATCCGTACCATACCCGATACGGTTGGGAACCCCGTTTCAACTTCGCTGGAATGGCAGTAACTCGATATCGGGGTGGTAGGCACGCTTTCCTCATCTCCAGTTCCCGGAGAGAGCGAGGGATATGGGCGCTATCATAAGTCAGCAGCGGTGCACTGATGTTTGTAACTCCGAGGTTGTGCGCCGGGAAAGCAACTCCCTTTCGAAATTATCGCGCCACATTCGCCCGCCCCCGGAAGGGGAGGGTACACCACCTTCCGCTCATCTCCCCAAAGGATGCGTTGGCCTTTCCGCCTCTCCTCACAATCATCCGTTCATAACAAGCCGTTTATGCTATCGTCTATGAGAGCGAGAGGTGAGTTTGATTCTCCAGCCTACACATTCACAACAGTGTACTTATTATGACCATTGGATCAATCGAGTGAGGGTATTCATCACGTATCGAAACGGAATTGGCATGAGGCAACTGTGCCGGATGGTACGTGCGGGTATAAGCGGTGGAAGTCAGGGAGGGTAAGGCCGTCCATCCACTCCTGAACGGCACTGAAACGGGACGACACCACGGGGTTGGGCATCCCCCCGAAGCGACGTCACGAAGGTTGGCGGGAGAACGTCCCGGCGTGCCGCCATTCAGCGGGCCGGCTGGCGGATTATGGTCCGGAGCTTTTCCGGTGCGGTGCGGCGAAAGTCCGAAAGATAGATTTCGTGATGTTTCCCGTCCGGGTGCAGACCCGATTCTCCGATGAAGGCATGGAGACGGGCCACGGTTGGTCCTTCCGCGGAGAAGGGGCCGATGTGCATGATCTGGGCGGCGCGCCCTTCCCGGATAAGCTCGTACCGCACCTTCGGCAGCGCGGGCGGGTTCTTTTTCCGGGCCAGTTCGTCGGCCGCTTCCCGGAAATCCTCCCCGGTCACAAAATCCGGCTGGCCGATCAGGAGCGTCCACCGCCATTCATCCCGGTCTCCCCTGGCGAACACCTTGGGATTGTCGGCCCACCAGAGCCCTTCCAGCGGCATGACCGCGTAGACCGGTCCCCCCCTCTTTTTCAGCATGAACTTTATGGTGTAGGAAAGAGAGAACAGCGCCTCCACCGCGTCCTGAAAATCCTTTGAACCGTTTGGGTCACCCGCACCGTCCACCATAACCGCGTGCATGGCGGGAATCTCCACCAGTTCCGGCACCTTTGCGGAGGGAGCATAGAGGTGTTTCAGATCCTTTTTCCAGTCGAGCGTTTCCATTTCTCCTCCAGGGGAGTGATTCAGCGTTCCGCTCGTCCGCTCTTGCTCCGGGCCCGTTTCAACCACTGACGGACGATTTCCCGTCGGGGGTCCTGTGGCGGAGTCTCACGGAGAAAGGATTCCATCTCGCCGGTCACATCACCGAGACGGTCTGCCAAACGGGCGATGCCGCTCAGCTTGAAAAGAGAATCGAGATCAAGGGGAACGATGGCGAGATAGCGTTTGAGATGATCGACGGCGGCTTCGTACTCGTCACGGGTGATGTACAGTTCAGCGAGGTTGAAATGGGGAAACGGGTTTTCCGGGTAGAATTCGGCGGCGCGCCGGAGGAAATATTCCGCCCGCTCAAGATCACCGGTTTCACGGTAGAGAACACCCAGGTTGTTCATCACCGAGAGGCTGTTGGGGCTGAGTTCACCGGCCTTCTCGAAAGCGAGTATGGCCCGTTTCATGTCACCGGCGTTGCGGAGGGCGGCGCCAAGATTGGAATACACCGAAGCCTGATTGGCATCACGGCGAATGGCTTCCTGAAAATGCCCCACCGCTTCCTCGTTCCGTGCGGTCACACTGGTGATAACCCCGAGGAGATTGAGCGCTTCGGCGTTATCCGGCTCGATTTCGAGAATTTTCCTCAGGTACGGTTCCGCCATGGCAAAGGACTGGAGGTCCATGAACATCCGGGCAATATTCAGGTAGGGTTCGATGAAAAGCGGATCGGAAGCGATGGCTGAATCGTACAGGAGCGCCGCGGTGTTACGGTTGCCCTGTCGCCGTGCAAGTTCGGCCAGATTGTTTTTTGTCGCGGCATTCCCGGGATCCAGTTCAATGGCACGATCATACGCCCGGCGGGCCTGTTCATAATCCCGGGCCAGTTCGCAGGCAATCCCCAGGGTACTGAAGACCCGCGCGTTCTCCGGATCAGTTTCAGCAGCTTTCCTGAGCGCTTCTATCGCATCCTGGATATTTCCTGCAGCCAAATGACGGATTCCGAGTTCAAAGAAGTGATCCTTCCCGTGCTTATCCGGCGAATCAGCCATCGCTCCGGCTCCCTTCCCAAAACGCGGATCCCGTTTTGCAATTCCGGGATGAATTCGTTAAATTTGAGGAAAACCAGTGCCAGAAGCAGCGCCTGGTCGAGTACTCCACACGCCGCAATATACGCGAAAGAGAGGGCAAATGCTCCAGGAAAATGTAGTCGGCATTGTCAGCGATACCCACGATAACCGTGAATGCATCGTCCGGGCGGTTCAGTTTTTCAATGCCCGGCGGTGCGGGCTGGTCATCCATGCCGGGGATTTCGTGGCGCCCTTCACCGCCCGGGAATGGGAGAAACTGAAGGGGAAATTCGTCGGGGTTTTCGGCAACAACGACGGCGAACGGCAGGGATTGACCGAGCAGTATTCGAAATTCGGTGAAATGCACGAACCGCCGCACGAGTTTATCTGGGCCGGCAAACGGTTTGCGGTGATGCACGCCCCGAAAAAACTGGATATGTTTCTCGAACGAAAAGACCTGGATGTTGTCATCTACGGCCACACGCACAAAATCGAAATCCGGCGCGGGCGGCCGCTGGTCATAAACCCCGGGGAATGCTGCGCCTGGCTTACCGGCCGTTCCACCGCGGCTATACTCGATCTTTCCGATATGCACGCGGAAATCTTTGATTTAGACATAGAATCATGACACCAAAAAAACAGGCGCTCCGGGAAAAAGCGGCGCTTCTGCCCACCCGGCCGGGCGTATATCTTTTCCTCGACGCACAGGGAAAGGTTATCTATGTCGGCAAGGCCAAAAGCCTGCGGACCCGGGTGCTTTCCTACTTCCGGGAGGAAGGCGACGGCCGTCCGCAAATCCCGTGGCTCATGCGTACCGCCGTCGACCTGGACTACATCATCACCAACTCCGAAACTGAGGCGCTGGTCACCGAGGCCAACCTGGCGCGGTCCAAAAAGCCCCGTTTCAACGTGCGCCTCAAGGACGATAAGAGCTATCCCTATATCAAGGTGACAAAGGAGAACGCCCCGAGGGTGTTTCTCACCCGCACCGTATCCGAGGACAGTGCGATTTACCTGGGGCCCTATACCGATGTAAAGGCGGTGCGAAGAATCATCGAGCTGGTGCATACCCTTTTCCCCATCCGCTCCTGTACCGAGCGGCTGCCCTCGAAAAAAATTACCAGGGCCTGCCTCGACTACCAGATCCGACGGTGCGGCGGTCCCTGTGTCGGGTACATGAGCATGGAGGAGTATCAGCGCTATATCCAAGATGCCGTACGGTTCATTCAGGGTCACAACAACGACCTCATCCGCGACCTGGAAAAGCGGATGCAGGATGCCGCCGAGGCGCTCGATTTCGAGCGCGCCGCCCAACTCCGGGATACCCTCGCCGCTATCCGGAAAATGAGCGAACGCAGGAAAGCCTTCACCACTGAACCGCTCTCCGGTGACTGGGACATCATCAACTACCATATTGTGGATACTGAAGCCTGCGTGGTGGTGATGGAGATGCGGGACGGCGCCATTCTGGGGAAGAAAGACTACCTCATGAGCGGCGTCCAGTATACCTCGCCGCCGGAAATGCTCACCGCCTTCATGGCCCAGTATTATCTGCGGGCCTCCTGGATTCCCCCGGAAATCCATCTCCCGGAAGAGCCCGCTGATTCCGCCGAGATCAGAACGCTCCTGGAGGAACAGCGTCAGGGCAAGCTGGGTTTCGT
>JAWLHT010000106.1:0-15354 GCA_041690195.1 Candidatus Latescibacterota bacterium
GATATGGGACAGGAATTTCCAGAGAATGTTGCCGTCCACCAGCGGTTCCACTGGGGAGGTGGGCGGAATGATGTTCCGGAAGTCCAAAAGCCCGGGGGATGTTGAGGTCTGACGGCAGATATCCCCGAGTTGCAGACGCTCGGGGAGAATGCTGTTGGTGTAGGTGACCTCCAGGGAGATCGTTTCCGGCTCCGGCGGCGGGGCGTCCGGCGGATAGGCGAAAGACAGGAACACCTCCGGTGCATTGTCCACGGGCGACCGGGCATAGACGATTTGGTACACCGAGGCATTCCCCTGGTGGCGGGAGAAGAGTTCCAGGGGGACATATTCCTTCTTGGTAACCCGTCCCTGCTCGTAGCCGACCACCTTGTCCACGCTGTAGACCCGGTAGTGCTCGCGGCTTTTGCCAGAAGGACGGACCCTGACCCGCTCCGTCCGGTGATCGAACAGAACCTGCTCGGTTTCCCCGGAAAAGAGGTTGACCACCGGGGTGGTGAAAAGGTGGAAATGCTCCGGCCCGACCTTGGGCGGGTCCAGCGGCAGATGGCGGTCGAGTTCGAACACGATCTCGAAGCGCCCGCCGCTCCCCCGGTTCCGCCATGTCTCCCAGCCGCGCAGTTCCAGGAAGAGGAACTTGAAGGGAAGCAGGAAATACTCCTGCAGGAGGCGGTAGCCGGAAAAGGACCGTGACGGGTAGGGGATGATCGCGTTTTCCGGCTGGAAGCCCATCGGGACGATGGAACGGGGATCAAGCGTGCAAGGGGAGCCGCCAGCTCCGGGAATCAGGGTGATGTTCCGGACGTGGCGGGTGAGGAGCATGAAGAGATCCGCACCAAAGGAAAGCGTGTCGCCCGGCAGGAAGGAGAGCCGGGAGGGGTTCCAGGCGGAAAGGTCCATCCCCGAAAGCTCCAGAACCAGGCGAATGCGCACGGGTTCGTTTTCACGGCGGACCGTTTCAGCGGAAACCAGCCGGAGAGGATGCACTTCGGTTTCGAAACAGGTGCGGAAGGTGCATTTCGTCCCGTCCACCGGGACAGAATCGAGGGATACTCCCGCGGGCACCCGGATGGTTTCCCGCACGCCCTGACGAGGGGTGAACTCGACGATCGAAGTGGAGGGAAGCGGACGGAGATAGTGGGGGAAAACGATATCCGTCAGCCCGTGGATGATCTCCGGAAAATCGTCGTCCACCTTCTGCCGCAGGAGGCCGGTGAGGAACGCCACGCCCTCGAGCACCCGCTCCACGTCCGGATCGGCGGAGACTCCGTTCAGGAGCGGGGCTATGGCCGGGTGCGCCTGGGCATACTCCCGCGCCAGTTCCCGGAGATGTTGCAACTCCTGCTGGTAATACCGGTTAAACAATGATTCCCCTCCGTGTTATCCGGGCGCCCTCCGCCGCTCGCCGCTCTCTTCAAGGCCGGCACGGGCTTTCCGCTCCGGACGTGCCTTCCCCGGCCGGACCGACGCTGTTCTGCGTTATTCCTTCACATTGATCTTGCCGTCGGAGCTCACCACCGTCTCGAATACCACCCGGGTGTTCCGGTCCTGGACAAGCAGTCCCGCCATTTTGAACCGCAGACTCAGAACATCCTCGCGCTCCGAAACCAGGCTCAGCCGGACGCTGCTCAACCGGGGTTCGTATTTCGTGATGACCTCCTGGAGCGTGCGTTCGATCCGTTGCGTGGCTTCCAGAAATCCCTCTCCGGGGGCGTTCGTGATATCCGGAACTCCGTAGTCCGGGGCAATGGGAACGCTGCCCTGATGCGTGTTCAGAAGCCGCTGCAGATGACTGATCACCGAATTGATCATGCGGGGCAGATCGCGCCCCATCCGGGATTCGGGATTGTCTTCCATGCTGCGCAGCCGTTCCATGAGACGTTCATCGAACATGGTTCAGTCCATTGTAAACAATTGTTATCTGCCTCTCGCCGAAAGCCGTTATCCCAACATGGCAACCCGGTCGACCACCGTACTCCTGTGCCTGGTGATGTGCGACCAGGTGATCCTCTCATATCGAAGGAAACTTGCTCCATGTCATGACAGGGCTTGCTTTCCGGGAGGAAATTCATCGGCTTAGAGCCGCGTATTTCTCTTATATGGGCTGTATCCAGCTCGATAGTATAGTAAAGTTCTTCCATGCCCTTCCCCTCGATCGATGGAATTCCAGCTTCCAGTCTAGAAGCAACTCGCCCGAGGCGCAGGCCTGATAGCGCTGCGGAGATGCGCAATCGATTGCTTTTGTGATGGTCAGGGAATGATGAATCCGCTTACCGGTGGGACGACCTGTGTGGGGACGAGAGGGGATCTCTATCTTGTGGTCGTATCTATACACCAGGATTTTCTCGTCGCGGCCCTGCTGAGTGCAATCGCCCGTAATCTGTGCCTGTGTTTTGCCAAAAAGACTACGGTATGAGGTCATTGGCATGGGAAGCGTCCTACGGTCAGTGAAGAACGGTTGTGGGAAAGTGCATCTGCCTTGTCGAGCTTGCCGTCCCGTGAAAAGGCGAACGAAGCGCTCATGTACTTGAAATGCGGCTGCACTATGTATCAGTCGGAGCAGATTCCGCTCGACCCGGGATTCTCTTCCATGCTCCGGCAGCCGTTCCAACAACCGCTCATTGAACATCATGCATTCTGTTGCCGGAAAAAACAGCCGTGCCTTCCGCGGAAGGCACGGCTGACCAGGGTCATGATCAGGCCTTGGGCGTCTTCCAGTCGTCAATCGCTTCCTTGTTGGCGGTCTTGTGGCTCCACGTAATTTTTTCGTACGTGAAGGAGACATCCTCCATGTCATGATACGGTTTGTTATCGGGGAGGAAGGTTACGGGCTTGTAGCTGCGCATCTTCACCACGATCGCATTTTCGAGCAGGACCTGGAAATACAGCTCTTCCATTCCTTTTTCGTTGATGTGATAAAAATCGAGCTGCCAGCTTTTCATCTGCTCACCGCTGGCGCACGCCTGATACAGCAGCGGAGAGGCGGGATCCACCGCTTTCGTGACAACGATCGGACCATGAATCCGCTGCCCGGTCGGCAATCCGGTATGGGTGTCGGTGGGAATTTCGATCGTGTGATCGAGACCGTACACCAGGATCATGTTCTCCCGGCCCTTTTGCGAACAGTTGCCTTCGATCGCGCCTTGATTTTTTCCTTCGAGTTTGAGGTACCCGGTCATAGCCATGATAATTGCCTCCGTTCAAGAGAAATTGGTTCAAAAGCATCATGCCTTGTCGAGCTTGCCCACCAGCGACAGGGTAAACGATGCGCCCATGTACTTGAAATGCGGTTGAACCTTGAGGCCGACACGGTACCAGCCCGGCTCTCCTTCAACATCAACAACTTCCACCAGCGCCTTGCGCAGCGGTCTTCTGCTCCGTACCGCCGCGGAGGGGTTTTCCTGATCGGAGACGTACTGCGAAATCCACTTGTTCAATTCGGTTTCCAGTTCTCCGCGCGATTTCCAGCTTCCGATGTTCTCGCGTTGGAGGACCTTCAGGTAGTGCGCCAGACGACTGACCACAAAATTATAGGGAAGCTCGGTACCGAGTTTGTAGTTGAGCTGGGCTTCCTTGCCTTCCGAGGTGTTGGCGAACTTCTTTGCCTTCTGGCAGGAATTGGCGGAGAAGAAGCAGGCGTTGTCGCTTCCCTTCCGCATGGTGAGAGCGATGAAGCCTTCCTCCGCCAGTTCGAACTCTTTCCGCTCGGAGATGAGAACTTCCGTCGGGATCTTGGTCTGGGTTTCCCCCATGGCCTCGAAATTGTACACCGGCAGATCCTCGACCGCGCCGCCGCCCTGTGGACCGATGATGTTGGAGCACATGCGGTACTTGGCGAAGCTGTCCGCAATGCGGGTGGCGAAAGCGAACGACGCGTTGCCCCAGAGATAGGCGTGATTGGATGCGTTGGCTTCTTCCTGGTAGGTGAAGCTCTTCACCGGCTGGTTCTGCGGGTCATACGGCGCCCGCAGGAGGAAGTGGGGCAGGGTGAGCGACACGTTGCGGGAGTCCTCGGACTCGCGGAAACCCTGCCATTTCAGGTACTGCGGCATCTCGAAAATGGCCTTGAGGTCCTTCAGGTTGGGGAGCCCATCAAAGGAGTCCAGCCCGAAGAACTGGGAACCCGCTGCCGCCACGAAGGGCGCGTGCGCCATGGTTGCCACGCTCCCCAGGTGCTGGAGGAGCTTAATGTCCTGCGCGCCCGGCCCGAACTCATAGTTCCCGACCATGAGGCCGTAGGGCTGCCCGCCGAACTGACCGAACTCGGCGGTGTAGGCGAGTTTGTAAAGCCCCGAGGAAACCACTTCCGGCGCATCCTCGAAATCATCGAAGAGCGCCTGCTTTTCCACGTTGAGCACCTCTACCTTGATATTTTCGCGGAAATCCACCTTGTCCACCAGGTATTTCAGCCCGCGCCAGGCGGATTCCATCTTCTGGAAATCCTCATGATGCAGGATGGCGTCCATCTGGAGGCTCAGTTTCTGGTCGATACCCGCGATCATTTCGTCAACCAGTCCCGCCGAGATGCGCGCGTCGGCGCGTCCGGGCTTGAGCAGCTCGTCGATGAACGCCTGCACGCCCAGCATGGTGGCCTGGTAGCCTTCGTCGGAGGGCTTCATCCGGGTGGCCTGCACGATCTCGTCGAGGAGAGACGATGCTCCCCCGGACTCCTCCGCTGCCTGGGCCTGCTGTTCTTTCTGTTCTTCCGCCATTGTAAATCCCCTTTACGATTCGAGGCCCAGTTCAGAAAGGAGCCGCGCCCGGGCGCCGTCGTCCTTAACGATATCCTGAATTTTCTTCCGGAACTCCGGAACGTTTCCGAGAGGTCCCTTGAGCGCTTTGAGTGTCTCGCGGAGTTCCACGAGCTTGCTCAGCTCGGGAACCTTGCGGATGACCGCGTCCGGCTCAAAATCCCGCATTCCCTGGAAGTCGAGATTGACCGTCATTTTGGCGTCGGGCTCGTCGGAAAGCTTGTTGTCAACGGAAAGGTCAAGCTTCACATCCTGGGCTTTGAGGACGTCGTTGAAGTTGTCCTTGTTGATGTTGATCGGTTTGCGGTCCTCGACCGGGGTACTGTCATCCCGCATGGTGAAATCACCCATGACCAGAATTTTCAGCGGAAGCTCAACTTCCTGCTGGGCGTCGCCGGTCGCGGGCCGATATACGATGTTGACCCGTTCCTTGGGGGCAACGGAGGCTTCCTTCGCCATCTCTTTCCTCCTGTGGGTTGCGGTGCAAAAAGTGCACCCGTACGTTCACCTCGCCCGAAACGCACCTTCCCTTGGGAGAATGCGGAGGCGAAACAGCGGTGAATACACGGATCGACTGGGTGTTGCCGAAAACGAAAAAGATACATGGAGAACGTCAAACATCCGCGTGAATCGATGGTGCCTTTTCCGGTGGAGCACACAATATATCTCTCGTACGCCGTATGCCGAAATACAATTTTTGTGTTCACATAAAACGGCCTTGCGCCGTATTACCATCGTCAGTCCATAAGCCCCATTGCCCGGGCTGGACGGATTGCTGCGATACGGTTCAGAATGGTTTCGATGTGCGCCTCGTCCTGTTCGCCTTCCCGAAGGCGGAGGCCGGTCAGCACGAGGGCGAGCCCCTCCACCGCGAGGTCCGGGTCCCATCGCTCCAAGCCGTACTCGTCCAGCATGGAGAGGATTTCCCCCGTCCAGGGCGTCATGAGCCGTGGGGCGCGGGCTTCCGCCAGTATCCGGCAGAGCCCGAGAACCCAGATGAACCGTTCCCGGGCCGAAGCCGCGCGGCAGAGCTTGTCCCGGAACCCGTCGAGGGCGGTGTCGAGCCGGTTTTCCCCCATGTGTTTCCGCGCTTCGGCCAGCGCTTCGGCCACCGCGCTGTGCGTTTCGTCTCCGCCGCCGCCCGATCCCTCGCCTGCGGCCGCGGCGGCCTTGAGCCATTCCCGGGTCTGGGGGTCGGCGAAGGGGAGCCCGTCGGAGAAGGCCAGCTTTTCCATTCCGGGGAGCCGCGCGGCGTACTCCGCGGTATCACGGGCGATCTGCTCCGCAATCCCGGCGTGTCCCAGCCCGACCAGGGCTTCGGCGGAATAGCGGCTCAGGTCGAGCCAGAACAGGTGCTCCGACACCCGGGATTCGGCGGCTTCGAGGAGCGTATCCCAGTTCCCGGCCCGGGAGAGATTGCCAAGAATCGTGACGATGGTGTCGTCCGGCTGGGGGAGCATGGTCTGTCCGCCGCTGGAGGGCGGCAGGGCCGTGATATCGAGCCAGGCTCCGAGCCGGTTCAGGCGGTAGGCCAGGGGGTTGAACCGGTTCTGGCCCATCAGGACCCCCGCGCACTGACGGAGCGCCTGGAGGCTGATCCGGATGATTGTGTCCGGGTCGGTCTCTCCCGAAATGTCCGGAGCCGGAGGCGGAGGCGGAGACGCAGGCGCCGGCTTCGGCGCGGGTTGCGGAGCCGCGCCGGGAGCCGGCGCGGGTACGGTCTTTTCCGGTTCAGGTTCCGGCGCGGCCGGTTCGGGTTCGGGCTCCGGTTCGGGCTCCGGGGCGAGCGGTTCGATGCAGTCCAGGATGCGCTGATTCAGGCTCCGCAGGATGGGAGCGCCGTCCATGTTCTCGCCGAGGAAGGAGTCGATGGCATCCAGATCGGCGGACAGGGCCTCGTACTCTTCGACCGGCCACTGTTCGGGCGACACACCTTCGAGTTCTGCCTGGACCTTCTCCGACCACCAGCCGATGGCGTTCACCCGGCCCCGCATCCGACGCTTGGGCGGATACATCTCTTCCCACCATGTTTCCAGGGTATCCCGGAGCACGCGCACGCCTCCGGCCAGCCCCTTCATGCCTTCGGTGCGGAAGAGGGCGAAGCAGAGATAGCCGGCCACGAGCAAATGCTTGGACTTATGCTCCAGAATCTCGCGGCTGAGTTGCGCCACCCGCTTCCAGTCAACCGCCCCGGACGCGGTCGGAGAGGACAGCTTCTGCAGCTCTCCTTCGAGCGCCTCGAATTCCGGCTCGAAACTGACATCTGCTCCCGCCGGATTGTTGCCGGGGATCGGGGCTTTTCCAATTTCCAGAAGGTCCATTCTTCGTTTCCGGGGAAGAAAGTGTCCGAGCGCCTGATTTTTACGGAAACACAAACAGCCGGTATGCAAAAGGGACGCTTGTGTCAGCGCAGCCCATATCGTTCTTTTGAATTACCCGACTGCTCTCCATGATTCCTGATGATGACTCGTTGCCGACGGTTTCGTATTCCGGATTCTGACTACCGGCTCCGTACTCTTTTTCACATCAATGTCCGGCGATGACCGGGGGCACCCGAGCCGGATTGCTTTCCAGCAGGCGGGTGACCGCCCGCGCTCCGCTGATACGGTATGAGACCCGTATGAAGGAGACCCCCATCTGCTCCAGCCGCTCCCGTTCGCGGGGGAAATCCTCCGGAACGAATCTCCGGGAGCCGTCGGAGAAATCCTCCAGGAAGCGGGCGAATCCCAGTTTGCCGGAATAGCTCCGGGTGAGCGCCAGTTCCGGGAACAGGATGGTCAGCACCGTTTCCCCGCAGTTTTCCGGCGACCAGGTGAAGGTCTGACTGCGCTGATAGTTGTAATTCTCCAACGCTTGCCGCTCCGCGGGGCATTGTAGGGTGAGCGTGCAGCCGAAGGGCTTCACCCCGGCCTCCCGGTTTGCCTCCACGGGCAGTGTTTCCAGTGTCACCGCATAAGAAGATTCATAGGTGACCACGCTCCTGGGGCCTTCGTTCAGGAACTCGACGAATTCCTCCCGGAGGGGAAACGCGGGTCCGCCGCGGTCCGTCGCAACCCATCCGGTGCGGGTGTCGGAGACGAACGGCCGGGCGGTTTCCTCGACGAATTTCCAGACCAGGCCCTCTTCTTCGGCGAACAGGACGCCGGGAATGTTGTCCCGGTCCACGGTCCGTATGCCGGCCAGCACATCACGGTCCCACCGCTCCTGGAGCACTTCGGCGGCTTCGGCGATGCAGTAGTCCAGGAGATACTCCCGGGGGCCGAGCACCAGGTCCCACACGAAGGAGGCGTTCTCATGTCCCAGCAGCGACTGGAGACGGTTGAACCGTTCACGGGCCACGGTGAAGGGAGAAACTGCGCTCCCGGCGTCGGTGTACAGGTCGGAAACCGCCTGGAAGCAGCGTTCCGGCGAGACCACCGCATCCGATATTCCCTCTATCGCGGCGGTGTAATCGGTCCAGGCCTTCACTGCGGCGCTCCGGCGCTTCATCTCCGCCAGCTTGCGGCGGTCCGCCTTGCCCACAGTGCTGCGGAACATCTTGTCCTTCTGACGGTCCAGTTTTTCGAGGATGGTTCCCGACCGGCTGGAATCCGCTTCGGCTTCCCTGCGGAGATCGTCCAGCTCGATCACCAGCGCCGCCCAGGAAGGCGGCTCCAACGCCGGGGGGAGGTCCCGGAGTTCCCCCGCCATGAATGTCAGAAAATCGAAATAGGGGTTCTCTTCCGCGGTCATCGCCGCGATGGCCCGACGGCCTCCCGGTACGGACAGCGCCAAACCGCCGTCGCGGGGGAAGGCGAGGGCGAAGGAAGCCCATGCCTCGTACATCTGGACCTCGTACCACCGCCAGAAGTCACGCTCTTCCCCGTCCGCCAAAGGGGAGGCCACCGCACCCGCAAGCGCGGTGAAGAAGGACTGTATCTGGTCCAGGCTCGCCCGGGTGTATACTCCGGGGACTACGGTGTCGCCGTCGTAGTCCTCTTCCGGGTTGCCCCAGAAATCGCCAGGACGGACCGGGTCGGGCTCCTCGATCCAGTTGAGGGCGATCCACTGGAGGTCCTCCCGGGCGCGGAGACGGTCTTCCAGCACCGACCGGAGCGATTTGAGTTCACCCTCCCGTGTTTCGGCGCCGGCGGACCAATCCAGATAATCCAGATAGGCGTCGCCAAAGAACGATGCGGTTCCCCGGGTCAGCGTCGAATCCATCCGGACCATGACTTCCCCGGCGGAGTCCCGGAAACGGTCGAAAGAACGGGGCGTCTTCCCTTTCCGGTAATCCCGGAGCACATCGATGCGCGCCACGAGGCAGCCGAAAGCGTTGAGCCGGCCGTCTCCCGCCGAATCATCCGGCGCGGGGCGCAGACCGTCCAGAAGCGCGGTGTCGAAGGACTTGAGCATCCCTTCGCGGAAGAGGCGAACATATCGTGCCTTGAGTTCGCGCTCGGCCCGTTCACCCTGGCGGAATCCCGCCCAAGGGATGACCCAGCGGCGGTTTATCCCCTCTACGGTGCGGATGGCCGCGCCCAGACGGCGCATGGCAAGGAGATCGAGGGAGGGGACTCCGGTGAGGGCGGCCGGACGGGACAGTTCCGTCGAGGCCGCGTCGAGGGCGCTCCGGGCGTTGAAATGGGAGAAGGCGGCGAGTCCGCCGAGGGAAGCCCAGAGGAACGTCCAGGAAAGGGCGGCCAGCGCCAGGGAGCGCCGCCGCGTCCGGAGAAACTCGGGAATGGGACGGAAGAGGGAACGGTCCTTCGGGAGGATGCTCTGGAAGAGGTCCCGCAGGAAGATGCCGTTGTTGTGGAGCACCGCGCCCGCTTCCTCTTCCTCGCCGGTCGCGAAAAACCCGGTGTGTTCGGGACGCCCCCGGCCTTCCTGGATGGCGCTGGAGAAGAACATTCCCCGGAAAGGCGGTGTCGGCTGATAGGGGTTCGGGACGAACAGGGACCGGGCGTAGAGGTCGAGCGCCGGCTTCAGGCGGTCGAAGCCGTTGAGGAAGAGGAACATCTCCGGTTCCGGCTCCCCACCGCGGTGCACCATGATGAAGTGGAGTTCACGAAGACGGCGGGCCACCGCGGCCAGGGCGTCGTCCAGCACGGCTTTCCAGTCGGCGGAAAGATCGGGGTTGACATACCCCATGGCCTGGTTGCGTCCCTCCTGCGGGAGGAGGTTGGAGAATTCCAGCATCCCGGGGATGAGGTCGATCTTGGTGACCATGACATAGACCGGGATGGATGCCCCGAGAATGCGCATGAGCTGATCGACGCGCTTGCGGACGTTCTGCCCCTCCTCGCTGAGACGGGCTTCGTTCATCTCCAGAAGCTTGTCCGCGGCGATGGTGACCAAAACGCCGTTCACCGGCTCACGGAGGCGATACCGGGCCAGCAGGGAGAGGAATCTTTCCCATTCCTCCCGGTCGACGCCCTCGTCGATGGGGATGGTGTAGCGCCCGGCGGTATCGAGAATCACCGCCTCCTCGAAAAACCACCAGTCGCAGTTGCGGGTGACCGAGATTCCGGCGGCCCCGGACTCGCCGAGGGGGGAGTTGAGATTGGTGTTGCGGACCGCGGAGGTTTTGCCCGCGCCGGATTCCCCGAGAATGATGTACCAGGGGAGTACATAGAGGGGGTTGCCCCTGCGGCGGAGCGATGAATTGCGGAGGAGTTCGACCGATTCCCGCCACTTCCGCTGGAGCTCGATGAGGTGGGGCTTTTCGGCCTCGGGCGCGGAACGGATGGCCTCCTCGTCCTGGGCGATCACCCGCTGGACGAACTCCTGCTCGTTCCGCCGGCGCAGGTATCGCCGGAAGAACAGGATTCCGAACAGGATTCCGAGCGCCCCGAATCCCAACGCCACCCCGGTCCACCAGGGATATCCCCGGATGGCGATCATCCAGTACATGCCGCCGACCACCGCGGCCAGGAGGAGAAGGATCAGGAACGCTGTGAAAACCCGTTTCATGCACCACCCGGTTCATATGTCGATGAATGAATAAAAAAACGTGTCATGAGCCGCATGCGGCGAGACAGAAAGAAGGATAGGGAGGCCGGAAGGACACCAGGTATACCCGGGAAACGGAAACGTCCCGCTGGTATCCCGCATCCGCACGACTTTGAATATAAGCGGGCCGCCCGCTCAGAAAACCGTATTTGACCTGCTTTGTCCATCGTTCACTTTTCACTCTTCACGAAAGCCTAATGCCCGGGGCCGCCCGGAAACAGCATGGCTGCGGCTCCGGCCAGATCGTTCCCGAACCAGAGCAGCAACGCCGCGAACAGCAGTACCGGCAGCGCGAACCCGATCGCCGCGGCAGGAGTCACCCCCCGGAGCGGAGTTCCCCGTCCCGGCCGCTCCCCGGACCAGGCGTAGGACTCCGGGAAGTATGTCCCGGGATATTCCAGCCCGGATTTCCCCGAAACGAGGTCCAGGTTGGCGCGGACGATTTCCGACAGAACTTCGGCGTCCTGCTCCTGGAAATATTTCCCCTTGAACCCGAGAGTCAGGCAGAAGGCATAAATTTCCCGGACCTGCTTTGCGTCCGGTTCCAGTCCGGCCAGGCGGGTGAAGAATTCCTCGCCGCCGTTCATGGTTTTGAAAAAAACGTACTGGAGGGGATTCTGCCCCCACTTGAACCGTTCATCCCAGTCGGAGCAGAACACGGTCTCGTCGATCCATGCGCAGACCGGGAACAGCCCCTGTCCCCAGTCGCGCTCCGTGACGCCGTCCCGTTTGGCCGCGTTCAGGGAGTTGGCGAGAATAGTCTTGTATCGTTTCGCCACAGTGTCGTAGGGAAACTGGCTGAAATCGAGACTCTTCAGGAACAGCGTGTAGTAGAAGAGTTCGAAAAAATATTCCACGAGTCGCATGCCATGACCGCCCTGCGCCGTCGGGATGCACCATCCGCCCGTCTCCGGGGAAACGGCTCACCGCCGCAGCACGATGACCTCCGCCCGGGTGTCCTTTGGAGCTTGCTCCCAGGCGAGGCTGATATTCTGGTTTTTCTGGATCTCCACCCACTGGGGGTGGTCCTGGTTTATACGGAAGTAGAGCGTGTTGGGCCGGTTGGGAACTCCGGGGGGCGGCGCCGGACAGTAGTCCAGCGTAATACCCGGGAGCGCCCGTCCCAAGAGCACGCGCAGGTATTCCGTGCTGGAAACTTTCACCACGTTCTGCATGGCCTCCAACACCCGGCTCCGACTTTCCGCAGTGCGCAGCACCAAGTAGAAGGTCCGGTCTCCCTCCAGAAGCTCCGGGGGAACGGCCGCGGAGAAAATTCCCTCCCGCCGTTCCAGGTGGATGATGCTCTCCGGCCCGACGACGATGGCTGCGAGCAGTTCTCCGATGAGGATCTGGGCTTCGGTGAAACAGGTGTAGAGACTGGCGTGGTCGTATTCCGGAAGGAGCGGAGTGCCGTCCGGCAGCTCCCCGAGGGCGTTGACCCGTTCGGTGAAGCTGCTCAGTTCTCCCACGATTTGGCGTAAAAGTCCGTACATCGTCCAGGGATGCAGGTGCGGAGCCGAAGAAGCGTGGACGATGGCGGGAAGTGCCCGGTTCAGGGTGCGCAGCGCGAGGAGGAACAGGGTGTATCCGGAGTCCAGTTCGGAGGGAGAGATTTCCCGGGTGCTCTTGTACTCCTCCAGACGACGGGCGTGGGCCAGGATCTGCTCCCGTATGTTTCCAACCGTCTGCCGGAGGGCATCCGACCCCGCCAGGGTGAGCAGGGGCGGGACCCAGGTGCGCACCGGGCGGAGCTCCGTGCCGTCATATTCCAGTTCGGCGACCGGGACGGTCGAGTATTCTCCGGGTTCCGCCGCCTCCGCCTCGGTGAACACGCGGAGGGCATATTCCATGCGCTTCACCGGAGCGGCCGGTCCGCCGGCGTGCAGGTCGGGAAGCACATCCCCTTCCTCGGAGGAAACGAACCGTGTTCCGGGGTGTCCGGAATCCTGCCGGGTCCGGACCGCGGCGTTCGCCTTTTCCGGGTTCCACGTACGGATTCCCAGGTGCACCCGGAAGGATTTGCCCGCGGGCAGCTCATCCTTGCGGAAGGTTCGCGGGAACACTGTCGCGGCGTCCGGAACCACCGCCCAGGCGCCGTCCGGGAAAAGAATTTCCGCCCGGGCGACATCGAACACGAGGTCCTTCAGGACTTCTTCCCGCACCTCCAGCCGGGACACCCCCCAGAAGAAGGGATGCTGATAGGCGAGCAGCGGGGAGAAGAGGGACTGGACATGGCAGTCGAACTGCTGGAAGTGCTGCGGCTGCAGGAAGAGTCCCTGGTGCCAGAATATGGGTTTTGCCGGTTTCATCAGAGAGCACCCGTGGTATTGACTGTTCCGGAGCCGAGAGAGAGTTCAATGGTCAACGGCAGCACCCGCGCCGTCCGCCGCCGCCGGAATCGTCCGTTGGTTTCCACCGCGTGGCCGATTCCGAAGATTCGCACCGCCTGTTCCGGGTCGAGGGAGTAGTATCCGAGCACGATTCCCACCCAGCGCGCTCCTTCCGCCCGGCTCAGGACCATCGTGTTCCGCTCGCCGGGCTGGACGATGCGGCGTTCCAGTCCGGCCACGCTGGGATCGAACCGTTGCGCCTCCAGGAGTTGCCGCACCCCGTCTTCGCTCTTCGCCAGAGTGTCGAACGCTTCCCGTGAAGTCAGTTGGTATACCGTCATCACCAGGGTGTGCGCCGCCCCGTTCCGACTGTTGAGCATGGGGTCGGCGGTGTACCGGACCGTGATGGCGCCGGACTGGAACGACCAGACGGGCTCCGGGTCGGGCCGGACCGCGCATGCGGCGGTCAGGCTGGCGAAAACGAGAGCCGCGGCATGACGCCTGCTGATGGATGTGCCGTTCAAATCCATGGAGGCCCCGGGGCTATTCGCTCAGATGTTCCTGAGTCAGGGCGATGATCTTGGGGCAGCACCCGGTGACCTCGAAGGAGATGTCGTCCAGGCTGGTTCCCGAACAGGTCACCGTCGGAGCCTTGCCGTGGTCCGGACACCGCAGGTCGCCGACCCGGTCCTCGATGAATTGCGCCACTTTCTTCCGGGTGACCTCGTCGATGATGTTGGGGTCTCCCGCTCTGCCGTCAAACACCATTCCCAGTTCCATGCGCCGGTCCTTCCCGGTTACAGGTGCTCGCGGCCACACCGCGAGGCAGGAATTCACGCCAGGCAACCTGATGCAATCCGGTGCATGGACGTGTTCGGACATTATATTGAGGGGGTACAGGTCGAAAATACGTGAACCATCAACGATTCACAAGCTATTTTTTCCCAATGGCCGAAAGTGAGACGGAAAGTAAAAAAATATGCTCGAGCGGAGGATTTTGCATATATTCCGGGGAAAACCCCGCGTATCGGACCGCACGGTCAAGTCGTTACTGCGATGTGCCAGCGACCCCGGGGCGGCAACAATCGAAGCAGTGCAACCGAATGAAAGGTGGAGGACCATGCGGATTGTAGAGAATCGCAAAGGGAGCGTGCTGGTGGTCAGCGTTACCGAGCGGGTGGATTCTGTCACCTCGCCGGAACTGGAACGGCATCTGGCCGGACTGGTACAGGCCGGTGAGCGCACGGTGCTGGTGAACTGCGGGGGGTTGAGCTACATCAGCAGCGCCGGGCTCCGGGTGTTTCTGTCCACCGCGAAGAAGCTGCGGGCTGCGGGCGGTAAATTCCTGCTCTGCTCGCTGGGGGGGATGGTCAAGGAGGTGTTTCAGATGTCCGGCTTCTACGACATCCTGAGTATATACGACTCCGAAGACAAGGCGCTGGCCGATGTGTAACTCCCTTGAACATATCCGGCTCGACGCCGTAATGGACAACGTTCCCCCGTTGCTGGAGTACACGCGCGGATGCCTTCTGGGGCGCGGGCTTGGCGAGGCGGCGGTTACCCGGTTGGAACTGGCGGTCGAGGAAATTCTGGTCAACATTGTCAATTACGCCTATCACGAGGGGAGCGGGGATATCGAACTGCGGCTGGCCGGGCGGAGCGGGTTGCTGGATATCGAGATCCGGGACCGGGGGAAGGCGTTCAATCCCCTGGAGCGTTCCGACCCGGATACCACCGCCTCCCTGGAGGATCGCGAGATCGGCGGGCTGGGGATATACTTCGCACGCAAGATCGCCGATGAGATCGCCTACCGGCGCGAGGACGATGAAAACGTTCTCACGCTGACCATCCCCTTGCCGTAAACAGTGGGTGCTGGTGATGATGGGGATGACTCGTTATCGGCTGTCCCGGCGTTCCCTGCGGCTCGGTTCCCCTCTCGGGGAGAGAGGGCCCCATGCAGGCTTTGCCTGCATGGGTAGAAGAAGGGGATGACTCTATGGCAGACTCAGAGTTAAACGATACGTCAAAGGTGTGGCGCACGCACGGCAATCAACCGCACCCGTTCTCCCCTCCGCATAAACCTGGGTAATGACACGCCATTCCGGTATGGGAGGATGGCGCCCGTTTCCGGTCCATGGGCGCTTACTGAGAAACGGCTTGAATTTCACTGGCGGGAAGTGGTATAGACTCTTACAGACTGACTCTGAGAGAATCTCTCTCAGAAGGTTACGCTGCGATTAAATCGATGATACGCTGAATAGCCTGGTCTGCTTTGCAGTAGG
>JAWLHT010000107.1:0-15345 GCA_041690195.1 Candidatus Latescibacterota bacterium
TCTCCAGAGAGAGGGGGAATTGAGCCACCGGAAGCACCGAGACGGCCGATAACGAGTCATCCCCTCTCTTGCGAGAGAGGGGAACGAGGGGTGAGTTAGATTTTCAGACCTGAATTTCATGACACCCGTTCACTACTATCTGCTTCTGTGTGCGACAATGGATCAGGGGGTGAGGTGTTCTCCCCGGAACAGCCCAGCTTATCCTCGATTTTCTCCAGAGATCGGGCAATTCTTCCAAGACGGTTCACGATCGTGTACACCACGTAGATGATCACTCCCCAGAACACGAACATCAGGAGCGTGAGTACGGAGGGCCCGATACCAATCATGGCAGCATCCTTTCGTGCCGAAGCGCCGCCTTTTCCGATACTTATGAATATAAACGGAGAAAGCGGCAAGACAAGAGGAGAATTTCCGGATAGAGGAGGAAAATGGCGGGCCACCGACTTCCGGTTCAGCTTCCGCCGTTCTTTCCGGTCACGGGAGAGGTGGCGGCAAGCCGTTCCGCGATCAGCCGAAGACTTTTGTTCATTTCCGTGAGCAGTTTGAGTACATAGACGATGAGGAGAACGGGCAGTCCAATCAGCAGTAAGAATACAACGATAAGTTCAACAGATCCCAATCCTAACATGGCGGCCTCCGGGGAGATTGTTCCGGCGATGCCCTGCCGTATGGTGCATGAGATGTGATTGCGGTTCAGGCCGGGAACAAACGATCGTCCGTCCCCGGCCCGTTTATGATCTTTGTTTTACTCAGGCACTTTGGCACTCTGGCACTCTGGCACTCTCTTTCACAAATGCCAGGGCGCGCGCATGGGACGGTCGAGCATGCGCTGGGCCTCGGGATCGCCAATCATCTGCTCTTTGGCGGGATCCCATTTGATTTTACGGCCGAGCTGCATGGCGATATTGCCCAGATGGGCCACCGAGACAGCGCGCTGGGCAGGTTCGATGGGGGTGATGGTTTCCTTGCGGGCACGGACGCACTCGATGAAATTCCCCCAGTGGTTGTTGGAACGGTAGAGGCGCGTCTCACCGGGGCCGGCCATCTCGTTGATGACGCCCTCGGGCTCCGCGGCGATTTCGCCTCCCCGGGCCACCCAGAGCCAGCCTTTGTCACCGACGAACTTGACGCCGTTCCGGATGGGCTTGCCGTCCACCTCCGCCGTATCGTTCAGCACCACCATGGTGAATCCTTCGGCGTATTTGCACTCGAAGCGGTAATTGACCGAGGCGTTCCAGAGATTATCCCGGGGATAATCTCCCTCGCCTTCCACCTCGACGGGGCCGGTGTACTCGGTGCCGAGACCCCAGTTGGCGATATCCACGTGGTGCGCCGCCCAATCCGAAAGCTGCCCGCCGGAGTAATCGAGAATCCAGCGGAAATTCCAGTGGGTGCGGTGCGCGGTATAGGGAGCCCAGGGCGCGGGGCCGAGCCAGAAATCATAGTCGAATCCGGCCGGGACCGGGATTTCCGGCGAAGGTTCCTTCAGCGGGCTACCCGTGGGGAGACCGACATAGACCGTGTGGACTTTCCCGATGCGGCCGTTGCGGACGAGTTCGCAGGCGTCGTGAAAATTCTTTTCCGAGCGCTGCCAGCTCCCGGTCTGCCAGATGGTCTTGTTGCGGGCAACAGCGTCGCACATGGCGCGTCCCTGGGGAACAGTGAGGGCCAGGGGCTTTTCGGCATAGATGTCTTTTCCGGCGTTGGCGGCGGTGATGGCCGGAATGGCGTGCCAGTGGTCCGGCACGGCGATGGATATGAAATCCAGGTCGTCGCGGCCGATAAGTTCCCGGAAGTCGTGGATGAGGTCACAGCCGACATACTTCCCGGAGGGCGCCTTGGCGGAATAGGTGTCGATAACCGTCTTTTTGGCCTCGGCGGCGCGGGTGTCATCCAGGTCGCAGATGGCGAGCACCTGGACATCGTCCCGCTTGAGAAATTCCTTCATATTGGTGGTGCCCATGTTGCCAACCCCGATCTGGCCCATGGTGAGCCGGTTCGAGGGGGCGTTCTGCCCGAACACGCTGGCGGGCACGATGGCGGGCATTCCGATGGCGGCGGCCGCGGCGCCCTTCAGGAAATCGCGGCGCTGTATTTTCTTGCCGTTCATGCTCTTCTCCTGTTTGTCACGCCGCGCATGGCGATCCGGCGGCGATCATCATTGATCAGGGTGCCGGCCAGCCCCGGTACGGATGAACCGCCCGGAACGAAACCGGCGGCAACCGGAATCACTTCGCGCGGGTTGCCCGCGCCGGGACCGGGGTCAGGCTCTTGACCGCTGCTTCGGCAGCCTTGCGAACGGCCGGAACGCCGTTATCCCTGGCCCGGGTGAGAATGGCCCGTGCCCGGGGTCCGCCGATTTTGCCGATGGCGGCCATAGCCGCCGCGGCTGCTTCCTCATTTTTTCCCAAAGCGATGCGGTCAAGGAGGGTGATGCTTTCCGCGTCCTTGCGGGCGCCGAGAGAGTTGATCAGGCCGATGTGGAAAAGACCCGCCTCAGCGAGTCCGGCCTTGACCGCCGTCTCCAGGGGAGCGCGGAGCGCACGGGCCGCTTCGGGGTCGGGATTCCGCTCCAGGGCATACCGAACCATGTCCCCGTACTGATGGTCCTCCATGAGTTTTTCCAGCGCCGGGATGGACTCTTTGGTCCCCATGAGCCAGAGCTGACGGCAGATAAAATCCTTGCAGTCATATGTCGCGTTCGGCATGCCCAGGATCTGCGCGAACTGGCGTTCCAGGGCGAGCCGCTCCGCGCCGGAGGTTTTCCGCGCCCGGTCCTGAACCACGGTGAGTGGTTCGCGGCTGTCGCCAAACTTGTAACCCGTGATCTTCTGCAGCTCCGGGTCGAGCGCCGCTTCCGCCCGCGAGGCAGCCATCCCCGCGGCCAGCGCCGTCACCGCCGCAATCTCCTGCTTTCCACCCATGATCATCTCCCTTGATTGATTGATTATACTGCCTTTGCCACACTGGATTTCCTGCCATTATCCGGAACCGGGCGACGCTCGCTCACCGTTCCGGAGGAACCGGAACTCCCCGCGTTTCCGTCCGCAGGACGCAGACCCCGCTGCCGCAAGCGACATACAGGATTGAGCGGTCTTCTCCGCCGAAAGCGCAACTGTAGGCGTTTCCCGGCACATTAATGATCCCGGTGAATGCTCCGTCCGGGCCGAACACCTGCACTCCGGTCTGCCCGGCGCAGACATAAAGATTCCCCGCCCGGTCGAGCTTCATGCCGTCGGAAGCCGATTTGGGCGTTTTCCGCGTCTGTTCGGTGAGCGGCAGAAAAAGCCGGGCGAACGGCCGGAGTCCGGAAAGACCGCCGTCCCCCTCCACCTCCGCGACCCACACCGTCACGGTGTCGTCGTTGATGAACAGCCGTCCCCCGTCGCCGCTCAATGCCAGTCCGTTCGGAATGAATATCTCACCGGCTTCAAGAACCTTGCGGGGTGCGCCCGATGGCGGGATGTACAGGATGTAATTGTTCTTCCGCCTGCCGCTGAAATCGTTCACGCTGACATAGACCCCGCCCCGGCTGTCGGCAACCAGGTCGTTAGGCGTTCCGCTGAAAAGTTCCGGAGACGGCTCGGCGAGATGGCGGACGACCTCGCCCCGGGGGGTGATCTCGCTCACCGTGCGGAGGGAACGGTTGCACACCGCCAGATTGCCGTTGGGGAGCGGAGCGGTGCCGATGAACCTGGTGTTCCGGCAAAACGCCTCCACCCCGCCGCCGGGAGCAGCGGCATAAACGCCGGTCCCGGACTGGCTGGTGAACCAGAGTTTCCCGTCGAGCCAGGACGCCCCCTCGGTACAGAGTACGGGATACTCCAAATCCAACCCCTCGACCACCGGTTCAGGGCGGACACCCCGTGGTACGATGGATCGGTACCGTTCGACCTTCGGGCCATGCGCCGCTTCAGAAAACCGTGGCGAACCGGGCGCGGAGAACACTGCGGCTTCGCATCCGGAACCATCGGAAAAGACGGAGTATCCCGTTCCCGCCTCCAGACGAAGGATGTCACCCGATTCCAGACGAACGGTTTCCGCTCCGAGTGAAAGGAGCATTTTTCCCTCGTGGACGAGGAAAATCATTTCTCCGGCGGCTGCCGGTTCGGATACTCGGCCGCCCGGGCGCAGACTCAGGAGGGTGAGCTGTCCCCGGCCGCCCTGGACAGTCCGGCAGAACGCTCCGGGCGAGAGTTCGATCATCGGTGCGGAACCTTTGGGAATCTCCACGCCTGATGCCACAGTGAGCGGAAACTCCGGAACCGCGCCGGAAGGTGTATCCGTACCGGTAACAGAGATATCGAGTATCTCGGCTGAATCCTCGCCAGTGAAGTAGAGGAATCGTTCACCATCGGCCAGGCGCATGCACCCGCCGTCGTGCAGGACAACGCGGGAGTCTCCCGGGAGTACTGTTGCCGGCCCGTTGATAACGAACAGGAACCGTTCGCCCCCAACCCTGGCGGGGGAGATCATGCCCTGATACGGGCCGAGTTTTGCCAGGCTTGCCCGGAAGGAGCGACTCCGGATGATACGGCTCTCCCGGAAGTTGTACGTCCAGGGAGCGGGTATATCCGCCCGGCGGTAGACCCGTCCCGGTTCGAGCGGAGAGCCGGATTCGACAGCAGCCGGTTCCGGTGGAGCGAGCGGCGCGGTCACTATCGCCACAGCGAAGAACAGCAGTGATGAAAGCATGGTGAAGCGAATCATGATTCCTTTCCGGTTCAGGCGGGAGGAAAGCAGTGCACCCGCCGGTGAAGATACCCCGCGGCCCATCCGTTTCCGGTCCGCGGGGGGGAGTTCGACAGGACAGAAAAGTATCCGCTCAATGCTTCCTGACACTCACTTTATTCAAGGCGGGGAAATCCTTCGGCACGGCGGCGGTGCGGCTCACTTTTCCCGTAGCAGCCCACTCCATTCCCCGCAGGAAGGTGGTGATGAATCCCACGCAACTGATGGAGGAGGCATCGTGGCCCATCGCGGTGTGGAACACCCGTCCCTTGCCGTATTTGATGGTCATGAGCATGGGCTCGTGTTCTCCGGTGCCGCCGGTGGAGGTATCGGAATAGGCGGTAGCCAGCACGGTCAGGTTTTCGGCGGGTCCCCGCAGACGATCGTATAGTTCGTCGCTGGCATGGAGCCACTGTGCGGGAAGCCCTTTCATGATGGGGTGGTCCGGTTCGCGGGTGATGACGGTATACTCGTGCTGACGACCGTGGGAGCCGCCACGCCCCGGGGTCATGTCCCGCACGATTTTGCCCTCCCGCCAGCGGATGTAGGGACCCCACTTCTCGTCGCGGTTTCCCCAGCCCCCCAGGGCGATCATCTTGTTGAATTCAGTCCATTCGGGGAAGGCATTATCCGCGGCATGCACCACGACCATCCCGCCGCCGTCCCGCATGAACTTTTCCAGCGCCCGCTGCGTTTCCGCGGGCCAGGCGTCGCCGTTGTAATTCATGAGGATCACATCGAAGGCGGCGAAATCGGGCCGGAACCCGCTCATGTCGCCCTTCTCAGGGGCCGATGTCGTCACCTGAACCGTAAACACGCCCGAATCCTCCAGGATGCGCTTTATGACCGGGGTGGTGGACTTCCAGTCATGATTGTTCTGGCCGTCCACGACCAGCACCCGGATGGGCGGTGCGGCTGATGCGGCAAGATTTCCCATCATCAGCGCCGCACCCGTAAGGGCTAGGACTGCCAACGCCCCGATTTCCCGTTTCATATAACCTCCCCATTCGCCTTCCCCGTCGGGAGAAGCCGGAATATCCGATTGAAACGTCCCGTTTACCCGTACTTTGCAATATAGTTCAATAATGTATCAGCCCGGTACAAATGTCAATCGGAAAAAACGTTTCGCGCTGTTGCGAAGCCCCGCCATCACCGGGTTTTTCCCGTATCGGCATATCTTCCGGCGATGCCGGAGAGACGGCTGAAAGCATGGGAGCCCCTCGATGTACCATGTATGGGGACCGGGGTATTCGTTCGCTTGCCCTTGAACCGGGATTTTGCACTTGACAATACTGGAGTCCCAAGGTTATACTTAAAACTGCACTTTATATACACAATCAACACACAACCCAACAATCATGCCAGGGGGGTACATGATCCACAGTGACACGCTTTTCCGGAAGAATGAACTGGTTGAAGTCATAGATGAGACAAAAGGTCCGGTGGAAACAGGTTGTCTTGAAGAAATGCGCGGACTGCTTGAGCGCGAGCGTGTGCGGGCCGAGCGGTCCGGATTCCCGCTTTCGCTTGCGCTGTTTGTCATTGGCGATTCGGATGACGGTTACACGTTCGCCGCCCATGTGCTCTGGAAAATTCTGGCCCGTAGTGAGGGAAACGGAGAGGTCGGCTGGTTTGATGATCGTCACATCGGCGTAGTGCTGCCGGGGTTCTCTCCGGAGCGTTCCGCCGAAATCGCCGGGAAGATTTGCGCTGAACTTCCACGAAAAATCCGCCTGGGCTGGACCGTTTTCGGGTATCCGCATGCCTGGTTGGACAATGTCCGGGATTATGCCCGTACGAGCGGCCTGTACTCAGGCGGGACGCATTCCAGACCGGCGGCATCGGAACGGCAGGTGCGGATTCTGGACTCCCGAGGGGAATTATGCGTGCGCAAGCAGGAGGCGACTCCGGAGGGTTTCCGCTACATCGCCGTCTTGCCGGTAACCAGGGGAAGGAAAGCAGCCGTATACGGTGACGGGGTCCGCTGAACGGCACCTGCGTGATTGTCGGATGCTGCCGCATGTTCGTGTGATTGTCTTCAAAAAGTTGCTGACTGGTTTCGTTCCCGCACGGCCTCTCCCCTGGCGGAAACACGGGGGGAACCGTTTCACCCGGAATGCATCCATGAGACAAACGGTCACCTTCCCCGGTTACTCGGGATTCGGCCTGGTGGGAACGCTCCATGTTCCCGATGGTGAAGCTCCCGTCGAATGGCCCGCAGTTGCGGTCTGGCTTTGTACAGCCATCAATCCCCGATACGTTACCCGGGCGTTGCGTCGCATGGTAATCCGGGAACTTTCCGCCATGCGGATTCCCGTGCTTACATTCGATTTTCCGGGGGTTGGGGACAGCGGCGGAGAGCTCCGGGAAAACTGGCTCATGGGTATTTACCGGGATATCGAAAAAGGGTGCTTTACGGAAGATGCGCTGGCTGCGGTCAGTTTCCTGCGGGAACGGTTCCCCAGCCGCCGGGTGGTGCTTTTGGGCAACTGCGGGGGAGCGGTCACCGCCCTCCACGCCGCCTCCCTTGACCGCCATATCACCCATCTTGTACTCACGGCCCTTCCCGTAACCCTCAGCGTACTCCCGGAAGAGAAATGCCTCGATGGAAATCTGGCCCGGTTTCAGCTCTGTAATTACCTCAAACGGCTCCGTGAACCGCGTAACTGGCGACGGATCATCAGCCGTCACACCAACTATGCGCGGATCAGATCTGCACTGACGGGTTTTCTTCGTTCCCGGTTCCGCCGGAGCGCGGAGTGCAATGAGGTGGTGGAAGGCATGAATGCGGAGTTTCTGCGATCTTTCATGGAGGTGCGGAAGCGGGGCGTCTCCGTACTCGCTCTTTTCGGTGAATACGATCACGAAGTACGCGTCCGGTACGACGAACTCTTCCGGGCGCGGTATGCGCCGCCGGGCGGAGAACCCTACGCAGCCTGGCGGACCGCGGTGATAGCCGATTCTCCCCACGATTTCTACTCTCCGGAAGCCCAGCGGGAAGTATGGCGGGAACTGAAGTCCTTTCTCGGGGAAGAAGAGACCACCCGAATTCCCGGGACCGGGCAGTCGGCGGCCAATACCGGGGAAACGGCAGTCTCTTTCGCCGGAAAGTGAATCCCGCCGGGGAACTGTTTTTTTCCGCAAGCTCCGATCACAACATGTACATCCGGTTCTGCGCTTGTTACGCCGGCTTTTCACGCTCAGCCCCCCCCTCGCGGCCTGGCTTCCCACCCTCTCTCCGCACCGGCATGATACACTCTCCCCGGCGAGAGCAGCGAGCACTGCATTCCCCGGTCCCTCTTTGTTCTCCTTCGAATGGACGGTTCGGACCATTTGCCCCTTGCGCGGACGGTGATTCTTGCCTATCGTAATGACTCGTCTCCCCGGGAGGAATGCCCCCGTCACGGATTGAACCGTTCCTGCTGCGCCATTATTCCCACAGCAAGCCGGTCAAAGTCCAGCCGCGGGGGGAAGACACGTTCCATCATGTCTTCCGGCTGCCTGGCGGACGGACCGGCATTCTGACGAAACGGGCGATATGTCGATAACCGGCTGTATATTATCTGAGCGCCGGAGTTGATGGATGCCAGATTTTTCAAAACCTGCACACCAGAAGGAGAATCGGGGTGAAACTGCATGTCTGCGTCACTACCCTGCTCGCGGCCCTTTTCGCCGCCGGCGGAGCATTCGGTCTGTCCAGACCCGGAGTGGAGTACAAAATATTCCAGTTTCCGGCCGACCAGATTCCGCGTATCGATGGGAAGACGGACGACTGGGACATGGTTCCGACCGATTACGCGGTCGGCACGGATCAGCTCATCGACACTTACCACAACAACGCCAGGGTCGATCCGAAGGATCTTGACATATCCGTGAAAGTGGGATGGGTAAAAGGACTCAACCGGCTCTATTTCCTTTATGAGGCAACCGACGATTTCTGGGACATGCGTTTCTCTCCGGTCGGGTATTCGAACGACATGTTCGAGATAGCGGTGGACGGCGATCTTTCCGGCGGTCAGTTTATCACCAATCCGCAATTCAAGGACCCGGTTGAAAACCAGATAACCTTCAGCGGCGTTCACGCACAGAATTACCACATTTACACTCCTCCGGTCAATAATGACTGGTGCCTGGTATGGGGATGCCAGCCCTGGATCAAGTATCTCCCCTTCGCAAACGCCGCCTACTCCCATAATGTAAAGCAGGGGGAGCGCGGCAAGCTGATTCTCGAGTTCTGGATCACCCCGTTCGACCATGCGCCTCACGACGGCCCGGATGGTGCGGTGGAATCGAAGCTCACCGAGAACAGCATCATCGGACTGGCCTGGGCGGTACTCGATTTTGATGGGGGCGATAAAATTGACAACTTCTGCTGCCTTTCCGATACCAGCCGAATGGTTTCCGATGCATCCCACCTTTGCGCATTCCGCCTGATGCCCGTGGAAAAACAGTACCGTAAACCCATAGAGGCCCGGTGGTCCTGGAAGGTTGCGCGCAAGGGGGAACGGACAGTTGCCTTCATTGACGAGTCGGTCGGGAATATCACCGGCTGGAAGTGGGATTTCGGCGACGGCGCCACATCGACCGAACGGAACCCGATCCACACCTACGCAAAACCGGAGCGGGTATACCGAAGTTCCGTGGATACACCGGCGCTGTATACTGTGGTGACCCTGGAGGTCACCGGACCGGACGGAACATCGAAGACCTCGAAATTCTGGGATGTGCAGGTGAAATAGCGGAACGTGCGCCGGGCCGGCGTGGTGCAGGCATGGGGACCCTTATCTCACGGGCTTGTCATTCCCCAGGTTATGGCAGGTGGATAGCCGGGAAAACCTCGGAATCAGCTTTCAAACGGGTCGTTTTCGTGTGCCTTGGTTCCTCTCTCGGGAGAGAGGGCCCCATGCAGGCTTTGCCTGCATGGGTAAAAAAAGGGGATGACTCGATAGGAGACTATGAGTTATACGATACGTCAAAGATGTGGAGCGCGTAAAGTAATCCCCTGCGCCCTTGCTGCTATCTTCAAAAAACTTGGGTAATGACAAGCTCTCTGTGCGGATTACGTTAACGACAACGAGCCCGGGGGAGAGTCAGTGCCTGAATGTACGCGAAGCAATCCCGGTAGCGTATACCGGAATGATTGTGCAGTTACTGGAGAAAAATTGCACATGCGGATAGACACATTTCAAACCGTCCGGAACTGGCTGAAGATATATGTCAGCGGGTATCTGGCGGGTGACGGTGCGCTGGGAGAGGTTTCGGCCATCAAGTGGGGCCACAGTCTCCGGGTTGCCCGCCACTGCCGTGAAATCGCCGGAGAGACGGGGTGGAGCGATCACGACACCTCATTGGCCGAACTGCTGGGACTTCTCCACGATGCGGGACGGTTTTCCCAGTTCGCTGAGTATGGAACATTCGCGGACGCCGTCTCGGTAGACCACGGGATGCGCGGGGTGGAAGTGATCCAGGCGGCGGGTGTGCTCGATGCGCTTCCCGGCATTGACCGTTCCCGTATCCTGGATGGAATTCTCGCCCATAATCAGAGATTGATCCCGGACACGACGCCGCCCGAGGCGCTGCCCTTCGCCCGGATCGTCAGAGACGCCGACAAGCTGGACATTTTCCGTATCATCATGGAACGTATCGAGGGCGGAGCCTATCGCGAACACCTGCGATCCGCCCTCCAGATTGAACGGACCGGGCCGGCTACGCCCGGTGCGGTGGAAGAAATCCTGCGCAACGAGACCGTGTCCAACGGGAACATCCGCACGGTGGCGGATTTCGGGCTCATGCAGATTTCCTGGGTATTCGATATCAACTATCCACCCGCCCTGCGTCGCATTCTTGATCTGGGATACATCGACCGGATCGTTGCATGTCTTCCGGACGGGTCCGGTGTACGGAAAGCGGTGGCCCATATCCGGGAACATCTTCTGGTCCGCGGGGTGTAACCGGATTCGCCCGCCCGGTCACACACGCCATAACGCAATGACGAGCGTTGTTCCGGGAATTCTCCTCTGCCATTTTATACCATATCAGGAGATTTGTGTGTTTACTGCGGAAGACCGTGCACTGCTCGCTGCCTTCGAAGAAGAAATCGCCCAGGCCGGGACGCCGTGTTCGACTCCGGAGGGAGGGCATTCCACCTTTCACCGGGAAATGGGCGTGTATCGGGAGGTTCTCGACCGCTGGAAGCAGCGGGTCGCCGAGATGCACGCCGGAGGCGCTTCGGGACAGCGGGTCTGCCGTCTCCTGGCGGGGCTGGTTGACCGCATTGTATTCCATGCCTTTCGCTCCTGCTTTCCGGGGGACGGTCCCGCCGGAATCGCGGTATTCGCGCTGGGAGGATACGGCCGCCGGGAGCTGAATCCCTTTTCCGATGTCGACCTTCTTTTTCTCATGGACCGGAGAGCGCAGGACGCCCCGGTCAGCGAGATGCTGCGCTTCCTATGGGACCTGAACCTGGATATCGGACACTCCACCCGAACGGTTGAGGAGTGCATGGAGGCCGCCGGCGAAGACAGCTACCTGGCCACATCGCTCCTGGAGGCGCGGTTTTTGGCAGGAGACGACGCGTTGCGGGAGATGTTCCGGGAACGCTATAACGACTGGGTGCGCGAGGGCGCGGGCCGCGACATTGCACTGGGGAAGATCGAAGAGCGCCGCCTCCGGCTGGACTCCTTCAATGGTACGGTGCAGATCCAGACTCCGAACGTAAAGGAGTCTCCCGGCGGATTGCGTGACATCCATGCCGCCCGCTGGATTTCCGCTCTTTCCGGCGGAGACGGAACCGTGGAGTCCCTCGCGGAAGCCGGACACCTTACCCCCGGCGAAACTTCGGCCTATGCCGGGGCGTTCGATTTTCTGCTCCGGGTCCGCAACGGCCTCCATTTCGTCTCCGGCAAGAAAAATGATCTCCTGCATCATCTCATCCTGCCGGAACTCGCCGCAAATCTCGGATACCCGGGGGAAGGCGTCCAGCCGGTGGAATCCCTCATGCGCGACTACTACCGTCACGCCGGAGCGGTTTTCAGACTCACCGGCCGGATGCTCGAACGATACCTGGAGCTGATTTCACCGGACCCGGGCCCCGTGATGGCAATACTGCCCATCGGTCTGCGTTCCGGAGGAACGCATGTGGCGTTCCTCCACGAACAGGAAAGTTTCCTGGACCGGTATCCCCATCTGGCGCTGGAAATCTGCACGGTGGCAGGGATGTTCGACTTCCGGCTTACCGGGAACAGCGCATCGGTTCTGGACCACTGGGCGTCAAAGCGGGACGGAACGCTCGGGGCGAACCCGGATGTGCGCCAGTCTTTTCATGAGATGGTCAACCTGAGAAGCGGAGTTTCCCGTGCGCTCCGGCTGCTCCATGAACACGGCGTCCTGGGGAGGCTGATCCCGGAGTTCGGCGCAATCGCATGGCACTATCAGTACGATTACTATCACGCTTTCACCACCGACGAGCATTCCATCCGGGTGGTGGAAAATCTGGAGCGCATGGCAGAGGGGACCTTTGATCTCCTCCCCGAGCTGCACGAGGTCATGGCAGACGTCACCGCCAAGGGGGCGCTCTACCTGGCGGGGCTGCTGCACGACGTGGGCAAGGCTGATGGCGGGCCCCATTCCGTGCAGGGCGAACGTCTCGCCGCCCGCGCCCTGAAGCGTATCTGCGCCGATGACCGCACCGTGGAACTGGTCCGGTTTCTCATTCGCGAACATTTGCTCATGTCCCATACTTCACAGCGTCGGGACATGGATGACCCCGACACTATCCGCGATTTCACGGAACGGGTGCGGAGCACTGGACGGCTCCGCATGCTTACCGCGCTCACCTTTGCGGACCTGGCCTCACTTGCCTCGGGCGCACTGACCGACTGGAAGAAATCCCTGCTCTGGAGTCTTTATACCCGCGCCTACCTCCTTCTGGAAAAGGGCTACGAGCAGACGGTTTCCGTTCGGGACGCCGATATCGAAAAGACTGTCCGCGCCCTCCGTGAAACCGTACCCGAAGAAATAATCCAGGCGCATGTGAGCGGTCTCCCCGAACAGTACCTTCGGGTGACCGCACCCTCCCTGGTTCGGGACCACCTGCGGGGAATCGCCCGAATGGAGCGCCGCGGCGCATGGGCTTCCTTCCGCCACCGGAAAGGGCTGACCTATCTGACCGTGATCTGCCGGGATTACTCCCGGGCGCTTTCCGATATCTGCGGGACCATCACCGCTTCCGATATCGGTATCGTGGCGGCCCAGATATTCACCCGGAGCGACGGTGTGGTGATCGATACCTTCCTCGTGGTCACCGGAAGCGGCGAAACACGCATCCCGCCGGAGTCCCAGCGCACGTTCAAGGATATGCTGCCCAAAGTCGTTTCCGGCGAGATCCGGGCCCGGGACCTCATCCGCAGCCATGCCCTCCGATGGAAACGGCGCAAGCGTAATGTGGTGTCCTATCCCCCCCGGGTCCGGGCCGACAACGCCATCTCTCCCCGGTACACCGTCCTGGATGTCTTCGCGACCGACTACACCGGGCTGCTTTATGACATAACCAGCGTACTTGCCGCCCGTGGTATCGATATCCACACCGCCCGGATCGGCACGGATGAAGACCAGGTGGCCGACGCGTTCTACATCGAGCGGCGCGGCGGCGGCAAAATTGAAGGGGAAGAACTCGAATCGCTCAAACGGGAAATCGTGGAGCGAATCGAGCGAGAGGGATAAGCGCCATGCGCCGGGATATTATCCCGGTTGTTTCTTCCCTTCGCCCGCCGGAGATAACACAACGCGATTTACAGTCTTCATAGTTTCTCCCTCTCCGCAGAGGGGAGGCCAGGGGGTGAGTTACTCTTTCGGGCAGGCCAATAAACCGCCGATTATCTCGTAGCGCTATGTGTGCTCATTTCTTATACGTTTAGGACCGTGGAACATCTGCGGTGACTTTTTTTTCGGAGAATGGGGCATCCGACGCGGATTCTTCAGGTCAAATCCCCTGCCCAATATCCCCGCTTCACTTCGCCGGAGAGATCAAGACAAGCAGTCAACATATACAACCGCTCACCCTTTCCCGGAGGACGTATGCGACTCCCGCGGCTGACCGGCGTCATGGCCGGCATCGTGTCACTGCTGCTCCTTGGATTTCCCTTCTCCCTCCCGGCGGAACAGCCCGGCAACGGCCTTCTCTTTCATCTCTCCGGCGAAGGTCCCGGCGACGGATTCACCGCAGACTATGCGCATGGCGATCCGGAGCCGGCCTACCTCCACGAGTATACCATCATTCCCGACGGCTTCCGCGGCCGGGCGTTCAGCGGCCCCCACTCCGAGGACAAGCTCATGGCCTATCTCGCTCCGGGCAATGTCTATGCCGAGCGGGGGACGGTCTCCTTTTTCTGGCGTTCACGGGATCCGGTGGGCGGAATGCCCTTCAAACTCTTTTACATCTCCGCCTGCGATCAGTCCAGTCTCGACATGACCTGGTTGCGGATTGATTATAACGGGAAGGGCTTCGAAGGGTTTGTCACCGACGCCAACATGGCCCGTATTCGGGTGTCGTACACTCCGCCGTCATTTCCCGCGCCGGACCGGTGGACCCACATCGCCCTGGCCTGGGACGAGACGCGGGGCGTCCGGCTTTTCATCGACGGCACGCTCGCGGCAAGCCGGGATACAACGGTGATATTCTCGTGCGGGCTCGGGCTCTTCAATCCTCACGGCCGGTTCGCGTCCCCCGGCACGGTAACTTCCAACTGCGGACACCTCCGGGGCGGCGATATCGACGAGATAGCCATATATGACCGCCTGCTCGACGAAGAGCAGGTGAAAGGTCTGGCCCGGGGCGAATCCGCCGGGAACATGGAGCCGCTGGTCCGGTCCATGAATGAGCCCCGGTACCAGGACGAATGGCGGCTCCGTTACGGATGGAACGACCCGTCGCACATTCCTCCGTATCTCGATGAGAGTTCCTGGATCGTGCGCAAGGTGGAGATCCACGATGCCTACGACCAGAAAAAGTGGGTCTGGCGATCCAACGACGGCATCCGGGAGACATCCTGGCCCAACGTGTACAACCGGTCAAGCCTTCCCGGCCGGAGCGACTACTTCATAGAACCCGACTGGTACTGCTACTCCACCTCCGGCAAATCCATCACCTACACCATGCCCGAAGAACCCTGGAACTACTGCGAACTGGTCGGGGCCGCCTTCGGGAAGGCCTCTCGGGTGTTCCTCGACCGGGAAGCGCAACGGGAAGCAGATGAGCCGCTCTTCCGCCGTCCCCAGGGGCGGGAGCGGACTTTTCATCATGCCGGACGGACCTTTTCCGGCGGGAAGATTCGCTTCGAGAACGACGTTCGCGAGATTCCGCTGGCCGAGTTCATGGTGTACAATGTCACCCCCGGGCTGGAGCCCGCGGCGGTCCACACCATGACCTACTCCCTCACCGCACAGTCCGGTCAGCAGAACCGGACGCTCGACGAACTGGAGGAATTCATCCGCACCCGGTATCCGGCGGACGAGCGGCAGACCATGCTCGCCCTGCCCGCCAGGGCGAACCTGACTCCAGCCCCGGAGACGGTCGCCAGCCCCCTCCCGCTGGTGCACATCCTCGTGCCCGCC
>JAWLHT010000108.1:0-15124 GCA_041690195.1 Candidatus Latescibacterota bacterium
CAGTCTCTCCGAGGAGCAGCGCCAGATGGCGCAGCGGTACGAAATGACCAGCTGGTGCGCCATGATGGGCATGGATGAGAACATGCAGCGTCGTCAGCAGGGACCCATGATGCGCGACATGCCGCCCGGGAGCGAACAGCAGACTCCGCAGCAGCAAATGCGTCGACGGTAGCGGATATTCCATCGGCGGGCTTCAGCCGCTGGCATGCGGATGCCATGAAAAAACCGGACCATGAACATGGTCCGGTTTTTTTACCAGTGGTTTTTTGAAATCGCATTTGGACGGGTTTCGTGGAACCATCAAAGCATGTTTCCCGCCGGATCGAACGTCATGGGTTCAGGCTTGCCGGTTATTTCGATATCCGCTCTGGCCGTCAGCGAAGGGAGGAGGCTCTCCGATACGGAGAGTTCGTCGAGCATGAGCGTGTTGCGTATATGTACGACCCGGGCCGGACCTTCCGGGAGTTTTTCCAGCGCAGTGGCGATGCACTCCCGGTCGTTTTCCAGGGTTATGGGGATCCGCACAATGGACCAGGTGTTGGACGCGATGCCGTTGGTGTAGGTGGCCTTGAGGTCAATTTTTTCGAAAAGCCGCCGTGGGATGAGATCGGCGAATCCGATGCCCATGGCGTTGCCGTGGCTCTCCGGTGTGAGATCGCGGACGATGAGTGTCCGGTAATCCGGGTTCCGCTCGCCCCCGAACCGTCGCCAGAACCCGATGATGTTGGTATCCATTCCCGTGCCGGAGATATTTTTTCCCATTTCGTCCACGATGAGAATGTCGAATGCGGTCACGGGGATGCGGGGGACGAGTTCCCCGCAGCGGACCAGGAGTTCGTGATCCGCGTCTTCAAACTCCTCCGGCCCGGCCACCCGCAATGCGCAGGTTTCGTCAAATGCATTCTCCAGGATGCCCACGCCGAAAAGGATCTTTCCCGAAGTATCCCGGGCGATTCTGAACGCATCGGTAATGACCTCTCCAAGACCGTACTTGTGCATGGTCTCGGCACCGTTCTTTTTGCCCAGCCCCACCGCCACCATTTTGCAGAGTCCGCTCTCCACGCGCCCGTGGAAGGCGGTATGAAGCTTCGCCCGGTTCACCACGACGATACCGTCCGCCTCGAAAGCGTTCCGGTCCATAAACACCGGTGCGCCGGAGGAAGTCGTTCCCAGGGGCACCGTTTCCATGGAAGAGCGGACCGGAACTCCCATGCTTTCTTCCGTGATGCCCAGGCTTTCCAGCATTTCCGCCTGTCCCCGGGCGGTGCCGCCGCCGTGGGAACCCATGGCGGGAACGATAAAGGGTTCGGCCCCGGCCTTCCGGAGAAGACCGATAACGGTTTTCAGGATGCGCGGGAAACGGTTGATTCCCCGGCTTCCGGCGGTAACCGCCACCTGCATGCCCGGGCGAACCCGGGAGAGCAGGCCGGACTCCTCAACCCGGGCGGTGAGTTCGGATTCTATGTCCTCGACCCGGCTGCGATCGAAAACCTGCCTGATTCTGACCATGTTCGGAAAAGACACGCGTATCTCCTGTAAAAACTGTCGGTATCGATTCACGGACCGCACTTTCAGGTCCTGATTCCTCCTGTGCATCGCCCCTGCGTCCGGCTGTTCTGCCGGTCCCGGGCATATACTCCTGACCAGGGGAGAGCGGAACGGCACCCTGTCATTTTCCCGCCCATTCCACCACATCGACCGGTGTTTCCAGCACCCGCGCCCCGGCTTCGGCCAGAGCGGAGCATTTCCCCGCATAGGTTCCCGCGCCGCCGCGGACGATGGCTCCGGCATGACCCATGCGTTTGCCTTCGGGGGCGAAGCGTCCGGCGATATAGGCCGCCACGGGCTTGGTCATGGTGCTGGCGATGTATTCCGCCGCGGTTTCTTCCTGCGCGCCGCCAACCTCGCCGACGACCACCACGGAATCGGTGTCCGGATCGCGCTCGAAGAGTTCCAGGAGACGGGTGAGCGTGGTGAGGGACACCGGGTCCGCTCCCATGCCCACCACGGTGCTCTGGCCGTATCCCGCCTGACTGAGGATACCCGCCAGCTCATAGGCAAGCGTACCGCTCCGGGAGATGATGCCGATGCGCCCCGGAGTGAAGAGCGAGGCCGGCATGATGCCCATCTTGGCCTCGCCCGGCGTGAGAATGCCCGGTGTCGTGGGCCCGAGGGCAAACACCCCGTTCCCCTCGGCCAGCGCCCGCATCCGCATGACGTCATGCACCGGCACATGCTCCGGCACCACCACAATCAGTCCGACTCCCGCCGCAACGGTTTCGAAGAAGGCGTCGAGTACCCCCGAGGCGGGCACGAAGAACACCGATGCTTCGGCTCCGGTGGCCTGAACCGCTTCCTGCACCGAGTCGAACACGGGGACGCCCTCAACTTCGGCGCCGCCTTTGCCCGGAGTGACCCCGGCGACAATGTTTGTGCCGTATTCCTTCATCCAGTGGGTCTGGACGCTGCCGATCTTACCGGTGATCCCCTGCACAAGGACCCTGGTCCCGCGATTGAGAAGTATGCTCATGGATACCCGAGTTGTTTTGGATGAACTCCGAATAACGGACCGGAGCAATTATCGATTGCGTTGGGGGGATGTACCAGAATTTCGCAACACCCCCGCGTTTCCTTTCCAAACGGTTTCAGGTTACGCCTTACGCAGCACCACGTCCCGTTCCTGGGTGAATCCTCCGTACCGGAACCGGTAGCGGTATTTCCCCGCCGGCTGCCGTTCCGTATTCCAGACCGCCATGTGATACCCGGCAGTGTCGAGGGCATTGGTGAGCACCTCCCGGGTTTGACCTTGCTCGTCGAGAATTTCCATCATGACCGGCCCCTGTTCCGGGATGGCATATTCGATGATCACCTGCGGCGTGTGTGCGGCGGGGTAGCCTTCGTTCAGGATGCGGGACCCGGGCTCCGCGGGCGGGACCGCCGTACGCTCCCGAACCTTTCCGTAATCGAAGGGCTCGTCGCAGAGATGGAAGAGCGGTTCGTTTTTCCCGTTGTAGTCCTGATGCAGATAGGAGGTCCGCAGCGGGGTGCGCGGGAAGGATGTCAGGGGAGTCCGCACCGCTCGTCCGTCTTCCCATCGGTAGAGCGGGATGTTCATGGGATTGAGGACATCGAGCTTCCCGCGCTCCATGGCGATGTGGAAGAAGCCGAAATTCCCCGGCTCGTGGCCGCCGAGCCATTTCCCGACGAGATCAACGCGGTAGGGGTCCTTGCCGAAAAGTATGAAATTCGCCATGTAATCCCAGGCCCGGCCGTTCCAGTTATTCTCGTTCCCGTGCGGGTTGGGTCCGTTGTTGAAATCGCCGTCGCGGCCGTAGATTCCTTCCACCACGCAGAGGCCCATGGGGGAGACGGAAAGGTTGTCTATGGTCCGGTGCGCCCAGATTTCCTGGCACAGGACATCATAGTGATAGGGCCGGATATACTTGGGGTCGTCCCGCTTGATTTCGGGCTTGTCCCAGCGCGGCAGGGCGCCGGCATGCCTCGCCAGAGCCTCGCCGATGACCTTCCGGGCGTCCGGATTGAGGTTTTTGGCGTCCATGCGCTGAAGCGCATCCCATTTCTGGCAGAATCCCTGGTAGGGCGATCCAATCGCTCCCTGCATGTTCTTGCAGGTCAGGGTGAGCCCCATGGTATGGCCCTTGAACTTGGCCAGGTTGAGCGTCCAGGAGTCCCGGGTGTTGAAGGGCCAGAGATACGGCATCCGGCGATGCAGGACACCGTCCGGGATATCCACCCAGTTGAAATTCTCCGCGCCGTCCGTCCCCACCTTGCCGTGCAGGGTCTTTACATCCGCGCCGGTCCGTTCTCCCATCGCCACCCAGCCCCGGGGCTCGATGATGGTCGAGCTGTTGATGTCGCGGGCATGGATTTGTCCGCCCGAGAAGCCCAGATCCTTCAGCCCTTCGAACACGCCCTCGGAAAAATCAACGTCGGTGCAGATGCCCATGGTGTCTTCAATCGTGAAGCCGTTCTTCTGGTCAACCGGGATATGCCAGGTGAGATTGGGTTTGACCGATACGGTATGGGTGACCGGAATGCCGGTTGGATCGGCGGGGAGCAGGACCGAGCGGGCGAAGCCGAGACCGGTTTTCTTCTTCGTTTCGGAATCGGTTTTATATGGAACGTGGGTGGGCATGATGAATACCGCTTCGGGGTGCTGTTCCACGAAGGGATGGACGGCGAAATATCCCGACGGGCGCACCGGGGCGGCATTTGTCACGGCCGGACGGAGCAAACCCGCGCCGCCCGCCATGAGCGAAGCCGAGATGAAATCTCTGCGATTGAGCATGATGTGCTGTCCTTTATGATACGTTCAGGGTTTTTATGTTCCCGATGGGACGGACAAAGGGTTTGCTGCACTGAACGCCGTGAGACGAAGCGCGACCTTCTGTTCCCCCTCTCTGGAGAGGCTGGGGTGCAAGAGGGGGGTCAGAGGGTATTGTCGTAAAGACAAGCAGATAGTAGTGAACGGTTGTTTTGTGATTCAGGCCTGAAAATATAACTCACCCCTCGTTCCCCTCTCTCGGTGAGAGAGGGGATGACTCGTTATCGGCCGTCTCGGTGCTTCCTATGACTCAATTCCCCCTCTCTCTGGAGAGAGGGGGCCAGGGGGTGAGTTACCGGCCAGCACCTCCACTGATTCTCTTTTTGTACTCATGTGTGCCGGTGGTTTTCCCTTCTGTTTACGACAAGGCCCTATCACCCGGAGACGACAGGGGGGACGCGTCCCACTCCACTTTCCCTTCATTTCGCTGCATGTGCTTCAGGATACCCCGGTGAATACCGGTATTGAACCGAAACAGGTATCAGGTTTTGGACTTTGGACTATCTTTTCACCCACATGAATATCGCGGCGTCGCCCGGTTCCATTTCTCCCTGAAAGCCCTCCCCGGTAATTTCAGTCACACTGCCGTCCCGTCCGACCATCCCGGCGGAGATTCCTTTGGCGAACCCGACTGTAAGCGGAAGGGGATTTTTCACATCGCGGTTTACGAGGACCAGTAGTACCAGGTTATCCTTCTCCAGGCGGGAAACGAGCGCGCCCTTTCCCCCGGCGGTCAGCGCGGTGACTTCCGGCATGGGTTCATACGGCTTCGTGCCCCGGGGAGGGTTTTCCCCGGCATACCAGATTCCGGTCACGGTCGAACCCATGAACACTCCGGCCCGGGCCTGAAGTTCGCGGTTGAGGTTCCGGACCATGGCATAGGTTGGTGACTGCGTACCGTCCACGGCAATCGGGGCGTCGTGGAAATTCCACACCGGGTCCGGGGGAGTCCAGTAGGTGAAGTACTGGAGCCCCTTCGCGCCATAGGCGAGGTTCGTGTACATCTGCATGCGGAGACCGGCCGTCGAAGGATCCTCGTAAGTGTTGCAGGCCACCGAAAGCGCGAACGCCCAGAAGGGCTTGCCGGTTTTCCGGGACGCCTCGGCGATGATGGACAGGTTTTCGTCATAGTCGGACCGGATGCTGTCCACCATGACCGGATAATGGTCCAGGGATATCTGCTGCACCGGGACCGTGGCGACAAAGCTGTCCACATGGGCCTGATAGGTCGGGGTGCCGAGTTGTTCCGCAGTGGCGTAGGTGGGGAACAGATTGATGTAGCATGGTTTGGAGGAGTCCACCGCCTGGATCTTTTTCACCCACTCGCCGAGTTCGGAAAAAAGGGCGGCATTCGGCTCATCGGTGATATGGTATCCCGCCAGGGCCGGATGGTTCATGAATCGGCGGACCGTGCTGTCCGGCGCGGACTTGAGTTCCGGGCAGGTGATGAAGAGTTTTACTCCGGCGGCCTGCGCGGCGTCGAGGGCTTTCTGCACGGCGTCGGCATTCGGGAAGGGACTCATGCTCGTGGCGAATCCGGCTTCCGCCAGTTCCCGGTACCGTTCCACGGACGTGCTGTCCGCGGGGATGCTCCACCATGCATGTATGGGAATGGGATCGGACGCGGGGAGCCGAAGCGGTTCTTTTTTTCCGCATGATACCATGACAGCGGACAGCATCGCCGCCAGACCCAAAATCGTTATTCCCCTCATGATACCGCTCCTTCCGCTCCTCATGTGTTTCCTGCGTTCGTTGAGACGGGCGCTTTCCCCGGTCGGTGAAAAACTTCGGTAATATCCATAAATCCGTATTATATTTCCACACAATTCGGAGCTGTCGTGAACCGCCGTCAATAAAATGAGGAAAAGGAGCCTGCATTGTACCGGCACCAGGACAGTCTTTCGCTGGATCACGTGACGCTCGAGCCATACCGTTACGAGGAGGACTTCGAGTCCGGAACGCTCCGCGCCTGGGCATCCTATCCCCCGTGGCAGGATACCGCCTACGATCCCGATTTCCGGAACGGATGGATCGTTACCGGCGACCCCAACCGTTCCATCGTGCAGAAGGTCACCCCCTTTCATCATGGTGAAGCCTGGGCCGGGGCGCAGAAGGAGTTCGACGCTTTCCTGGTTCCGGGGTCGTTCCTCTCGTTCCGGTACTACCTCAAATCCCATCTGCCCGCAGAATGTATTGCGGTACGGCTGGCCGCGGGACCGGGACGGATGATCGAGCGCCGTATTCCCGGCCCGACGTTGAACCGCTGGACACCGGCGGTTCTGCGGTTCGAGGATTTCATCGAACAGACTCCGGAGTTCGCCGGAAGCTCCCGCATCCGGGTGAATGCGCTGGCGGTTCTCGCCGTGCTGCCCGCGGCCGATCCGGATATGCCGTTCTACTTCGGGTTGGACGATGTGGTGTTCGAGGGAGCCCGCATGGCGGCATTCCGCTTTTCAGAGCCGCAAGTGTACACCCTGGACGAGTGGCGGCCCCGGATTCCAAAACGGCACTACCATTCCGGCAATCTTCTGCGGGTCCGCGGCGACTGGCCGTTCGAGGCCGACCGTACCGAGGCGGTTATCGCACCGTTTTCCGGCGGCGCTCCGGTGTATACCGGCGAACTGGTCAGGAACAGGAATTCCTGGGAGTTGGAACCGCTCGAAATAGAATGGCCGCAGGGTTTGTATCGGGGAATGCTGCGGGCATACCGGGGTGGGCGGATCGCCGCTTGGACGGAGTTTACAGTCCACATCGCGCCGCAGAATATGGAAGGAGCGCATCCCCGTCTGTGGTTCGACCGGGAATCGCGGGCCGACGTTGAGGCGCGGCTCCGGAGCGACCGGTTCCGGCACATTCTCGACCGTCTCCCCGTCGAGGCCGCCGAGCACCGGAAGACAGTCCCCGCCGAAGGGCTCGTGTTCGATCTGGACCAGTTTCCGGACGAAAACTGGCTCCCCACCTGGGAAGCCTGGGGTTCGCGTCTGTATTCAACCGCCGAACCGCTCTATGTCAATGCCCTTTCCCATGTCTTCGCCGGGGACCGTGAGGCGGGCGAATACCTCCGGGATGTGCTGCTCCGTCTCGCCCGATTCGAGCACTGGACCCACCCCTGGCAGATGAAGCGCGGGCGTTTCACCGAGCACCGTTCCGGCTGGTGGGCGCACCGTCTGGCGCTGGCCTACGACCTGGGATACGAGCTTTGGAACGAAGAGGAGCGGGCGCTGATCCGGGGTGTGTTCCGGGACCGCATCGTGGAGGCCACCCACCGGATGTACGTGGAGGACAACGATGTCATCGGCCAGACCTCCAACTGGATATCCCACACCTGCGGCGGGTCTCTCATGCTCCAGGCGGCGATGTTCGGCGACAGCCCGGAAGTGGAGAGCCTGGAGCCGTACTTCACCGGGGCAATTCTCAAGCTCGCGGCGTTCCTCGAGCGGGTAACCGACCCGGACGGCGCCTGGGGCGAAGGACTCGGCTACAACATCTACAGCTTTCATACGCTCTGCCAGAGCCTTCCGGCGCTGGAGCGGGTGTTCGGCGTCGATCTTTCCGGGCCGCTGGACGGTTCCTGGCGGGAGATGGTTTGGGCGGGTCCGGTGAAACAGCGACGCTGCTTCTATTTCGGGGACACCGAGGGGAACCTGAACCCCATCACCAACTGGGCCTGGCTGCTTCCGAAATTCCGCGATCCCCTGCTCGGATGGCTGTATCAGTATCTCCGGGGCGGCTCCCTGGAGTCGAACACCCAGGCCAGCATGACCGGGTACATGGACCTCATCAACCGCAAGGACGAGACGTTCATGGATGTGCTGTTCGAAACCGGGGAGGTTCCCCGAAGGGACCCCTTCGACGAAAACCCGGTGCGGTGCTTCCGGAAAGTGGGAACCACCGTCTTCAAGAGCGGATGGGAGACGGAGGACTTCATTTTCGTCCTGCGCACCGGCGCGTTCTTCAATCACCAGCACCTGGACCAGGGAACGTTCTGGCTGGCCGACCGGGGCGAGGTATTCATCGGAGAGCGCCGCGGCAGCTCCTACTATGACGACCCGCTTTACCAGCCCCGGTACATCCAGCCGGTTGCCCATTCCACCATTCTCATCGACCGTCACCCCCAGAGCCAGCGGGCCGGGGATCACGCCGATTTCGCTCCGGGCTTCGAGGACCATGCCCTTGTCGCCGATTTCCTGGAAGGGGAATGCGCCGCGTTCGTTTCCGGCGATATTGGCCGTCTCTACCGGGGCGCGGTCCGGAGCATCACCCGGAACGTCCTCTACCTCAAGCCCCGGACGGTGCTCATGCTCGATGTCGTGACCCCCGGAGACCGGGACCGGGAGGTCACCCAACTCTACCAGGCCGGTTTGCTGGAAGGCATCCGCGCCGGGGAGGCCAAGACCGGGGGGGTGAGCGTCTCGACCATCACCCGGGAAATCTCGACCCTGCACATCGCGCACCTGCACCCGGAGACGGTCGCGGTGGAGGCGGTGAAAACGCCCCACTACCTGTACACCCTGCGCAGGGAGCGCCCCCTCCGACGGGAGGGCATGCTTGCGGCGACCGCGCGGACCACCGGGGGACCACTGGTCATGGCAAGTCTCCTGACCACGACGACCGGAGGTGAGCCGCTCGATCTGAATGTCTGCCGCGGGGACGCTTGCGTCACCGGATCGGTGAACGGGACGCCGTTCGCCTTTTCGACCGCTCCGGGCGGAATGTACCGGACCGGGGATTTCGAGACCGACGCCCTCGCGCTGACCTGGACCGGGGGTAGGGTCTTTGCCGCGCTCTGCACCGTGCTGAAACATCAGGGGCATGTGGCGATGATGGCGGATAAACCGGTGGTGAGGGAAGTATCGGTCTGAACCGGCGATGCATGATTACAGGATTGCCGGTGGATGTATTTGTTTCCCCGCGCCTTTCGTTTCTATTGTCTTATCTTTGCGTCTTTGCGCCTTTGCGTGAATAATTCATTTTCTCTTTTTTCTTCTCTGCGTCTCTGCGAGAAATTTTCTTAAACGGAGGCCGTAATGGCACATGAAATCTATGTTCTCGGTATCGATTACGGGACCGATTCGGTGCGCGCGCTGGTGGTGAACGCCCGCAATGGCGAGGAGGCGGCGTCCTCGGTGCGGTACTATCCCCGCTGGAAGGAGGGACGGTACTGCGACCCCTCGGCCAACCGGTTTCGTCAGCACCCGCTGGACCACATCGAATGTCTTGAGGCGAGCGTCCGGGAAGCCATCGCCCAGGCGCCCGCAGGCGCGGCCGCCAACATCCGGGGCATTGCGGTGGACACCACGGGCTCGACTCCCGGACCGGTGGACCGAGACGGGACGCCGCTGGCGCTCCTGCCGGAATTCGCGGAGAACCCCAACGCCATGTTCGTCCTCTGGAAGGACCACACCTCCGTGGCCGAGGCCGAGGAGATCAACGAGACCGCGCGCACCTGGGGCGGCACGGATTTTACCATGTACGAGGGGGGAATCTACTCCTCGGAATGGTTCTGGGCCAAGATGCTCCACATCATCCGGGAAGACCCGGCGTTGCGCGAGGCGGCATTTTCCTGGGTGGAACACTGCGACTGGGTCACCGCGCTCCTCACCGGGCGCACTGACCCCCTGACCATCCGGCGCAGCCGGTGCGCAGCCGGACACAAGGCCATGTGGCACGAGTCCTGGGGCGGGCTGCCCTCCGATGAGTTTCTCTCCCGGCTCGACCCACGGCTCGCGGGCATGCGGGAACGGCTCTATACCGAGACATACACCTCCGATTTCGTGGCTGGAACGCTCTCCGGGGAATGGTCGGATCGGTTCGGCATCCGGGAACGGGTCCCCGTGGCGGTCGGCGCATTCGACGCCCACATGGGCGCGGTGGGCGGCGGCATCCGGCCGTACACCCTCTCCAAGGTCATCGGCACCTCCACCTGCGACATCCTGGTCGCACCCATGGAGGAGTTCGGGGACAAGCTGGTGCGGGGTATCTGCGGACAGGTGGACGGGTCGGTGATTCCCGGCATGCTCGGCATGGAGGCGGGACAGTCGGCGTTCGGCGATCTCTACGCCTGGTTCCGCGACATTCTCCTCTGGCCGGTTCGGGAGGTCATCAGCCCCGTGGTGGATCCCGACGATCTGGCCGGCATGATCATCCCCGAACTATCCAAAGCCGCCGAAAAGGTCCCGCTCTCCGAGTCCGGCGCGGTGGCCCTGGACTGGATGAACGGACGCCGCACCCCGGACGCCGACCAGGCGCTCAAGGGCGCGATCGCCGGACTCAGCCTGGGGAGTTCCGCTCCCGCCGTTTTCCGGGCGCTGGTGGAGTCCACCGCCTACGGGTCCCGCCGGATCGTGGAACGCTTCGAGTCGGAGGGAGTGCCCATCGAGGAAATCATCGCCCTTGGCGGCGTGGCGAAGAAGTCCCCCTTTGTCATGCAGACCCTGGCCGATGTGCACAACCGTCCCATCAAAGTCGCCCGCTCCGAACAGACCTGCGCCCTCGGGGCGGCCATGTTCGCCGCGGTGGCCGGCGGCGAATACGCCTCGGTGGAGGAGGCCATCGAGAACATGGAAAGCGGATTCGAGCGGGAGTACCAGCCCGATCCCGGCCGCGCCGCGGTTTACGACCGGCTCTATGCCCGCTACATCCGGCTTGGGGAATTCGCCGAATCCGAACGAAGGAGGAACGGCTGATGTCCTCCTTCCGCGAACTCCGGGCACGGGTGTACGAGGCCAATATGGAACTCCCCCGGCGCAATCTCGTCCTCTATACCTTCGGGAATGTGAGCGGAATCGACCGCGACAGGGGTGTCTTCGCCATAAAGCCTAGCGGCGTGGCATATTCAGACCTTAGTCCGGAAATGATTGTCGTGCTTGACCTGGACTGCCGAATTGTGGAGGGAAGCCTCAATCCCTCCTCCGACACGAAGACCCACGCCGTGCTCTACCGGAATTTCCCGTCCATCGGGGGAGTGGTCCACACCCATTCCCCCCATGCCACGGCCTGGGCCCAGGCCATGCGGCCCATTCCCTGCCTGGGGACGACCCATGCCGACCACATCCCCGGCGAAATCCCCTGCACCGGGGTGATTTCCGACGACCAGATACGGGGCGATTACGAGGAGGAGACCGGCAACCAGATCCTCGCCGCCTTCCGGGATATCTCCCCGGAGGACGTGGAGATGGCGCTGGTGGCCTGCCACGGCCCCTTCACCTGGGGCAAGACCCCGGAGAAGGCGGTCTACAACAGCGTGGTGCTGGAGGAACTGGCCCGCATGGCGCTTTATACAGTCGCGCTCAATCCGCTGGCCGGGCCGCTCCGCCCGGCGCTGCTGGAGAAGCACTATCTCCGGAAGCACGGCAAGGATGCGTATTATGGGCAGAAGGGGTGAAAAAGCAATTCCCGTCTGAATGGGGCGGCCCGAAAAAACCTGTCTGAATGGGGATGCGGAGGAAACACCCCATCCGAATCGTACCGATTCGCCCGGGGGCCCCGAAGATGACTGTCTGAATGGGGATGCGCGGGATTGAAGCGGGATGAAATACGGATAAAAGAGTCGTGCACTCTCCGCCTTTGTCTTTCATCATCTTTTATCCCATGCATCCCCCACATCCCCATTCAGACAATCTTTTCCGGGGTATTCCCCCGCATCCCCATTCAGACAGGTCTTTCGGCCTTTGCGAACTTTACGAGAGATATCATTTGTTTCTCCGTCTCCCTCGGGAAAGGAATCCGGGCTATGCAGACTCTCCGTCACATTCTCCCGACCCTCGCCGCGCTCTTTTTCGCCGTGTTTTCCGCTTCCGCCGCGCCCGCACCCCTGTCGCTCCATCCGGAGAACCCTCACTATTTCCTCTTCCGGGGCAAGCCGACCGTGCTGGTCACCTCGGGGGAGCATTACGGCGCGGTGCTCAACCTGGATTTCGACTATATCGCTTACCTGGATGCGCTCAAACGGGACGGGCTCAATCACACCCGCACCTGGGCGGGAGCGTACCGGGAGATCCCCGGCTCCTTCAATATCACCGATAACACGCTCGCGCCCCTGTCCGGCCGCTATATCTGCCCGTGGGCACGGAGCGGCGTCCCGGGATACTTCTGCGGCGGGAACAAGTTCGACCTCACGAAGTGGGACGACCGGTATTTCGCCCGTCTGAAGGACTTCATGACCCAAGCTTCCAAACGGGGCGTGGTAGTCGAGCTGAATCTTTTCTGCCCCAACTACACCGATTCCCTCTGGCTGGCGAACCCCATGCACGCCGCCAACAATGTCAACGGTGTCGGGAATTGTCCGGCCAAAGAGGCCTACACCCTCAAACACTCCGACCTCCTGTCGGTGCATGAGGCGATGGTGCGGAAAATCGTGGGGGAGCTCCGCGATTTCGACAATCTCTATTACGAGGTCTGCAACGAGCCCTATTTCGGCGGGGTGACCATGGAATGGCAGCACCGGATCGTGGACATCATCACCGACACCGAAAAGGATTCCCCCCGCAAACACCTGATCTCCCTGAACATTGCCAACGGCCGTGCCCGGGTGGTGAATCCGCACCCCAAGGTCTCCATCTTCAATTTCCATTACTGTGTTCCCCCGGATGTCGTGGCGCTGAACTACGATCTGAACAAAGTCATCGGCGATAACGAGACCGGATTCCGGGGGCACGCGGACTCGACCTACCGCACCGAGGGCTGGGATTTTATCATTGCGGGCGGGGCGCTGTACAACAACCTCGATTACTCCTTCTCCCCGGAGCATCCGGACGGGACGCTCCGGGGATATTCCTCGCCGGGCGGCGGCAGCTCCGAGCTGCGGACGCAACTCGGGATTCTGAAGCGATTCATGGACGGGTTCGATTTCATCCGCATGGCGCCGGACAGCACCATTATCGCCGGGGGTGTCCCGTCCGGAACGACCGTCCGGGCCCTGGTTGAGCGGGGGAAGCAGTACGCCCTCTATGTGAAAGGCGGGAACCGTATTGATCTGCGATTGAACCTGCCTCCCGGGAACTACACCGCCGAATGGGTGGACACGAAGACCGGGAAAACGGCCGGAAAAGCGCGGTTGCGGCATCCGGGGGAAGCCGCCGCGCTCCCTTCGCCGGAGTATGCGGAGGATATCGCGCTCAGAATCAAGAAGCGGTGATTGTCTGAATTGGGATGCGCGGGATGGTTGTGATAAAAGGTGATGAAAGACAAAGCCGACGGGAGCACGGTGCATTTATCCGTTTTTATCCTGTCTTTATCCCCCGCATCCCAATTCAGACAATTTTTCCAATCCATTTCCTCAGAGTCCGCCATGCCTGAACCCACGAAAATGACCATCATCGGAGCCGGGGCGCTCGGCACGTTCCATGCCGCGTGGCTTTCCGCGGCCGGGTTGGATGTGACGCTGGTCTGCCGCAAGCGGGATGCGGAGCGGCTGGAACAGGGCGTCCGCGTCACCGGCCTGCGGGAGCTGTCCGCTCGTCCCCGGATCGCGATCACTCCTCCGACGTCCGGAATAGCGCTCGTCACGGTGAAAACCTACGATATCGCCGACGCCGTCCGGATGATTCCCCCCGCGCCGGACACCCTCGCGGTGATTATCCACAACGGTCTGGGCGGAGACGAAACCGCGGCCGCCATCCTCGGGCCGGGACACGCCGCGGCGGGCATATCCTACAGCGGGGCGACGCTCCTGGAACCCGGTGCGGTCCGTCTGGCGGGACTCGGCGAACTGGTCCTCGGCTCGGTCGAACCGGACGTCCCCGCCCGGCTCGGCTCCGTGGCGGAAACCCTGGCCCGCACCGGGCTGACTGTCCGGGTCGCCGGGGACATCCGTCGGGAGCAGTGGGAAAAGCTCTACGCCAACATCGGGATTAATGCCATCACCGCCATTACCGGCCTCCCCAACGGGGAGCTGGCCAATGACCCCGGCCTGCGCGAACTCTCCGCCGAAACCGTCCGGGAAGCGGTCCGGGTGTCCGATGCCCTCGGCATCAGTCCCCGCCTCGACCCGGTGGAGCATGCCTTTGCGGTGATTGATGCCACCGCGGGCAACCGCTCATCCATGCTGCAGGACATTTTGCGGGGGAGGCGGACGGAGATCGACGCCATCAACGGCGCAGTCGGCGCCCTGGGCCGACGCCTGGGCGTCCCGACTCCGCTCAACGATGCCTTGACCGCCCTGGTACGGTGCTTGGAACGCCGGACAACGCGGGACCGCGCCGCGGATGCGCTCCACGGGTAGGACGTATTTGGGGCCAACTCGCCATTGCGGATATCCCCCGCGCGTTGTATACTATCTTTAGAGCAGCTATACGGTTATCCCGTCAGCCGGGTGGCAGATTATGGATGAGAAATTGAGAAATATCATCGAACAGGCGGCGGCGGTCCTGAAAGCGGAGGGCGCACGGGAAGTGTTCGTTTTCGGCTCCGCGGCAGAAGGAGGGCTGACTCCGCATTCGGATATCGATCTGGCGGTTTCGGGACTGCCCCCGGAACGATTTTATGCGGCGGCGGGCAGGATTTACGGCATCGGCGGATATCCGTTCGACCTTGTCGATCTGGACGACCCGGGCGGATTCACGGATTTCCTGAAACGGGAGGGGAAACTGCACCGTGTCGCGTGAAGTAGATACAAGCGACAGGAGTGTTTGTTTTTTGTGGGTATCGGGTTGAGTCAGAAAACAGGGCCAAATCGTGGCGAGCGCAGCCAAGACCCCCTTCCGGCCTTGCGGCCACCTTCCCCCTTGCAGGGGGCAGGAAAGACATCACTCATGCGCGTGAGTCTTGCGTGTGCTGCTT
>JAWLHT010000109.1:0-15091 GCA_041690195.1 Candidatus Latescibacterota bacterium
TAGGCCCGAATTACAAAACATCAGTACACTACTATCTGCTTATCTTTACGACAATGCCCCTTGATCCCCTCTCCCACTTCGCTCCGATTCGCGGGAGAGGGGCATGCAGGAATGTAAAAGCGTATGCGGTCGGTCATGCGCCGCAGTCTCTTCCCCTTCCCCTTGCCCTCGCCCGCGGCGAGCGGGGTCGGACCCACAGTCAAATCGTATCATTTGATTGGGGTGAAGGAAGGGAATCAAGGGATGAGGGCCGTCTTTGGAGAGGCCGGGACGGCCTTGTGGCAGTAGTTGGGACTTCGATTTCCTGTATCGATTTGGGGGGATGATACGCTTTTCAATGGAGATGTCCGAAGGACATGGGGATGCCGGATGCGGCACGGAAGTTCGTTTTGGACTACCACAACCAGAAGTAGAAGGCGGCATAGACCATCGCGAACAGGGCCCACCAGAGCCAGAGGGACTTCCATCCCGTCCGCGCGGGTTCGGTGCGGGGCAGGGCGAGTGTTTCCCGGGAGAAGAGGAGCGGAGCGACCGCCGTCACCGGACGGGGCCTCGTGGCCAGGCTCACCCCGATTATGAGCAGCACGCAGACCGCCTGGGTAACTCCGCTGGTCACGAAGAAGTTGTCCAGGCTGAACCGGGCGACGATCTCCGGGGAGAACGCCCCGGTCATGATGCGGTTCACCGCGATTCCAATGGGGATTCCGGTAATCATGACCGTCAGGGCCGCGGCCGGGGTGGCCCGTTTCCAGAGCACTCCCGCCAGGAACACCGTGGCAATCGGCGCGGCGAGGTAGGAGGCGAGCAGTTGGAAGTAGTTGAAAATGCCGCCTCCGATGATTCCGACCAAAGGGGAATAGAGCACGCTGAACACCATGAGAACAAGCGTGGCGATGGTCCCGACCCGCACCAGTTCGCGCTCTCCGGCGGCGGGCCGCAGCCACTTGCGGTAGACGTCTAGGGTGAAGAGTGTGGAGATGGAGTTGAGGAAAGCCGATATGGTGGACATCACCGAGGCGAGAATCCCCACCAGGATGAGCCCCCGGAGACCGGCGGGGACCAGCTCCCGGATCAGGACGGGGAACACGTTGTCCACCGGCTGATCCGCCAGATTGAACCGGGGATCGAACACCCCTATGGCCCGGGCCATCATGCCGGGGAAAATCTCCACGAAGGGACGGAGGAGCACGAAAAACCCCGAGACGATGATCCCCATGCGTGCGTCCCACTCCGTCCGGGCGCCGAAAGCCCGCTGCACGAGCGCCTGATTGGCGCAGGAGTAATACAGGTGCAGACCGAGAATGGTGAGCGGCACCGCATGCCAGGGTATGACCGGATAGTCCGCGGGCTGCATGAGGTGGAACCCGCCCGGAGCCGCGGCGGCCACATCGCTCCAGCCGTTGGGAAGCCGCACCCAGGCCAGACCGAAAATCACCGCCCCGGAAACGAAGATGAGGAAAAACTGAACCACGGCGGCATAGGAAGCGGAGGCCATGCCGCCGTACATGGTGTACACCCCGGCCACGAGCCCCAGCAACGACACGCCCCACCAGAGATTGAGGCCGAACACCACTTCCAGCAGCTTCGCGCCGCCGTAGAACACCACCGCCAGGTTCATGAGAACATAGCTGGCCAGGAGATACACCGTGAAAACGTTCCGGCTTCCCTCGCCGAAGCGGCGACCGAGGTATTCGGGCATGGTCATGATGCCATTGCGGAGATAGATGGGAAGGAACACAAAAATGAGGAGAGAGTAGACAAACACGGCTATGAGATACCAGTTGACCATGGTGAGGCCAATGGTATAGCCCATGCCGTTCTGGCCGATGAGCTGTTCGGTATTCATGCCGGTGGCGACATAGGCCGCCGCGATGACCCACCAGGGGAGCGTCCCCCGGGAAACGAAATACTCTGCGGAATCGGTGCGCTTCCCACGGCCTTTTATGAATCCTACCGCAAGGAGCACAACGACATAGAGGATGAGCGCCGCAAGGTCGAGCAGATGGATGTCCATCCGGTCATCTCCGGTAACCCCGCGTCCGGACCGTCCATTGGCCACCCGGCGCGATTAGGCTGAATCTCTGGGAGGGATTTCAAAGGAGTATGGCACCCTTCGAAGCGGTTGTCAAGGGGGATTTTCTTCCCGGGGCTCAAAAATCTTGCTCACCTCTTGATCCCCTTCGGTCACCCCAACCCCACAAACATCAAGAAATGGGCGGAACGCCATCCGGCATTCCGCCCATTCCGATCATCCCCTTCGGTTTCCTGCTTCGCGTTCCTTACTTCTGCAGCGGCTTGTGGCAGAACCACCAGTCGTAGCACTCGTACTCCTTGTCCTGCATACGCTTTTCCGCGGTAGCCACATCTCCCGCGGGCGGAACGATCACCCGGTCGCCGATGAGTTCGTTTTCCGGCCAACCGGCGGGCATGGCTCCCTGTTTTTCGGAAACCTGGAGGGCCTTGACCGCCCGTACCACCTCGTCAATGTTCCGTCCGATTTCCTGGGGATAGTACAGGATCAGGCGAACTTTGCCTTGCGGGTCGCCGACGAAGACCGCCCGGACCGTGTTGGTTCCCTTGCCGGGATGCAGCATGCCCAGTTTACTCGCGATGGCATCGTTGGCCGCGGCGACGGGGAAGGTTATCTCGACCCCCAGCGTTTCCTTAATCCACTGCACCCATTTGATATGGGAAAAAATCTGGTCCACCGACATTCCGATCAGCTTGCACCCCAGCGCGTCGAACTGATCCTTCCGCTTCTGGAACGCCACAAACTCGGTGGTGCAGACCGGTGTAAAATCAGCGGGATGGCTGAACAGCACAAACCAGGAGCCTTTGACATCCTGCGGGATTTTCATGGGTCCCATGGTGGTCTTTACTTCGATTTCCGGGAACATGTCTCCAAGAAGCGGCATACCTGTCTGATTTTCCATCGGTGCATCCTCCATACGGTTGCGGTGAGAAGCGCATGCAAAGCAGACGAATGGCAAGAGAATCATCTCAGCAGGGTCCCGCGCCGGTTTCCTCGTTCTGGCACTCCGGACAGACCCCGTAAAACATTATCTGACTTTTCTCGATACGGTACCCGGCCCGTACTTCCGGGGCAAGTTCCGGCGCCTCGACTTTTCCCGGGACATCCGCCAGGGCATTACACCGGACGCAGAAAAGGTGATGGTGCGCGGATGGATTGGTGTCATACCGAACTCCCGAAGCATCAAGATCGCCCAGGCCCGCCAGTTCGCCCATGACCGAAAGTTCCCGAAGCGTGTTGTACACGGTAGTCCGGGAAACGTCCGGCATCGCGGATTGTACCCGCTGATATATTTCCTCGGCGGTCGGGTGGCTCTTGTCGCCGGAGAGCAACTCGAAAATTTTTCTCCTCTGCGGGGTGATTTTGTAGCCCTTTTGCATGAAACGGCGGACGATATCTTCTGTGCTGCTCATAATAAAAAAACACTCCAAAGAAGCAACTGTTTCTTGTTTGTAATAATTATAAATTAACAACAAATACAAGTCAAGTCTTTTTTTCCGTTTTCTAGTTTTCTGGTGGACAAATGACCGGTGACGAGGAGTATGGGAAAAAAATGAAGCCAGGAGTCATACCGAGGTTGAATCAAGCCGTGAGGAAAGCCGTTAATGCCCAGTTCGGCTCAGTCCATCTTTCCCCCGGGGCTTTGGCTTCGGACCGGCTTTCCCCTTTTCACTCTTGTTTATCCCTGGAGAATCGCGGAGAGCCGAAAAATCTTTACCATTCCGGAGATGTCGGAGTAGAACGCCACGCGCCCTCTCCCGGGAGGGGGAAAGGGGACGCATACACGAGGAAGGGACCGGCTCACACAAAGAACGGATCCCGTGGTAAAGGGAAGACGCAATCGATACGAATTGCCCGGAACGAGCCGGGGCGGTTCGAGAACCGCCCCGGCGGGGTTATTCTTGCAACGATGTCCGCAATTTCGTGTCAGACCTGCCACATGCGGGACTGGTATGTCTCGTCCGGCACGGCGAGGCTGATAAATCCCGTTTTTGGCCAGCGCTCCCGCTCCACGCCATCTTCCACAAAAGTCACATTGAAATTGAGCTTCATTCCGGGACGCGCGTCCAGATCGTCGAATCCGATTCCGAGTTCGACAATCCGGCCCATCGCCACGGAATCCTTGCGGGTGCGGCGGACCCACTTGTCCCGGGTCTGGCGGAACACGGTAAAGTTTTCGGGCTTCCCCAGATTCAGTTCGATGCGGTATTTCTCTCCCGCTTCTATGCCGAGGACGAGAGTCCAGCGGGAAAGATCCACCGGCTCTTCGCCTTTGAGCGGATCGAACCGGAAATAGAGATTTTCCAGATCGAATCCGTAATAGATGGCGGTGATAACCGAAGCGCCGCCGCTCATGACCCCCTCCGGACCAGCGGTGGGGAGCCAGCCGGCGGATATCCACTCGTAGAAGGTCGTCGTGCGTCCGTCTATGACCGGGGTCAGCAGCCCGGTCGGCTCCACTTCGGCGCGTTCCACCCGGAATTGGATTATCGGCTCCATGATTTCCCTGGGCGGAGCCTGGCCGAGCAGATGATAGACCCGTTCCAGGTGGGCTCGGAAGAGACGGTCGAACTCGGGGTCGTTCGGAGAGGAGTGATCGTCTCCGTACCACCAGAACCAGTCCGATCCCTCCGCCTTGAATATTTCCCGCCAGGCTTCGTCACGCGCTTCGGGGGAGAGGGCATCTTCTCCGGCGGTCAGGGCGTCCCGGGCGTTCTTCAGGACATCCCACCCGTCCACCTCCTCCCGGTCTCCCATCCATGTATCATAATTGCCGTTGATCCAGGAGCCCGGAAAAATGGATTTGACCGCGCGTTCGGCCGGATGCCGTTCCAAATACTCCCCAAAGGATACCGGAGTGATGTCACGCTCGGCCATGAGGCGTTCATAGAGCGTTTCCAGGAATTGTTTGCCGCTGTTGGGATACGTTTCCCATGCGTTTTCACCATCGAGGATGACACTGACGCATTTGGGTCGCTGGGCGCTGGTGGCGGCGATGTGACGAAGCTTGCCGATGAAATCATCCACCGCCACGGTGGCCGGGTTCCGGGCGTAGACGAATCCGATCTGGTCGGAAAGGTGACGGTCCCGGAAGAACACGGAGAGACCGTGGGCGTTCCAGGGATAGTAGAGATCGCGCGAGCGGTGATAATTCCGGGTGGAGCGTGCCAGAATCTCCTCGTCGGTGGCTACCCAGCGGACACCGGAGTCCCTGATGATCTCAAGCGCTTCGGGGCTGACCGATCCTTCGCTCGGCCACATTCCCCCGGGACGGCGTCCCAGCTTTTCCTCAAAGTATTCCAGCCCGAGGCGAACCTGGGTGACTGCGTCTTCCGGGTGACGATAGCGCCGTTTGGGGAGAAGGCACCCCGGCATCCCTTCTCTGGCGATCGAGGTATCACAGAGCAGGGGCAGGATGGGATGATAAAAGGCGCTGGCGGTGATATCCACCGCGCCCTCCTCCCAGGCCCGGCGGTACAACGGAATGATCCCGGATACGGTCTCATGCTGCTTTTCCAACACCAGGTCCCGTTCCTCGCTGGAAAAAAGCCGTCCCTTGCGGATGATCTTCCGGATCTCCGGGTCTTCCTCACGGAGGGTGAACCCGAACCAGCCGAGATTGAAGAACACCTGGAGATCAAGAATGTCCTGCGCGGAGAACTTGCCCACCGCGGCGTCTACTTCCGCCCGGGTTCCCTTGAGCCCGCGGTACTGGAGTAATTCGTAGTACCGGGGGTAGGGCTTGATCATGGTATCCCGGTTGGCCCAGAAGAAACGGGTCAGGAGGATTTTCTTTTCATCCGGGGTGAGTTCCGCGGGAGGCTTCCGGGAAAGCAGCAGCTCATAATCCTCGGCTCCCCGGGAGTAATCCTCCAACTGCTCCATGAGCGACGGCACCATGTTGAAAGTCAGCCGCATTTCCGGAAAACGCCCGGCGAGAACGATCATGTCATGGTATGCCTTGGTGGCATGGAGGCGCACCCAGGGCATGCTGTATGTCCCCCGGACTGGATCGCGGTAATTCGGTTGATGCATATGCCAAAGGAAGGCGACGTACAGTTTGCTCATGAGATTTCCCCGCCGGACGTACACCTCCGGCCCGGATCAGCCGCGCGGCTTGACGCGCGGGTCAAATTCCAGATTCATGGATCATCGTGACACCGGTCATTCTTCCGTTTCACCCCATCCCGGGCGGAGGATCGTCGAACAAAGAGTCCGGAAGAATGACCCCCCCACCGAACCGTGGACGCGTTATTCGGTTTCCACTTCGCGAAGGAACCCGGCGGCCTCCTCCGGAGGGGTTGGATTGATATAGATACCCGTACCCCACTCGAATCCGGCGATCCGGGTGAGTTTGGGAATAATTTCGAAGTGCCAGTGATAATGTGCATGGAGGTCCGGCCACGGGCTCCGCTGCATGGCGGGATTGGGCTCGGAATGGATCATCCAGTTGTACTGGGGATCGCCGAGCGCTCCGGCCAGTTTCTTCATGGTCATGCTCAGGCATTCGGCCAGTTCGACCGTTTCCTGCTGCGTCATCATGGTGTACCCCGCCATGTGGCGTTTGGGCAGGAGCCAGAGTTCGAAGGGGAAACGGGAGGCGAAGGGGCAAATGCTGATGAACGAGGCATTCTCATATACCACCCGGGAGCCGAAGCGTTTCTCCTCCCGGATAACATCACAGAAAACGCACCGTGACTTGTAGTTGAAATACTCCAGTGAGCCGATGATCTCTTCCGACACCCTCTTGGGAATGATAGGCGTGGCGATGATCTGGGAGTGCTCGTGAGGCAGGGACGCCCCGGCCCGCGTGCCGAGATTCTTGAACACCAGAACGTACAGCAGCCGCTCGTCCCGATACAGATCGTTAATACGGCAGTGATAGATTTTCATGAGATCGGCAATCCGGTCAATCGGACGATGATGGAACGGGTCGTGGTGGAACGGTGTCTCGATAACCACCTCGTGCGCCCCGATTCCGCTGACCTTGTCGAACATTCCCACGCCTTCGCGCTCCAGGCTCCCTTCCACCCTGAGGGCGGGATACTTGTTGGGGACAACCCGTATCTGCCAGCCCTTCTCGTTGGCGAGCGTATGAGGGTTGCGCACTCCGCAGATTTCACCGGGGGTCATAAACTCATTGCCTTCGTCGAAGGGGCAGACGCCGGTTTCCTGCTGCTCCTCTACAGAAGCGAAGTTGTGGGGACGTTTGCCCCGCTCTGTCGCAATGATCACCCACCGGTTGATAACCGGATCCTTCCTCAGTTCAGACACAAAAAACCTCCACTTTCCATGCTGCTTCCATATCCTTTACGCGCCCCGCTTGGCGAGCGACTCCCGGATCTTTTCCTTCAGCTCGGTGAGATCCGAGGACTTTACCACATACGCATCGGCCGCCCAACTCATGAAATTGTCCTTATAGGAGGGATAGGCGGTGTTCAGGATAACCGGCAGACGGTTATCCATGCTGAGCATCTTGCCGAGCGTCTCCAACCCGTCCATGTAGGGCATCCCGATATCGAGAATCACGAGATCATACTCCTTTTCCTTCACCATTTCAATGGCCTGTTCGCCCGAATTGGCCACATCAACCTCGTATCCTTCATCGGAAAGCTCCTGTTCATACAGGAGTCCCTGATTCACATCATCGTCAACCACCAGAAGCTTTTTGCTTTCCATGCCGAAACACCTCCTTCAAGCCTGCGGAAACGACATTCTGGCCGATTGCACCGCCCGAACTCCCTGGGAGGGAAGCATCAACGGACGGCGAAACCGTTCTCTGAGTTGCGGAACAGTATCAGCCGTAGTGCGGAAATGGATGCTTAAAACCCCGGACAGCGTACCACGCCGCGCGGAGCGGAAAAATGCGGGAACAGATACTCCGTTGCCGCGAAAGCCCGCGGAACGGATGGTAAGTGATCAACGTTTCGGGAGGACAATGGAAACCGTGGTGCCGCTTCCCTCCTTGCTCACGATCTCCAGCCGTCCCCCGTGATTCTGCACGATGCGGTTGGAGATGGAGAGGCCCAGCCCGGTTCCGTTTCCCCTGGTGGTGAAGAACGGCTCGAAGATATTTGCCATGTACTGATGGGGAATTCCCACTCCGGTGTCGCGGATTTCGATGCGCGCCTCTCCTCCGAGATCGATGCTCCTGATCTCAATTGCCCCACCCTCGGGCATGGCGTTAATGGCATTCTGGATCAGGTTGATAAGCACCTGTTTGATCTGCGCTTCATCGAACTCCGCCTCCAGCCGGCCTTCGGCCAGATCAAGCACCACCACAACCCCCTTGGAGAAGATGTTGACCTCCATAATGCCCAGGGTCTTGCGGATGAGTTCGTTCACCTCGCCCGGTATTTTCTTGGGCGTACCGGATTTGGTGAAATCGAGCACATTGGACAGGATGTGCTCCAGACGGTGCACCTCGTCCACGATGATATTGGCGTTGCGGATGGTCCGTTCCCGGTCGTCGTGCTTCTTCTGAATCGATTTGGCAAATCCGCCGATGGTGGCGAGCGGATTGCGGATCTCATGGGCGAGACGGGCGCTCACTTCGCCGATGGCGGCGAGCTTCTCGTTGCGGATGAGCGCATCCTGCGCCCGCTCCAGGTCCAGGTAGGCCTGCTGAAGCTCCTTGACCTTTTCTTCCAGATCACTGAGAATCTTGGCATTCTCGATGGCGATGGCCGCTTGCGCTGCGAACATGGTGAGCACCTCGATCGATTCCGGGGTGATCGCCCGGCCGGAAAAGGCATTGTCCGCCAGGAGCACGCCGATGACCTGGTTTTTGACAATGAGCGGGACCGCCACAAACTCCTTGGAAATCACGATTTTTTTCATCGTGGGATCCATGAGCGGATTATCCCATGCATTTTCCACATGGATCGGGCTGCTGGAGCGCACCGCCTCGGTCAGGAGATTGCGGGCGGTGCTCAAATCAATGACAATGTTCTCCACCAGGTACTGGAGCCCGCCCTTGATCAAGAGCCCACTATTCACGTTATCGAGATATTTCTCGAAAGTCAGCGCCTTGCTGGAAAGTTCGTTCCAGATACGGAACGCCTCTTCCTGCGAGGTCGGACCCACCCCCATGATCCCCCGCAGCTCGTTCCCATCCCGGTCCATGAGGAAAAGAAACGCCCGGTTGAAACCGATGGCAAAACCCGCGGTTACACAGGTCAGGATCATATGGAGCAGCTTGTCCCGCTCCAGCACGCCCTGCATGGCGATGGAGATTTCCCGGAGCAGCGAAAGCTGATACGCTTTCTTGGTGAAATCGGTGACATCCTGGATAAGGATCATCACGCGGGGATACACGCCCGCCACCACCCGGAAAAAGGACACGGTGATCACCTTTTCGGGGTGCTCGGGCGAGGTGTACCGGATATTGCTGTGGGTCACCGGGTCACCGGTTTCGAACACCTGCGCCAATTCCCGGTCCAGGTTGAACTGGGAGGAAAGGTCCCGGGAGAAGAATTTCTGAACCGGCTGATGGAGGAAATCTTCCCGCCGCATGCCGTACATGTCGTAGAACGTGCGGTTGACATACTCGATCCGCAGTTCCTGGTCCACGATCACAATGGAAACCGGGAGAGAATCGTTGATTGCCGCGCTGAGCTGGTGCGCCTCCAGCAGTTCGGTGGAGAGACGGGACTTTTCAAAGGAAAGGGCGATCTGGTCGGCCACCGTTTCCAGCACCATCACATCGTCCCGGGTGAAGGCGTTCAACTCCACCGACTCGGTGTGGATCACCCCGAGTACCCGGTCCTCGAACATGATGGGAACCGCCAGCTCCGAGAGCACGTGCTCTTCGAAGGCGAAACCCTGGATGCGCCGCTCGTCCTTCCGAATATCACCGATGAGGAGGCTTTGACGATTTGCCGCCGCCCAACCCACAAGGCCCTCTTCCAGCGCAAGGCTGTATCCCACCACGAAATCGTCGCCGAATCCTCCGGCGAACGCCCGCAGAACCACCCGTTCGCCTGTTTCGTTCACCAGGAAGATATTGACGTTGTAGTAATTGAACTTTTCATTGATCAGGCGGGCCAGATACCAGAGCAGGTCATCGTTTCCCTGGCTGAGCAGGGTTTCACGGGTAATTTCATTGAGCACTTCCAGGTGGGAAAGCCGCCGCGATTTGCTGGAAACCTCACGGCGCAGACAGGTAAATCCGTCAATACGGTCCAGTACCACCTTAATTTCGTCCGGGTCCACGGGGATATCCAGATAGGCCCAGATAGCGCTGCCGACCATTCCGATAGCCCGTTTCCGCGCGGCACGGTCCGCGGCCACCACCATGTCGCTGAAAATCCGGAGATCGTGCAACTGTTTCAGCAGGTCCAGTTCGGGGGTATCCGGGCCGGACAGACTCACCACGGCCACATCGTACTCCCCGGTCCGGGCCAGTTGCATGCAGAGTTCATCAGACGCGGCAATCACCACGTCGTACCCCACCCCGGTCATGACGGCTTCGATCTGCTCCAGGGTCTCCCGATCACCCCCCGCGAGGAGGAATTTCAAATCCGCCACCATACGCTCCCGGACGAAATACCTTCCGCCCTTTTTTCCGCCGAAGTGCTGTCCATGCACACCCATCAAGCGACACACGCTTCCGATCTTTTCCTGAAACGCCGCCGCCCGGAAAACGTTCCCGCACCCACACCCGCGATTTCCCGGGGCAGACACCCGTCACGGGGAACATCCCGGTGCTTTGTACCAACTGACCGGGGGACATGCTCCAGGCGTCCGGCCTGAAACTTTTCATCCTCCCGGCCGTCTATACGCCAGGCTGGGATTCGCCCGCTGAGACGGGGGAAAAAGGGGCCGGAGTCGCGGATATTCAATGCATTAGTTCAATATATAGAAGAACTTCCCCGAGTGCAATCCAGATTATTCCGGGCTTCTCCGCCTCCAGCGGCTCCTTCCTGAACCGGTTCCCGCGTGCGCAATTACAACGGGGAAAGTTCTTGTTCCGCACATGTGCCGTTATTATCATATAGTTAGTGTTCTACCGCCGGGCTGACGCCCACCCGGACGCCGCGGACGTTTCCGTCTCCCCAGGGAGGAAATTCATGACCAGAAGAAAAAAAATCATTCTCGGCGCGGTCCTCTCCTTCATTCTGATCGTCATCCTCGCAGGCGTTCTGGCCGCCGTACTGTTCCCCGCGGACCGGGTGAGATCAATGGTGGAATCCGGCGCATCGGAGGCTCTGGGAATGCCGGTCCGGGTCGGCGAGCTCGGGCTCTCCTTCTGGGGTATGCCCTCGGTGCGGGCAGCCGATGTCACCGTTGGCCCGGCCCGGCCCGGCGAACCACCCCTGGCCGCGGTGAAATCGATACGCGTCAGGGTCGGCCTGCTTCCGCTCCTGCGGCGCCAGGTGGATATCACCTCGCTGACCGTGGATGAGCCGGTGGTGAACCTGCTCACCCGTGCCGACGGGTCCTCGAATATGCCGGCCGTCGCTGATTCCGCCGGACCGAAGGAACCATCAGGAGCGCCTTCCCTCCCCGTTCCCGTCTCGCTCCGGTCCTTCCGGATTAACGATGGGACGGTTTCCCTCATCAACGAGAAGGACCAGACCCGGACCGTGCTGGAGGATATCTCCCAGAGGCTTTCTCTCCGGATCACCCGCGATCTGACCACGCTCCGGAGCAGTGGGGAACTGGAAGCGGGCAACATCGAACTCTGGTCCCGGGGAAAGCGGCAGCCCTTATCCGGCTCCATGATCCGTCTGACCCATGAAGTATCCGGCAATGCCGCCGAGGGCAACCTCACTCTCACGGAGGGCGAACTCGCTTTCAACGGTATCCCGGTGAAACTGACGGGGGAGTTGACCGGATGGAAAAGCGCCACGTTCCATGCCGAAACGGGCACGCTGGAAGCGGGCAGGATTGTCGCATCGCTGCCGGACAGCCTGCTTCCCAACAAGAAGGATGTCGCCGCGGACGGGGAGGTATCCCTTGTGCTCGACGGTTCGGCGGGTTTTGTGGAGCCGGAGCCGGTCTTCCGGTACACGGGAGAACTCGCCATCCGGGATGTTTCCGCGTCGGTGGAGGGCTTCCCCAAACGGATCGACCGGTTCAACGGCGTGGTGGGGATTACGGAGCAGACGCTTACCCTGCGGGATATGGAAGTACGGATAGACCGGTCACGAGCCGCGCTGGCCGGCACGGTTTCCGGTTATCTCGAAAATCCCGTGCTGGCGGTGCGAACCGAAGGCGTCGTGAACATGGAGGACATCGCCTCGGCCATGCCGTTCTTTACGGAGAACAGGCCGACGGGGACCGTGACGTTCGATCTGGCGGTCACGGGGAGCCCCTCCCCGGAAATCACCGCGCTCGAGCCATCCGGGAGTCTCACTCTGAACAATCTGACCATGAGCCTGCCCGAAGCGCTGAAAAATCCGGCCACACTGAACGGAACGGTACGGCTCTCTCCCCGTACTGTCGGAATCAACGATCTGACCTTTAAGAGCGGGAAATCGGATTTGGCGGTTAATGGAGCGCTTACCGGCTATCTCAACCTCCTGCCGGGACGAGCCGGCGGAGACGCGGTTCTCAAGGGAGTAGTGGGGTCCACTCTCCTTGACCTCAACGACCTCCTGGTCACCCGCAAGGAAGCTCCCCTGCTCAAGCCCTGGGACCTGGATGAACCGCTGAAGCACCTGCCCGTTCCGCCGTCGCTCCAAGCCGAAATGGGCGTAAAGTTGAACACCGTGCTCTTCGGACGACTGAAAGCCGACTCGGTGCAGGGTACGGTCACCTTCCGGAACGGAGTGCTGGAACTGTCCCGCCTGAATGCCGCCGCCTATGACGGCGCACTCACCGGCAGTACATCCGTGAACTTCTCCAACCCGGAGCAAATCGTGTACTCCGGCGGCTTCAACCTGGCCAGATTGAACGCGCAGACCTTCATCTCCTCCTTCTTCGGTACCGGAGAGCACTTCAGGGGACAGTTCTCCAGCGCGTTCACCTTCAACGGATCCGGGCTCGATTCCCTTTCCTTCCTCCAGAACCTGAAGGCCGAAGGGTCGGCCGTGTTCGAAAACGGGCAGGTGGTGAACTGGGAGTTCCTCAAACAGCTCGGGCAGCGTCTGCGCTTCCTCAGCTTCGACACGCTCGGCTTCGGCAACATTCAGGGGGCGTTCCGCGTGGCGGACCGGAAGGTGATCACCCCGAACATCCTGGCGAAAACGGAATACGGCGATTTCACGGCGGTCGGAACCACGGGCTTCGATGGCGCGGTGGACTACACCATCCTGCTCGACCTGAACAACCGCGCGGTTGACCTGGCCGCGAAAAACAAGCTCGGCGACCTTGCGGGAATCATCGCCTCCTCCCGCGAACCCGAACTCCGGGTTGCGGCTACGGGCACCCTGAAAAAGCCATCGTTCAAAATTGACGCGTCATCCGTGCGGGAGAACGTGAAGCAGAAACTCCGGGAAGAGGCGGAAAAACTCCTGGAAGGCGAGGATTCCGACCTTCAGCAGAAGGGACGAAAACTCCTGGACAGGATATTCAAATAGGCTCCTCCGGAGTTTTCAACGAAAGTCCCGCGCCGGTCGACAATTCCGGCGCGGGACTTTTTTTGGGGTGAACCGCCTCCACAATTCCCCAGAATATTACTCACCCCTCATTCCCTTATGTTCGCAACAATGGGACTAAGGGGGAGTTGCTCTTTCCGGACCGGCCCCCAATGCGTCCGTCCGTGGATGTGGGCTTCTTTTTTACGGCTTTGAATGTAGAGGGGTGAATCAGGGGGTACGGAGAAGGGGATCAATGGGAGAAAGCGGGTACCGCGGCCTGGGATTCCATCTGTCCGGCAGCTTCGGCTTCCCGGAGAAGACGGGCCAGCGGCGAAATGGAACTGATGGCGCGAACCAGACTTACCCCGGGCAGCGGAGAGCCGTTGGAGAGATTGGGCCGGTATTCGGTGACCAACCCGATCAGCGATGGCTGTTCGTCGTCGATAAGGCGAAACACCGGACCTCCGCTCACGCCATTAATTGCGACGCCGTCCACGAGATAGGCTTCCTCGTCCGGCAGCCAGGCGCTGACGTATCCGGTGAAGAAACAGAGGATGCGCGGAGCGACACAGGGAAATCCGCACCAACCGATCTGGACTCCTTCCCGCAGAACCCGGTCGTCGGGAATGCTGCGCAGACGCTGTTTCTGGTGCTCAATCCTGTTGTTGAACACCACGATGAGCGCGATATCCTTGCGGGCGTCTTCGAAAACAAACCGGTCCGAATATTCCAGGAAAACATCTTTGCCGGAGGCGATATGGGTGATTTTGAGCGGTTCGCGCCACTTGTGCGCCTGGGATATTGTATGAAACGCCGTCGCGATCGCCAGAAAATGACCGTGGATGTCCGGTGAAAGGAGAAACCCCGTCCCCGTGGCACGCGGCGTCTCGATCAAGTAGACGTACTTCCGCACTTCTGAAAGGGCGGACGCCCACTCGTGTCCCTGTATTCGCTGTTCGCGCAGCAGCATGTCTCCATCCCCTCATCAAACTGTCACCTGCAGTATCGTTCTATCGTTCGCTCCAGAAAGCAGCCGTTTCGAAATTCCGGTTCCTTTGCCGCGTGGATATGGGACAATTGTATAGAAGAAAAACCCCGCTTTCGACTATCCATTCGGAAGAGATTACCTCTTGTCGTCGAAAGCGGGGGCTTTTCTCCCATCCCGGTCGACATTGGAAAGGGGGAGGGTTTTCCGTCTCCGGGATGGAACGGATTGTCCGCCCTGACTATCCATTCCGGAAGAGGCCATGCCTCTTGTCATCAGGGCGGGACAGGACAATGCACCCCGGCTATCGCAGGGGAAGGATCCGAAGACCCGTTTCGCCGGGGTGTGCTATCGCTCCGGGGGACGAACAATAAAAAAAATGGCGGGTATCGGGTTTGGTCAGAAAACAGGGCCAAATCATGGCGAGCGCAACCAAGACCCCCTTCCGACCTTGCGGCCACCTTCCCCCTTGCAGGGGGCAGGAAAAACATAACTCATGCTCGTGATTCTTGCTTGTGCTGCTCGGTTCGTTGCTCACTCAACCCGATA
>JAWLHT010000110.1:0-15029 GCA_041690195.1 Candidatus Latescibacterota bacterium
CTCGGAATTCGCCCGGTCAAGGGCAAGTGAATCATCCGATACTGCCGGATGACCCTTGACCGGACTCCATTCCTGCCTCATTGGTAACATACAAGGGGGAATCAAGCCACAGGGAGCGCCAAGAGAGCCGATAACAGGTCATCCCCTCTCTTGCGAGAGAGGGGAACGAGGGGTGAGTTATATTTTCAGGCCTGAATTACAAAACATCAGTACACCACTATCTGCTTATCTTTACAACAATGGGAACGAGGGGTGAGTTATATTTTCAGAACGTGGGAGGTTTTCACATGATGTCTACCGGGTGAACGTGTAACTGTACTTCAGCATGACCGTCCGACTGCCGGACCGGGGCATAAGCGGGTCGGCGGCGTCGCGATCGGCGTTGATCCCCTCGTCGTACACCAGATAGAGGTCGTTCCCCTCGTGGGGATTGTAACGGAACCGGATGTTGGCGATGGCTTTGTCCGATGCGCTGTTATACTGGATGAGCGCGGAGACCGAATATTTGACACTGAGCATGGCCAGCATCCGGAACTGCCCGATATGGGCGGTGAAGTCCTGGTCACGCGCTGAAAAGTCCACGAAATTGTACTGATATGTGATTCCGGTATCGAGATGCGACGAAAAGCTCCGGGAAAGTCTCGAAGAAACGGAAATCCTGCTGCCGTCGTAGAACTGCCCCGCGGTGAAGTTCGTGGTCAGCCCCAGGCGCTTTCCTCCGGGTGTGGAAAAGCTGCCGGTCGCCCCGTAGAAGTCATAATCTCCGACCGGTACGATTACGCTTTCGGAAAAGGAGAGAAACTCCCGGACATTCTCGTGATTATAGGTCAGCGACAAACTGGAGGAGTATCCCTTTTTCGTAGAGCCGAGCATGCCGGTCCGGATGATGCAGGTTTTGGTGGAGCCGTCCCCGTTGCGCTCGTAGACATACGCATCCTCATACCACTCGTACTGGAACCAGCGGGAGTCCCGGCTTCCGGTCCAGCCGTACCGCAGAAAGTGGGTCCAGTTGGACAGGTCGGGAAACCGTTCGTATCCCATGCCGGGGAGATACTCCTTCCCCGCGCGGGAATAATTGAGGCCGTAGGACCAGCCGGTGTGACGGTAGCGTTCCCAGTGGACCCGTACATTGCCGATGTCGAGCGGAGAGACATCATCGGCCTGGTCCCGGTAGAAGGTCTGCGCCCAGTTGAGATTGAGATAATCGTCCCCGAACACCCGGAATGTCCCGTCCACGCCGTATGCGGTGTTATAGGAGCCGTCGGTTCCCATCCGGTTGGTGACAATCCCCCCCACATACGAATTGGGGTTGATCACCTGCCGCCGGAGACGCAGAACGCTGAAATTCTCAGAGGGCAGATCTTCCACCGCCTCGGTCTGCATGTTCAGGAGCCCGACATCCCACTGTCCAGCTCTCCCCACCAGGCGGGCGCCGCCGTAGATGGGGACCTGGCGCCCCTTGTGGATGCCGATGCTCCGGCTGTGGAAAAGCCTGCTGCTGCCATAGAACTTGAAATCGAAATTGCTGGCGCGTTCCAGGAAAAACATCCGCTTTTCCGGGAAAAAGAGCGAGAACCGGGTGAGATTCACCTGTTCGTCGTCGGCTTCCACCTGGGCGAAGTCGGTGTTCACCGTGACATCCAGCGTCAGGTTGCTGGTCAGGCCGTATTTCACATCGAGCCCCGCATCCCGGACCGTGGTCTCCTCGGTCCGGTACGCGGTTCCGGCGCTGTTCAGGACCGCGTTCCGCCCGATGCCGCCCAGGGCATAGGGGGTGACATACACCGGATTCCCGCCGTGAATGCCGGTCAGGGCGACATCCCGGGCGCGGGAGGGTTTCAGATGGCTCCGGGTTCCCCAGTCCTGCGGGATGGCGGGGAAAACGATGCGCTCGTCCTTCCGGGCGATCCAGCGGATAACCGTGCATCCCATGACCACCGTGCCGTCCCGCTCCTGGAACCGGAGACTGGAAAAGGGAATCCGCATCTCGGCAAACCAGCCGCGGCCGGTTACCGTGGTCTGCACATCCCAGAACGTGTTCCAACTGGAGGATGTCCCCCCGGAGTTGGTGATGTCTCCGTAGATAGCGGCGTCGAACCGTGAGCCGGTCGGGGTGGTGACAAACATGAGGCCGTTTTCGTTGTCATTGAACGTGTCCAGAATGAGACACAGCATGTCGCTATTATCCGGCGCATCGTCACGCTTCATGGTGGTGGCGTGTATGCTTTCCGGCTCTCGGTCGAAACACCGCGCGGCGAGATAGAAGTATTCGTCATCATGGGCCAGCAGCACCTCGGTGCGCTCGGAGGGTTCGGCCCCGAAGGAGGGTATCTGCGTCACCATGGGAAGGGGTTCGATGCCATCCCATGCCGCGTCGTCGCACCGGCCGTCAAGTGTAACCGCCGAACGCAGGCGGGGAATCTCCAGAACCGCGATGGAATCCATGTGGTCGGACGACGGCAGCGATTGCGCGGAAGAGAGCGATGGGCAGAACACGATCAGGCATAATGCAACGGCAACGGGAACGCATTCGGGGCGGAACAGTCGATGCATGGTGCGGTTCCCCTTTCGGGCATTTAATGCAGTCGGTGTTCTGCTTATATACACAAAAAAGAGAAAAGGGTATAGAAAAATTCAGAACCGGTTCTTATACGAAAACACGATCCATACATAAAGAAAGCCAGAGGTCAGCCCCGCCCCAAGAGGAAATACGGTATATTAATTGGTGCGAAAAATGCATCCTTCAGAGTTTGAAAGCTTTTTCATATTATTCCCTGTTCCGGAAAAGAGTACCTCCTTTCCGGTCTCACCGGTTGTACCCCCTCTTCACTCCTCCTCAAGATGCCGCACCGCTTTCTCCCGGTTTGACCAGCAGGGCAACCCGCGCGTTCCGGTCGTACGGTTCGGCTTTCATGTCCCTGTAGGCAAAATCGTAGTTGTCGGTCACGGAATCGATATTCCGTGAATCGGTCAGGTCCACAAGATAGCAGTGTATTTCCAGTTTTGCTCCCAGGGCATGGGCCCGGAGGTTGTTCTCCGCGGCAAGTTCCCGGGTGAGGTCGCCGGCAACTGTCATGATGATGTACTTGCCATCATCGGATACGGCAAGAGTCGTGGACATGGATTCCTCCCGGGAGGTTCTCCGCATGGGGCCGGTCTCGGGCAGTCCGGGTTCGACGGCAACCGGCGGTTCAATCTGCAGGCAGGCGTACCCCGCATTTCGGGCATGTATTCCTGGCTGTACGGGGCGGAAACGGAACGGCGGCGAACAGGGCGGCGAAAAATGCGATAATCGACCCCGGCGACCGCGGGCTGGTGTATACAGATGCTCCGCAGCGGGGGCAGGTCCCGGCCGGTGACTTCTCCGGAGCCGGGGCAGTCTCCTCCGGGGAGGCGAGACCGAGCACGAGCGCGGCCCGCCCGTAATCCTCGTCCAGCACCTGGAGCTTCGCTCCGCCGATCATGGGCGCATAGACCACGGTGCCCGCGGTGTGCTCATCGGTCACCACGGCGGGTATGCCTTCTGATTCCAGCAAAGTACGGGCAAAATGGGCTTCGTGGACCGCCATGAATGTCGCGACTGTTTTCATCGGCAGTTCCTTTCACCACGCGGAGGCGGAACGGTCATCCCTGCGGCATTGCGACCCGGCAAGGATGTGTGCGGGACCAGTCATCCGTCATGGGGAAATGAAGTGAATTCTATATATGTATCTGCAAATAAGACGTTTCACGGGGTTACCTGTCAAGGAAAATCCGTCTCAGGGGTGACTGTCCGGTTTTCCTTGTATCGGCTGTGATTTTTCCGTATGTTATAATTCGGTTTTGACCGGCTCCGGCCGTTGCCGGGAGACCGCGTCCCCGAACCGCACTCGTCCCGTCAGTCGTTATCCCGCGCCCGCACCGGATGCAGCCGCCGGGCTGCCCGCGGGCGACCTGAAAAGAGCGCATGGACTCTCTACCCCTCTACGAATACGCTGGTTCCGTCCACGTCCATTCCAACTATTCGGACGGACTCCGTCCCATCCCCGAAATAGCGGGTATCGCCGCGAAAAGCGGGCTCGATTTCCTCTTGTTCGCCGACCATATGACCCTGGAACCGCTCAAGGCGGGGCTGGAAGGCTGGCACGACTCTGTGCTGGCCATCATCGGGTACGAAATCAACGACACCGACAACCGGAACCATTATCTCGCCTACAAGCTGAAGGAAATCCTCCAACCGGGGCTCTCCGCGGCGGAATACGTCCGGGGCGTCCGCGAAGCGGGCGGTATCGGCTTCATTGCCCACCCCGACGAGAAGCGCACCGCCATCCCGGAAATTCCGCCCTATCCCTGGACCGCCTGGGATGCCGAGGGGTACGACGGCATCGAGATATGGAATCACTCCTCGGAATGGCTGGAGCGCATCACCCCGACCAACAAGTACTTCCGCGTTCTGCATCCCCTCAAGTACCTGAAAGGGCCGGAGCCGGAAACACTGCAACGCTGGGACCGCCTGAACCGTACCGCGCCCATGCCGGGCATCGGCGGCACCGACGCCCACGCCTACCCGTACCGGATCGGTCCCATCACCATCTACATTTTTCGGTACAAGGTGCTCTTCCGGGGAATCCGCACCCATGTGCTCCTGCGCGAACCCATTTCCCCGGATGGGGCGACCGCTCGGGACCAAGTACTCGGCGCGCTCAAGGAAGCCCGGTGCTTTATCACCAACTTCCGCTGGGGCGACCCCAAGGGCTTCCGGTTTGAAGCAAAGTGCGATGAAACCCGGTACACCATGGGAGACACCATCCGGGGGGGAATGGTGGAAATGACCGTTGAGACGCCTCTCCAGGGAGAGATCACGCTGTTTCAGGACGGCGTCCCCGTGGCAAAGGCGCGCGGCGACCGTCTCGCCTGGCGGGCGGTCGAATCCGGCGCCTATCGGGTCGAGGTCCGGAGAAAACGGCGGCCGTGGATATATTCCAATCACATCCGGCTTCTACGGGATTAAGCGGAACCCGTGGGCCGGATGCTTCATTTTTGAATCGAACTGCATGCTGGAGCGTATATAGGCTTCAACAGGAAACGTCATCACGATGTACCGTCAATTACGGGGGGACAGCGCGAAATGATATATGAGGAAGAATGCTCTTCCGGCAGCGGGCAGGAACGGGACTGGTCTGACGACAAGCCCGGAGAAGAATGCGGGATATTCGCTATCTATAATCATCCGAACGCCGCGGAAATGACTTATCTGGGCCTCTACGCTCTCCAGCACCGCGGCCAGGAATCAAGCGGCATTGTCACCTCCGACGGCCAGGATATCTATTATCACCGCAACATGGGGCTGGTGAGCGAAGTGTTCGGGGACCAGGCCATCTTCAAACACCTCCGGGGCCGGAACGCTATCGGTCACAACCGCTACTCCACCACCGGCTCCAACCGCATCATGAATGTCCAGCCCATCATCGCCGCGGACCGCGAAGGCCCGGTGGCGGTGGCCCACAACGGCAACTTTACCAACACCCGCACCCTCCACGAGGAACTCATCGGCCAGGGCTCCATCTTCCAGACCACGGTGGACTCGGAACTGGTCATCCATCTGCTGGCCACCTCCCGGAAGCCCACTTTCGAAGAGCGGCTCTGCGATGCGCTCACCCGTATCGAAGGAGCCTACTGCCTGGTGCTCCTCACCAAGGATGGCATCATCGGCGCGCGCGACCCCATCGGATTCCGTCCCCTCTGTATCGGCAAAACCGACGAGGGCTGGGTGATCGCTTCGGAAACCTGTGCGCTGGACATCATCGGGGCGAAGTATGTCCGCGAGGTTGAACCGGGCGAGGTGGTCATTATCAGCGGAAACAGCATCCGCTCTCTCCACCCCCATCCCAAAGTCCAGCCGCATTTCTGCATTTTCGAGTACATATACTTCTCCCGGCCGGACAGCTTCATCTTCGGGGAGTGCGTGGACATAGTCCGCCGCAATATCGGTCGAAGACTGGCCGAGGAACACCCGGTGGACGCCGACATCGTGATCTCCGTCCCCGACTCCTCCAACACCGCCGCGCTGGGCTATGCCAAGGCCTCCGGCACCCCCTTCGAAATCGGACTCATCCGCAACCACTATATCGGGCGTACCTTCATTCATCCCAGCCAGGTCACCCGCGACGCCAAGGTCCGCATCAAGTTCAACCCGGTCCGGGGCGTTCTGGAGGGAAAGCGGGTCATCGTGGTGGAGGACTCCATCGTCCGGGGCACGACCTTCAAAAAGATTGCCCAGCTCCTACGCAATGCCGGAGCCAAGGAGATTCACCTGCGGGTCAGCTCGCCCCCCATCGGTTGGCCCTGCTTCTACGGCATGGATTTCCCCACCCACGAGGAGCTTCTGGCATCGAAGTGGAGCGTTGAGAACATTCGAGAGTTCATGGGCGTGGACACCCTGGGCTATCTTTCCATCGAAGGGCTCATCCAGAGCGTCCCCAATGGCAACAAACGCTACTGCACCGCCTGCTTTTCGGGCCAGTATCCGACCTGTATCCCGGCGGACCTCAAAAAGAGCTGCCTGGAGGACTCGGCAACTCCCAACTCGCATATCATCGATGCGCTTTCCCTGCGCTACGAGAAGGGGTGAGCATGATCCGGATCGACACAGATACCTGCGAACTCTGCGGCACCTGCATCGGGGTCTGCCCGGTAGACGCCATCGTGATGGATATGGACGATATCCGGATCGATGAGACCCGGTGCATATCCTGCCGCGCCTGCGTCAAAGTGTGTCCGGTGGGGGCGGTGAAGAAATAGCGCCGCCGCGTGACAGTGCTTTGCATAATTAAAAACTCCTTCCCCATGTTGGGGAAGGAGTTTTTAATTAGTACTACAGTTGAATCAGATCGTGAGGAAAGACGGAGAAGCCGCTCAGGTGATAGCCTTTCTGCACGGCTTGTTTCGATTTCGGTATAAAGAGATCGGTTTCAAAAAGATCAATACGATATCCCGGTGTGAGCGTAGGGGCGACTCACGAGTCGCCCTCCGTCATCCGGGACTACCCGATTCGCTCCAGCTTCCGGTCCAGAGTGCGCCGATATGCATGGTATATCAGATACACGCCGATCACCGCGACCAGGAGAATCCAGCTATTCCGTATATTCCGCAGATTCCGCACTATCATCTCTCCGGCATTCCCCTGTTCGTTGGCAAAGAAAACGAACAGTAAACCCACCGACTGAAAAAGTGCGTAGGAAATCACGATGCATCCGATGCCGTTCAGCAATGAACGGAAGCTTCTCGATGGCCATGTCATCCACCAGATCAGGGTGGCATTGAACACGACCGCCGCGCCGCCTTTCATTAAGCGTATGACCACTTCCAGGTCCTTTGTGGTATCGTTCGGATCAAAAATTCGCAGCAGCATGGAATTCTGAGAATATTCGAGCACCACGTTGAAAATATTACCGATGATGATAAAGACAAACACCGCCAGAATCCAGAATGGAATGACCTCCCGGAATAGGCTGAACTTGCGGCGGATGAACCAGGGCGGGGTTCCGTGTTGAAGTTTCCGGCCCCAGATCAGGAGAATGTACCACAGGATCAGGAACCACACAATCCCTGTCCCGGCCAGCAGCAGCTTGACCCGCATCCGGGCCGAATCGGAAACCGGTGTTGCGGCGGTTATCATCACGAAAATGCCGATGATGGCAACCTGAAGAACATAATAAAGGGTGGCCGAAATCGCTCCCGCCCAGTAAAACATCACAAATTTCTTCCACAAACCCACCCGCACATCTACCGCGTGCGCTTCCCGCAGGAGCGCCCGGATCACCGCCGGGTCACCGAAATGCTCCCGGACGAGGATGAAGGCATCCTCCTCGGTCACCTTTTCTTCTCCGGAAAGGTACCCGAGCAGCTTGTCTTCCATGTGGGCGTGGAGTTCGGTCTGGATTTCTTCATCGAGGTTGTGGGCGACCGAGATTTGACGGCAGAGAGCGCGGATTCGACTTTCGGTTTCCTGTGATACACGATTTTCCATTGATATCCTCACGCGAAAGGACATTCATGCGCTTCATTTGCTTGCGTGTGCCAAAGGAATCAATCTGTTCCTGAAATAAACCATAGACTGGACCGCCGCGTACAGGGCAACAGCGATTAACCCTTGATATATATGATCTTGCATGCTATGGTAAAAAAGATATCGGTTATTGGGACCCATGAATAGTATCCGTATATGGGCTGCCTGATACATGATCAGAGTCCAAAATACCAGCCACGAAAAAAAACCGAATACCGCTGACATAACTTCACGGCCTGGCATATAAAACCACCGTATCCATATGAAACACACAATGGCTGGTTGAACTGTCCATAAAAAGCGTAATGCCTGCTGAATCGTATCAGGGATGGAAACCGGTGTATAGAGCGCGTGTAATAAGTGTGCGTATTTATTGGAAAGGAAAAAGAACAGTAAAAAAAGCAAATTCGCTGCAAGGAGCGTGCCGGTTAGCAGCAAAGGTCTTTTCGTGGTTTGCGAAATTCGGCTCCCGTTTTCCAGGCTGTCATGTGAGTAACGAGCCGCTTTCCAGAGAAGCAGCAAAGGAAGCAACCATGCGAACATTTTTATCAAAACTGCGGTATGCAGCGAGTATTCAGTCGGAATCAATTTCGTAATGGCATGGAACGGAAGCATCAGAAACGGCGGGAAGAGAAAAAATGAAAAAACCGTTAACACGGCTATCACTCCCATTTTCTGGAGCGGATTAAGGGTAACCGCCTGCCCGTGTGTCTCACGAAGCATTCGCTGTAAATACTTCGGGTCGCCGAAATGCTCCCGGACCAATATCAGGGCATCCGCTTCCGTCACTCTCTCTTCGCCGCTTATGTACCCGAGCAGCTTGTCTTCCATGTGGGCACGGAGCTCCGCCTGGATTTCTTCGTCCAGGTTGTGGGCGACCGAGATTTGACGGCAGAGAGCGCGTATCCGTGTCCCGGCTTCATGGCTGAGCTTTTTATCCATTGGGAGCCTCCGCGATGCGCAGGAATAGCTTATAGAACCCGCTCCATTCCCGGACGCCCTCGGCGAGGAGTTCCCGTCCGGCGGCGGTGATGTAGTAATATTTGCGACGGCGGCCCGAGTCGGCCTCCTGCCACTGGGTGCGGACATAGCAGTCCTTTTCCAGTTTGTGCAGGACCGGGTAGATCGTGCCCTCCTGCCACGTGAACAGGTCGCCCGCTTCGTCATTGACCCGCTTCACGATCTCGTAGCCGTAGCTGGGGGCCTTGGCCAGCACCCCGAGCACGAGGAGCGAGGTGGAAGCCCCGACCAGTTCTTTATTGGATTTCATGTTCGCCTCCATGCCTTGAAGTTCTTTGTATAATATGCATGGAAGTTCAAGGCATTGTCAACACAAAAAGCGCGGATAGATGTGGGGCGGCCGAATACGTTTACTGCGGGGCCACAGCCGAATAAAGAAGCATGTTGTGGCGAACGAGCTGATTGCGGTTCAGGCCGGAAAGAGTAACTTATTCCTGTTCCACGGAACAGAAAACGGGAGCCCCGTTTTCAGGATGCTCCCGTTTCCGCAACACATGTACCGCTCCGGACTATTCCTGCTTCATGAGGGTCTGCCATACCAGCTTGAGAGTGCTGCCGTCTTCTTTTTCCATGAGCACGTGATCATTGCCGTAGGAGGTCTGGCAGCTGACGATCTTGCCGTCGGTGTGGCAGCCGACCACTTCACCGAGGAAAAGGTCATGGGAGCCCTGGTGGACAACGCCGACCACCACGCACTCGTAGTTGATGGGGCATTCCACGATATGGGGCGAATTGATTTTCAGGCCGGGGCCGGCGGTCAGTCCGGCTTCCTTGAACTTGTCCACCTTGGGGTCCTTGTGACGGGAGAGGCGGCCGGTCGTGGTGATGGCGTCGCGCAGCGACTCCGTGGGGACGTTGACCACAAAGTCCCGTACTTTGTGGAGAAGTTCGAGCGAACCGCGGACGTAGTAGTCCTTGTTGTATTCCGTGGTGTTGATGGCAATGCCGATGATGAGGGGGTGACGGTTCAGAAAGCCCCATCCGGTGAGGGGAATGATGTTCGGAACGCCGGAGTCGGGATCGGCGACACTCACCATGATGGCGGAAACCGGCAGGTAGCCGGGAGTGGGAAACGCTTCGTCGAAGCTCTGGGGGAGCTTGCGGCTGTGGTCGGTAAACACCTTGGACATCGGTTTGCCTCCGTAAATGTGTGCGGGTGCCTGCGTTTGGCCTGAACGGAACAGATACGGTATAATACTGCATGCCGCATCCGATTTCAAGCGTTTTACCTCCCTGACCAGGGGTTTTTCGCCCGTTTCCGGGGGGATTTCGGGGCGCTGGACCTGGTCATTTTCCAAAAAAAGTGTGTTGGAAAAAAAGTTTCCCCGCGCCGGAAAAGAAGCATAAATTACGGGGACGAAGTCATCACTGTTTCTGCAAGGAGGGGAAAAGCATGTTGAGGAAACAATTGCTCCTGTGCGTCCTGGTTATCCTCTGTGCGCAAGGAGCGCAGGCGCAGAACGACGGGTGGTACACCGAGGGGGATTTTACCCCGGAAGTACGGGTGAAAATCACCCTTTCCAACCCGCTCGACATCGCCCGTGAGGGAGTGCCGATTACCATTCCGGCCAAGTCGCTCCCGGTCACCAATGTGGCCGACCGCTATATTACCGTGGTGGACCCGACAATCCCCGGGAAACCAGCTCCGACTAATGAGGAACTGGCGGCGGCGAGCGGTTATCTTGAGCGGGAGGAAACCAACGGCCATTTTCTGGAATACCAGATGGACGATCTTAACTACGACGGCCTCTGGGACGAAGTCTTCTTCATGATCGACTTCAAGCCCCGGGAAACCAAGAATATCTACCTCTACATCGGCAAGTCCGAGCGCGGCCTCTATCCGCACAAGACCCATGCGGGAATGGGCTACTACGGCCGTCACATGGTTCCTTTCTGGGAAGCGGAGCATGTTGGCTGGAAACTCTGGTTCCCCACGGATGTTGACCTGCACGGCAAACGGGAACCCATGCTCACCGCGTATCCGGAGTATTCGCGCAATCTTTCCGGGTATTTCATGCCCCCGGAGTACGGCACGGACATTATGACCGTGGCCAATACCTTCGGTTCGGGCGGCATCTGTCTCTTTGAATACCCCGCGCTTCCCGATTCCATGTCCCGCCCGCGCTACAGTCCGTACGCGGGAAAAGGTCCCTACGTGGACACCCGCTACGCCTTCGAAGTGGTCTATAACGGTCCCCTGCGCAGCGCCATCCGCGCCCGGACCATGAACTGGACGACCGGCGCGGGACAGTACGAGATCGAACAGATCTACGTCGCCTATGCCCGCAAGAGCTATTCCACCTGCCAGGTCAAGTATCCGACATTCCTGAACAACGAGCCCCAAACCCTGTTCGGCTGCGGCATCAGGGAAATAATGAACCAGAACGATTCCTTCCGGCAGGGCGGACTGGCGGTTTCCTTCGGGAAAGATGTGGTGGTGCGCGCTCCAAACAACAATATCGGGGAGAAAGGCCTGACCGTCGACTTCGAGGGCATCGCCCTGGTGGTGAAAGACGAGTACCGGCCGGAGTACCGCAACATCAAATCCAAAAGCTTCGGCAACAATCACGTTTTCCGTGTCCCGGTCACCCCGGACCGCACCTTCGAATACCTGATCGCCGGAGCCTGGAGCCAGGGCGCGGTGAACAAAACCGCCGAAGAGTTCAAGCGGTACATGATCACCGTGGCGCAGGAATACAACCATCCCCCGGTGATTCGTGAAATCAGGCTGGAGGAAAAATGAGAATGCTGTCGCCATCGTGATAAGCCGGTGAGCGCCGGTTTCCACCATTTCCTCACAACACGCTCCCCGTTCCCCCTTTCGCGAGCGGTCGGAACCCGTACCCCGGGGGATGACCAGCTCGCGGGGGATCCCGGGAACGCGCCGGGTTCTCCGGAACACCTGAACGCCCCGGATTTCCACAGGACGGATTTCCACAAGGGAATGCCGTCCCATTCGATACGCGTGCGGCTCCGGGACCGCCCGGCATGTTGACACCGTCGGAATCCTCTGCCTCCTCTTTCCCCTTGCTCCGCTATCGTCTTCACTGTATACTATCCGTAAATCCATCATTTTCTCTCTTTGCGTACTTGCGAGCAATTATTCTTCCAGGAGGACCACATGGACCGCCGCACCGCGCTCTCCCTCATTACCGCAGTACCCGCCTCCCTCGCCGCCGGCAATATTCTGGCCGCGGAAACCTACAAACCGGACCTGAAGCAGTTCAAATCTCTTTTCGACGGTAAAACCCTCAAGGGGTGGACCAAACACGTTTCCCCCATGGGTGGGGACGGCGGCAAGTGGGAAGTGATCAACGGGGCCATCGCGGGAGATCAGTTCCCGGAAGGCAAGGGCGGACTGCTGGTGACCGAAAAGAACTACTCGAATTACGAGGTATATGCCGAGGTCAAGGCGGACTATCCCATCGATTCGGGACTGTTCCTCCGGGTACAGCCCAGTGTCCTCTCCTACCAGATCTGCATCGATTACCGCCCCGGCGGCGAAGTCGGCGCGATCTACTGCCCCGGCGGCGGCGCATTCCTTGTGCACTACCCGGAAGGTGAGAAACTCTGGAAGAAGGGCGAGTACAACACCGTGGTGGCGCGCATCGAAGGCCAGCCCGCCAAAATCAAGGCCTGGATCAACGGCATCCAGGTGCAGGATTACACCGATACCCAGCTCGACGGCAAGGACCGGGTTCCGGCTACCGGCACGTTCGGCATCCAGGTCCACCCCGGCGAATCCTGGGGCAAGGGCAACAAGGTCTGGTTCCGCAAGATCATGATCAAGGAGCTGTAACAACAGGCATACACGCAAACACCCCGTTCCGGCTATGGAGCGGGGTGTTTGCTTATGCGCCCGGCGGTTTATGCCAATCCGGGACCAAACGCAAAGACGGTTATGGGGTTAAGTCAGCGGGGTATGTCTCAGCTTCCACTCTCTTGCGAGCTTGCCATTCCCCAAGATTTCAAGGAGTAAAGAAAGTAAGTGCGAGACTCGGTGTGTCCATGTAACACAGAGTCTCCCATCGAGTCATCTTCTCTCTCTTGAGAGAGGGGACCGAGGGGCATGTGCGATAGCATAATACGAAAGCACGATCAATACATAATACGGTTATCGGGTTGAGTCAGCAACGAACCGAAGCAGCACACGCAAGAATCACGCGCATGAGTGGTGCTTTTCCCGCCCCCTGCCCGGGGGAAGATGGCCGCAAGGCCCCGGGAACCCCATTCATACCGCCATTGTTAAGAATGGGATAGAGAAAGGGGGGTCTTGGCTGCGCTCGCCATGATTTGGCCATGCGTTCCGACCAAACCCGATACCCATAATCCATAAAGAAAGCCGGAGGGCAGCCCCCTATCCCTCGGCCCCCTTTGTCAAGCTCCTGAAAGGGGGGAGGTGAAGCGATGTGCCAGAGGGAGAGTGCGGGCGGCTGTCACTGGCTTCGCAGATACCGGTAAAAATTCCCTTCCCTTCGCTGTATGAGGAAAAGAATGCTCTCCCCCTTGGCCTCGTCGTACATTCTGGTAAAATCGGCGAGCGATGTGACAGCGGCCCGATTCACTTCCAGTATGACTTCGCCGGGGGTGAATCCGGCCAGTTCCGCCGCGGTTCCCGGCTCAACCTGGGCGACGATTACCGCTCCGGTTACCGATTCCGGAATCTGGAACTGACGGCGCACATCCTGCGACAGTTCCGCCACAGACAGTCCTCCGGGTTTCAAGTCCCATTCTCCCCCGGTCCCTTTCTTTCCATTTTTCGGTGGATCTTCCCGGACGACCGTCTCAAAGGACAATGTGTCACCGTCCCTCAGTACGGACAGGCGCAGCTTCTCTCCGGGAGCGGTGAACGCCACGATATTCCGGAATTCACTCCGTGACTTGATATCGGTATCGCCTACCCGGAGGATGACGTCTCCCCGTTTCAGGCCGGAAATACCCCCCGGACCGCCGTTCTCGACTTCGGTTACGATTACACCCGTGGCCGACTGGAGACGGAACGCATCGATCATGTCCTGGTCGATTTGCTGGGTGCCGATGCCCAGATCGCCCCGGACCACCCGGCCGTTTTTCAGGATTTCCTCCACGACATCCCGCACCATGTTGGAAGGCACCGAGAATCCCACGCCCTCCGACCCTCCGCTGCCGCTGAGAATGGCGGCGTTTATACCGATGAGTTCGCCGCACATGTTGACGAGCGCTCCGCCGGAATTGCCGGGGTTAATGGACGCGTCGGTCTGGAGAAAATCCTCGTATTCCACCACACCGAAATTGGCGCGGTCCTTGGCGGAAATCACCCCCATGGAAACCGAACGATTGAGGCCGAAGGGGCTTCCGATCGCCAAAACCACATCACCGGCCCGGACACTGTCGGAATTCCCGAAGGTTACCGGCGTCAGTGCGGAGAAGTCGCCCTTGAGCCGTATTACCGCCAGATCGGTGCTGGGGTCGGCCCCGACGATCTCGGCGTCGTACTCATTGCTCCCGTTGCAGGTGACTTTGATCTGGCCCGCGCCCTCGACCACATGGTTGCTGGTCACCACATATCCGTCTTCGCTAATGAATACTCCCGATCCCAGGCTATTCTCGATCTGTGCGGGCGGTGTCTGCGGGTTGAAATCCGGACCGAAAAAGCGGCGCATCGCTGGGTCATCGTACAGCGGCGACCGCTTCACCAGACGCACGGTGGAGATGTATACCACATGGGTAATTGCATTCGCGGCCAGATCGGAAAAGGAGTAGGCGTTCCGGGTCGCGGCATCAGAATTTCCCATCCTGATGCGACACATGCTCAATCCGGGGACGTCCTGTCGGAGCTGTTGCGTATGGGATATATTCACGGAAAACAGAAAGAACGCGGACATGAAGACGCAGAGCTTGTATGGAGTCGCTTTCATATGTTAATCCTTTCCGGGAAAGTATTCGATAGAGGGGTTGTTCCGGGTAGCAGTACAGCGATGAG
>JAWLHT010000111.1:0-15008 GCA_041690195.1 Candidatus Latescibacterota bacterium
TGGTGGAGGTGGTCTTGGCGGACATCATGACCGGACCGACATTGTCCGTAACGGTGCCGTTGACAGCGGTCGCTTCGGTGGAAGCGGTGTCGAGCACGTTCGGCTTGAAGTCGGACATGGTCTCGGCATCAGCGCCGGCGCCCCAGGTGATGACCGGAGCGAAGTCGGTGGAACCGGAGCCGGACGCGGACACGGGTACCAGAGCCTCGTCGAGACGCAGGTAGAGGACCTTGTCGTTGGCGCCGTTGTCGGTGAAGATCGGCTCGCCGGCAGCCAGAGCGGCAACCTGACCAGCAGCGGTGTTCTCAAAGAAGTTCCACTTCGCCGTTCCGGTGTAACCGGCAATCACCCAGGTCGCAGCGACATCGGCGGACAGCGCGTTGATGGCGCTGTAGCCCTTGATACTGGCGTCCTTGATGTTTTCGGACAAAGTGAACTTGATGTGGTCAACGAGACCGTCACCGTCGGCATCAACCGTAACAGCGGCGGTGATCCACGGAGCGATGGTATCGTTGATGGTGATCATGAGACCGGCGGGCTTGGCGGAAGCGCTGCCCATGGCGGTATTGTCGGCCAGACCGGTTTCAACCGAGTTGGCGTTGTCATAAATCACCGTGTTGCCAATGACATGGACCTTGTCCTGCTCGACATCGGAGAGGACGAGGGTCGAGTCAACGGTCACCGTGATGGCGCTGGCGGTTGTCTGAACGACGTTGGCCGCCGTGACGTTCTTCGCGCCCCAGGTGTTGTAATCGTCATACTTGATGATCGTGTTACCGGCCAGCGGGTTGGCGGTGAAGTCAGCAGCCGCGGCGTTGGTGAACACGTTTTCGGAGAACTGGATCAGAACCGAGCTGGCAGCGACACTGCCGGTGGCACGGACGATCACCGGCTTGGCGCCGTCATAGGAAGCCTTGCTGGTGAAGGCGGCCATGACGTTGTCGGTGCCGGGTTCATACTGAGCGCCAGCGCCCGCGATGTCGTACACGATCGCGGAGCCGTTGAAGCTCAGGGTCGGGGTCAGACCGGTGTCCCACTTATCGGCAACCTTGGAGGAGGTACCGTAAACGATGACCCGCGTCGTGGTGGCGTTCTTGTCGGCAGCAGTGATGGCGCCGTCAAGATTGGCATCAACGCCCTTGTCCAGGGTGATGGTGCTGTAGGTTGCAGTGTTGGTCACCGTGAAGGCGGGAGCGATGGAGTCAGCACCGGCGCTCGCGGAGAGCCAACGGACCTTTTCGGAGAAGCGGAGTTCGAAGGCGTCAATGTAGCCGTCGCCGTTGAACGAGTCGGAAACCGCAATCGCCGCGCTGTCGTCAACGGTGATGACGTTGGCGAATGCGGTGGCGGCATAACCCTTGCCAATACCGTTGGTGATGAACGGAGCAGCCTTGTCAACCGTCTTCGCCGCAGTGGCGCCGATGGGGACGGCGGGAACATCGTTCACGTCCTTGATCTGATTGGCGGCGGCGCCGAGAGCGTACGCGATGGTCGGAATGACACCGGTATCGCCCTGGTATCCGCTGTTGCCGGAAGCAGTCAGGTTGGCAAAGGTGATTTCGCGCACGAAGAAGGAAATGGCGCTCTGAGTATCGCCACCGTTGTCGGTGTTCACCCAGGTCGGGGTCACACGTCCGTTTTCACCCGCGCCCGCAGCCGTCGTGGCATTGATGACGGTCATGGCACCGGGAGTATCGATACCACCGGCGTCTTCGTGAGCAACTGCAAGCTGCGCGAGAGCCGCGTCAAAATTGGCGGCGCTGGCGGAAGAAGCATAGTTCGCGGTCTTGACCTGCTCGGAGAACACGAGCACCATCTTGTCCAGACGACCATTGGCGCCGACGGCTTCAAACGCGGAAGCTCCAGCGTAATCGTCGTCGGTCAGGGTGTCGTAGGTCTCCATCTTGACCAGAACCGGAGCCGCACCGTCGATGATGACGGCCGGATCCACAACACGGGCGCCCGGACCGTACTCGGCCAGCTCGAAGCCATTGGCGTCGCGCAGGTTGCCGGGGACCGGGTTGTAATAGATGGTCGGCTTGGCCTCGGTGTCATACACAGCGGCGGCAGCCTCGGTGATCGTGTAGGTGATCTCCGTGTTCAGGTTCGAGAAGGCACCGGCGGTCGCCGTGTAGGAACCGGCGGCGGCGCCGCTGGACCCGAAGCCAGGAACAGCGGAGTAGCCGGAAACGCCGGCGAAGGCGTAAGCGGCGACATCGTTCATCGCCTCGGAGAAGGTGACGACCAGGCGGTCGATCTTCCCGTTGGCATTGTTGTCACCGGTCGTCACGTTGGTGATGATCGGGGACGCGCCGTCAGCGACATTCTTGGCCTTGCCGGTGTTGGCGACAAAGGTGGAGAAGTCGGTGACCACCGTATTCGCGGCAGCCGCGCCGGTGGCGCTGGTGGCGGAGTCACGAATGGAATAGGTGGAATTGTTCTCGTTGTGGAGCAGAACCGGGAGAATACCGGTGTTCGGGATCGTCTCGTTGACGACGACCGTCACTTCGTTGGTATTGTCACCGGTAACCGCGCCGGAGAGAGAAATGCTGGTCGCTGCGCCGCCCTGCATGGTGTTCTGCAGAGCAACCGCGAAGTTGCCGAAGCTGCCGCCGGCCGCGGCCTGCGCGGTGGTGGCGGTGACGTTGGTGACCGGCTCGGAGAAGGTCATCTTGATGCCTTCAACCTTGCCGTCGGCATCCGTGTCCTGCGTAACAATCGAGAGCAGGATCGGACGGGCCTTGTCCACCTCGATCGCGGTGGCGGAAACGATGCTCGGGGCCGCGAGAGCGGTAGCCCGGTCAACGATCGCGCCGGCGGAGGCGGTGTAGGTCAGGTCCGGCTTGGCGCCGGTGTCATACGTGGTCTTCTCGGTCAGCTTCAGCGTAACACTGTACTGGCCGCCGTTCCGGATGCCAACGCCGCCCGCGTCGAAGTTGTTGCCAACAACGGAGGCAACGGTGTAACCGGCGACGGTAAAGGCATTGACGTCCGTCACGCCGGGGTTCACCGGAGCATTGAAGAAAATGGTGGCGTGATCGATGTGACCATCGTGGTCAACGTCGTAGATCTCGACGCCGCGGGTGCTCTGCACACCGGTGATCGCCTGATACGCCTGATTGGAAACGGTGACCGAGCCCTGGAGGCCCATGTCATCGCCGCCGGCGTTGGCCGGATCAGCAATCGCAACGAGGGTGACCGGGCCGCCGGCGGCGTGGGAGAGAGTAGCCAAGTCGCCGACTACAACCTTACCGGCGGTCGTGGCGCCGAAGGACACGAAAGCCGCGCCGCCGAGCGTGATCACGCCCGCGCCGGCGTTGGTGGCGGTCAGACCGGCGGTGATGTCGGATCCGTCGGTGTAGGCTTCGGCCTTGATCTGGATTTCGCCGACATAGTCGGTGTCCAGGTTGCCGAAATCGTCAACCGCCCAGAGGAGGTCGCCAGCGCCCAGCAGGGAAGCGCCCGTGGCAACCTGAGCATTGTAACCACCGGCAATCCACTTGAAGTGGGTGGCGGTGATTTCGACCGCATCATCGTTTCCGCCGGCCAGAGGCGTCAGAACACCGGCGCCCGTGGCGGTCACGGCGACACTAGCGTCGATGGAGTGCGTCTCGTCCAGCACTTCAGCGGCGCCAATGATGGCGAGATACTTCTTGGTTCCACTGGCGGCGAGCGTCACGTCGGTGATGTCGAAAGCCAGCGTCGTGCCATCCTGGAAAGCAGTGATGTCAGCGAGAGAGGTCTTCTGCATGACGAGGGCGTCATTGAAGTCGAACGTGCCGTTGCCGTTCACGTCTTCGTAGATCGCCACGCGGGTGATCTCGGCGGGAAGCATGTCCACACCGCCGCCGACCGAACCGTCGAGGACGATCGTGGCGATAGCGTTTCCGCCGCCAGCGTCGGCAGTGACCGTGAAGGCCTGCACGACGTGGACGCTGTCGCCGGGAGTGACATTGTTGGTCGCGGGATCCACGGTCGCCGTAACGGTAAGATCACCCGCGGCGGCAAACGCTGTGGACGCAACCCCAAATGCCATCACGGCCATCAGCAGGGTAATAAGTCCGAATTTGAACTTCATTTCCATCTCCTTTGAGGAATTGGAAGGTGAGATAAAGAATACCACGTAATCACCTGATTTTTTACTGCCAAGAAAACACAACCCATCCACCGCCCTTAATTATCTACTTCCCTTGCCCTCCTTTTTTTCCGGTGAACACCTCTTTGCGGTTGGTCACTGTTGATACAAAAGTCTTGATCAACCCGGTCCCAGCCGGTTGAACCCCCCTCCTTTCCAGGTTTTCTATACTTCGTCTTCAGCCAACCTCACGTGCGATGTGAGTTCAACTCATTCTATACAAAGCGTTTATTCCGAATTTTCGAGACCGAAAAAGGGGCGGAAAAGGCAAGGAATTCCCTGTAACAACAAGCATTACAAGAAATTGCCTTGTTTTTCCGACCCGGCTTCATGAGAACCCTGTCGCAAACCATAGATTTTTCCACTAAATATGTAGCAGGAATATTATTGTAAACGGGAGCCGGTGTCAAGGGATTTTTCATGAAAAAGCCGTTAATGAATCCCGATAAACCAGCATGTCTTGTCCCGGTGGTCATCATGTTTTTCCCGCACCCTTGAACATGGTGGATGATCGCCACTCTCCACACATATTAATACGAACCGGCCGGCGGGAAGTCGGTGACGGGAATCACACTCCCCCCGTTTTTTCAACCCCCGTTTCCGGGGATACCGAATCATTGTTTACTGGCTATAGCAATATATGTTTTTCAATTGCAACATGGGAAAGTTTTTTTATCGCTTTGCTGGATTTCCTTGATAAAGGCGCTCCCCCCGGCCGAATCCATCCCCACAATCAGGGGCATGTCCCGCACCGTGAAAACCCGGGCCGCTTCCGGCCCCAGCTCCGGGAAGGCAATCACCCGGGAACCGGTGACATGCCGGGCCATGAGCGCCCCGGCTCCCCCCACCGCGACCATGTACACCGCCCGGTGCTCGATCAGCAGACGACGAACCTCCGGGGAGCGCCCGCCCTTGCCGATGGTCATGGCCAGCCCGCGCTTCAGGAGCGGGCCGGTGAACCGGTCCATGCGCGCCGAAGTGGTGGGACCGGCCGAGCCGACCGGGCGACCGTCCCTGGCGGGAGTGGGGCCGCAATAGTACACCGCGGCGCCGTCCAGATCAAAGGGAAGATCCTCTCCGCGCTCGATCCGTTCGCAGAGGATCCGGTGCACCTGATCCCGAAACACGAGAATATCGCCGGAGAGTGACACAATGTCACCGGCGCGAAGACCGGCAACCGCCTCGCGGTCGAGCGGAATCGTCATCCTGTGCACCTCTCCCTCCACTCATCCTCCCCGGAAATCACCCGCAACTCCAATATATCAGGACACATAGTATAGCGAAAAACACGACCGCAAACAAGCATCTATTTCTCGCCGCCTGAATGAGCCGAAACTCTTCCCGGCGAAAATCCCTCAGTCAACCCCCTAAAGAAGAGCAAACTCCCTGCCAACAGCGCCCGCCCGGACCGCATGCCCAAACCCACGGAAACACATCCGGTTGCCCAAACACCCCTCCGGACACCTGACGATCCACCGTCACACATATGACATATTGTCCCATTGTGTCGGCATATTGTCATCTTTATGCCTCTTTGGCCCGCCCCGGTCACCATTCGGCATAGCCATGCCGCGCCGAGTGGCACTGAATGTTGACCGCGACCGGCATGCTGGCGATATGACAGGGCGCGGTCTCGATGAAAACATCCAGCGCCGTGGTTTTTCCGCCCAGGCCCATGGGCCCGATGCCCAGGGCGTTGATGCGCTGCAGCAACTCGCTTTCCAGTTCGGCATAGTACGGGTCCGGATGACGGGTACCCAGTGGGCGGAGCAGGGAGCGTTTGGCCAGGATGGCGCATGCTTCGAAATCACCGCCCAGCCCGACCCCCACGATCACCGGCGGGCAGGGTTTACCCCCTCCCGCGCGCACGGTGTCAACTACGAAGCCGACCACTCCTTCCCGTCCCTCGCCGGGGGACAGCATGGAAAGACGGCTCATGTTTTCGCACCCGCCGCCCTTGGGGCAGAACCAGAGCCGCAGATGGTCCCCGGGGACGATACGGTAGTGGATCACGGCCGGGGTGTTGTCACCGGTATTTTCCCGGCGCAGGGGATCGCGGACCATGGAAAAACGCAGGGCCCCGTCCCGATACCCCCGGCGCGTCCCCTCCTGGATGGCGGACTCGATTCCGGGGGACTCAACCCGGACGTCCTCGCCCAACTCCACGAAGTAAACCGCCACTCCGGTATCCTGGCACAGGGGAACCCCGTCCTCGACCGCAATCCGGGCGTTGTCAACTATCTGTCCAAGAATAGTCGCAGCGGGCTCACCGGCCTCATTTTCGCCGGCGGCAATCAATGCGGTGAGCACATCCGGCGGAAGCTGGTAGTTGGTGTCGGCCACGAGGCGCGCCACAGTGTCCGCTATGCTATCGAACGGGAGTAGTTTCATAGGAAATGGGAACGGTACGTGCAAGTTTAACTGCTGACGGCCGGGGAAATCGCTGCAGCGTGGCCGTACGACGAATACCGTATGCAGAAAGCTGACTTAATTTAATTACCCGAACAGGAAAAAGCAAGTATTTGCTGAACAACATGAGGTAAAAAATGCAACCCCCCTGTATATATAGCCTTATCCGTGATTTTACCAGGGGTGTTTTACTTGCGTGGTCGGGCGGAACCCCGCGTCCCGGCCGCATTTTTTTGGCCCGTTTGGCGCCCACTCGAAAATATGTGTTCCTGACTGAGCCAGCAATCGGCTTCAATCGTCATGATTTTCTGACCGCCCATGCTCCGCTGACCGTTCGGAATGCCGGGACAACCGGGACCGAGGGGCATTGTCGTAAAGATAAGAGAATACAACAGGCACGCATAAGTACTGAAAGGTAGTCAGCGGAGGTGCTGGCCGGTAACTCACCCCCTGGCCCCCTTCTTGCACCCCAGCCCTGTTCCACAGGGCCGGGGACCCCGCCTCTCCAGAGAGAGGGGGAATTGAGCCACAGGAAGCACCGAGACGGCCGATAACGAGTCATCCCCTCTCTTGCGAGAGAGGGGAACGAGGGGTGAGTTATATTTTCCAGCCAATTCCCGCAGCCGTTCGTTCATATAGAACTGCAAATTTTCCGATCATGGGAACAAAACGGGCGCTTTCTCCCTGTTTGAAAACGAATTCGGCATCAGGCGCCTGTGAAATAAAAAGGGGTCGCCTTCTCAGGCGACCCCTTCGCATCGATCGGGAAAGCGGGTCACTCTTCCGCATACACGCTGATCATTTTCCGGGTTTTGTCAAGAAATTCAAACTTGACCCTACCGTCGACCAGAGCAAAAAGGGTATGGTCATTTCCGAGCCCAACGTTGTTCCCGGGATGAAACTTGGTTCCGTGCTGACGGACCAGGATGCTGCCGGCGCTGACATATTCGCCGCCGAAGCGTTTTACCCCGAGGCGCTGGCCCGCGGAATCGCGACCATTCCTTGAGCTACCCACGCCTTTCTTGTGAGCCATTATTCCGTTCCTTTCTTCCAGCGGCAATCCGGGCGGTAATCTATCCGCCGCCCCGAGCGGGAGCGGTACACATCAAGACGCCCGATATATGCCGAGCATCTATTTCACCAGAATATCATCAACCTTGATTTCGGTAAACTCCTGACGATGCCCGCGCTTGACCGAATAATCCTTGCGGCGTTTCTTCTTGAAGACGATGATCTTCTTGTCCTTGCCGTGTCCGGTAACCGTGGCCTCAACCTGCGCGCCCTGAACAAACGGGGCTCCGACCGTCACGGAATCGCCGTCGGTGACCAGGAGCACCTCGGAGAAGTTCACCTTGCTCCCCACCTCGGAATCGAACTTCGGAACCCGCAGGGTCGCCCCTTTTTCGATCCGGTACTGAAATCCGTATATATCAACTACCGCATACATGATACACCCTCCTGCGGTGATTATCTATGATACCGCTTACTCGTATTCGATTGCGATGCAAACACGCGAACCAATATAGATTTCCAAATATATGGATTATACGGTCGGGTGTCAAGAAAAAAAGCAGACATCCTCCGGCCGACGCCGAACACGATCCTCATGCTCCCCCAAACCCGGTTCTATCGGATTTGTCCTTCCCCGGTATGGGGCCAGAAGTGTTCGATACCCGGATAGCCGTAGTCAGCAGGGAAACGGTGCGTTTCCATGTATCTCGGATTCCCCCACTCCTGAACGAAGGGACCGGAACGGCAAGGCCGGTGCAGGAACCCGACGCACCGTCACCCGACCATTCCCCGGAACAGTTCGAACTTTTCCATGACACTTTGGGGGATGGTCAGATCCAGTTCGGGGTCGAGGCCGATAACGTCGTAGAATATCTGATGCGGCGCTTTGACCGGGCTGTCCGGACGGGCGGCCCGGTTCACCATGAGATCGGCGATGCACACCACCGCCACATCCTCAAGATACTCGGACGGTATTTCGGTTACACCGAAAAAGGAAGGGTGATGATGGCACTCCAGGGTTGTCCGGATCCGCGCCGAAAGATTCCACCGTTCGGCGAGCATTCCGCCGATCAGGGCGTGATTGGCCCCAAAGAGATGCTCCTCTTTCTGCAGGAGTTCGGCGTCCCTCGGAATATCACCGGAGCGGTTCGGGCGGATTCCCTTTTGCTGCATCATCATTCCAATGGTATATAGCGCGAACTTCCCGATGTCGTGCAGCATCCCGAGGGTCAGGACAACCCCGCCGCGCTGGGAATCGTCCTCTCCCGCCAGAAACTCGGCGCAGAGAGAAACCAGATAGGAGTGCTCCCACAGCCGCCGGGTGTCCGGAGTCGAACCGCCGAACCGGTCCATTATCTTAGCCAGACCGCACCGGAGAGCGATGTTCCGCACCTCGTTGAATCCAAGCAGCACGATGGCCAGGCGCAGGTTGTCGATCTTCCTGCTTAGCCCATAATAGGAGGAATTCACCATCATGAGAATGTGGGACACAAGCACCGGGTCGACGGAGACGATTTCGGCGATTTCCTTCGAATCGCTGTCCGGGTCCGACGCCATCTGGATGACCCGCTGCACCGAAACCGGCAATTCCGGAATCCGTTCAAGCAGAAGCCCGATCTGCTTCAGCGCTTCCGGCTGAAGATCCCTGCACCGGAGCGGCACCCAGATTTCCCTGGCCATGCCTCCGGTTTCCTTTTCACTTCCGCCGTTCATGAGACTCCCGAATCAGTCGAGGTTTTCCGGCACTGGTCCACCGGTCCAGAAGAGCAAGCGCCGTGCCAGCCCGCGCCCGGTCCGGGAAACCGCCGGAACCGAAGGTCTCGCGGCATTCCGGCGGTCGCGAACACCCCTCCATCCCGTGGACAAGGGGGGCGTTTTGACGGTCCGTGCGACTTTTCGTCCCGACTGGGAGTCAGCCGGTCACCCGTACGAGGTGGTACCGTTTCTTACCCGCCCGAAGCACCATGACCGATTTGCTGGCCAGATGTTCCGGCGTCACCATCATCCGGGGGTCCTCCACCCGCTGGTTGTTAATGGAGAGACCGCCCTGCTTGAGCGTTTGCAGCGCCTGGCCGTTGGACTTGGTCAGCCCGGCCCGGGTGAAAAGAGCGAGTACGCCGATGCCCTGCTCCAGTTCCCCGCGCTCCACTTCCGAAGAGGGGACGTCGGCGAAGATGTCGAGCAGTTCCCGGTCGCTGAAATCGCTGATCTCCCCTTCACCGAAGAGCACTTCGGAGGCGCGCTGCGCTTTCCGGAGCCCCTCCTCTCCGTGGATCATGCGGGTCGATTCCTCCGCGAGCACCCGCTGGGCCTCGCGGCGCTCCGGCTCAGCTTCCACAATGCGCGTCAGTTCCCCGATCCGTTCTTCGGAAAGGAAAGTGAAATACTTCAGGTACCGGATGGCGTCACGGTCGTCGGTGCGAATCCAGTACTGATACAGTGCATAGGGGCTGGTTTTGTCCGGATCGAGCCAAATGGCATTGCCCGCGCTCTTGCCGAATTTCTCGCCGGTGGAGGTGGTCAGGAGCGGGAAGGTGATACCATAGGCCTGCACATGCCGCTGCTTGTGGATAAGGTCGATCCCGGCGGTTATGTTCCCCCACTGGTCGTTGCCGCCCACCTGGAGACGGCAGCCGTAGCGGTCGTATAACTGGAGAAAATCATTGGATTGTATAAGCATATAGGAAAATTCGGTATATGATATTCCCTGCGAGCGATCCTCGATACGGCGGCGCACCGATTCCTTGTTCAGCATATAGTTCACGGAAAAATACTTCCCCACATCCCTCAGCCAGGCGAGATAGGAGACGTCTTTGGTCCAGTCGGCGTTGTTGGCCATGACCGCGGCGTTCTTCCCGCTGAAATCCAGGAACCGTTCGAGCTGACGGCGCAGGCCGTCGGAGTTGGCCATGATGACCTCCTCGCTCAGAAGCTGGCGCTCCTCGGACTTGCCGGAGGGGTCCCCGATCATGGCGGTGGCGCCGCCCACCAGACTGATGGGGCGATGCCCCATGCGCTGCAGGCGCGCCAGACACAGAACCGGGAAGAGGTGTCCCAGGTGCAGGCTGTCCGCAGTGGGGTCGAACCCGGCGTACAGGGTGACCATTTCCTTCCCGAACACTTCCCGCAGGGCATCCCGGTCGGTAATCTGCTCCACCAGGTCCCGCTGTTCGAGGACATCGAACGCGTTCTGCATGATCCTTTCTCCAATCTATCAGTAATTCAACCGTCCTGTTCACGCGCTCCGGAACCGGATAAGACCTCATAAGATACGCCGAATCAACGCCTGAATCAAGCGGATGTTCCATGCCATGCTCCGGAACCGGCCCGGAAACGCCTCCCTCCAGCAGGGAACCTCCGGAGACAGTTTCTCCCCTCTCCGCTCATGGCCGAGCCGCCGGAGTGACAGGAATCTATATCCATCGTCCCACCCGCTCACCGGCCTCGACCGCCTCGCGGATCCGGGCCGGGACAGCGCAGTCCCCGATGACATGCACCTCTTCGGCCAGAAGCGAAAGCCCCCGCACCAGGGAGGTGTCTGCCCGGAGCCCGACCGCCACCGCCGCCAGATCCGCCGGAAGACCGTACTGCTTTCCGTCGGGCGGGATCACCTCAACGCCGTCTTCGGTGAACGCATTGACCCGGGTTCCGGTGAGGATGCGCACGCCTTTTTCCCGCAGCAGGTCGAGCATGGGGAGCTTGACATTGTTGATCCGGTTCTCTTCCATGAGCCGGGGACGGATTTCCACCAGGGACACCGTCCAGCCCTGATCCGCCAGGAGACAGGCCGCCTCACAGCCAACATCGCCGCCCCCAATCACCACCGCCCGTTTCCCGGAATACCTGGTCACATCCCGCATGACGTCCACCGCGGGAACGACATGGGGCATGTCCGCACCGGGGATATCCAGCTTCACCGGTTCCGCTCCGGCGGCGATCACCAGGGCGTCGGGCCGCTCCGATTCCACCAGCTCAGGCGTTATTTCCGTATTCAGCTTCAGGTTCACCGTGCTTGCCTCCAATTCCGCCGTGAACCAGTCCAGCGCGCGGGCCACGTCCGCCTTGCAGTCCGGACGGCTTCCCGGATAGACCATACCACCAATGTAGCGCCTCTTTTCACAGAGGGTGACCGAGTGTCCGCGACGAGCCGCGGTGATGGCGCAGCGGATTCCCGCCGGACCCGCGCCGATGACCATGACTTTTTTTCGACGTGCCGCCGGAGAGAGCTCCTGCTCCGCCTCGCGGGTGACATACGGATTCAGGGAGCAACAGAGGGACTGCCCAAGCCAGAGCTGATGATGACAGACATTGCAGCGGATGCAGGGGATGATTCGGGCGATGTCGCCTCGGCGGGCCTTTTCCGGCCAGAAGGGATCGGCGATGAGCGTCCGTCCCAAGGCGACCATGTCACAGACGCCTTCCGCCAGAAAGCGCTCGGCTTCTTCCGGCACAGTGATCGACCCAGTCCCCATGACCGGCGTTTCCGGGCAGGCATCCTTCACCGCTGCCGCCAGAGGCATCAGCGTGTTACGAGGCAGATAGAGCGGAGGCACCGAAGCATAGCGCCCCCCGGCCTCGATGGTCGAGGCGGTGGATGAGACATGCAGCCAGGCAACGCCGAGCGTGGCGGCATACCGGGCAATTTCGAGACCGTGCGGCAGGTCCACCCCCCCGGGGATTTCTTCGTGAGCACTGAACTTGAATCCCACCGGAAATCCCGGGTGTATGGAGTGTATTCCGGTGATGACCTCCCGCACGAATTTCATCCGGCCCGTGAAATCTCCGCCCCACTCGTCCTGACGGCGGTTCAGCGCCGGAGACATGAGCGCACCGACCAGATAGGAATGCGCGCCGTGGAACTCCACCGCGTCGTATCCCGCCGCTCTGGCCCTTCCCGCGGCCATGATGAAGCTTTCTACCAGTTCATACAGTTCGTCCGAGGTGAGCGCACGGGGACGAACTTTGTAATTTACACTATAGATGGCCGAAGGGGCCTCGTTTCCGCCCTTGCCGCCCTGAAGACCGAGTTGGCAGGCCACCTTCGCCCCGTGGCTGTGTACCCGTTCGACCAATCCGGCATGGGAAGGGATGAACCGGTCGTCATGGAGTCCGATCCCCGGGCGCGAGGCAAGCCTCCCGTGCACCCGCACGGTCTGGGTGATGATGAGTCCGGCGCCGCCCCGGGCGCGTTCCTCCATGTACCGGATCGCGGGAGCAGGCCAGTTCTCGTCGTCACGATATCTCCCCACTCCCATGGGAGCCATTACCACGCGATTGGGAATCTCGATTCCGTCGAGCACGATGGGGCGGAACAACCGGGGAAATTGCATGAGGACCTCCACGGAGAATCCCGCTCCGAAACAAGCGGCAACACCGCGGGCTTCGGCACAGGGACGCAAGTGTCAAGTGTATCGACAGAACAAGAAACAGCCAGAGTGCCAAAGGATACGCAGTTCGAGCAAAATTCGCAAAGAAAAAGCAGGGAAAGAACCGCACCCTCCGTCGAGGGAAACGGAAACCGGTTATTGCGGCCTTCCTGCCATTCTCACCTCTTACAAACTGCCGGAAAAGAACGCACGGAACCAGCGAGAGCCGGAGCGGGAACGTTTTTTTACGGCGTTTCATTCCCAGCGGCAACTGCTCCGGTCATCACCGGCTCAGTCCGTCTATTTCCCTGGACTATGCATTCCGGTCCGTGTTCCTTTCATTCTTCTTCCGGGTGCTTCGCCAGGACATATTCGCAGTTCACCACCTTTTCCACAAGATCCAGCGGGAGATAGTAGTAATGGTTGGATGCTTCGTACCCGATACGGGAATCCTCTCGGACGAGGGCATACATCCGTCGGGCGGAATCCCGCTCCTCCCGGGCGGTGTCCCGTATTTCACCGGAGAACCGCTTCCGTTCACCCGGAGAAAGAGCCCCGGTGCGATACTCGTTCCGGGCCAGGGTGAAGCGCACCTGTGCGGCAATGCTCCGAAAATGGAGTCCTGCGGCTTCGGCAATCAGGAGATCCCGTCGGGCGTTCTCCCGCTGCTCCGGAGCCCCGGACCGTTTCATGGCGCGTTCCAGTTCCGGGAGCCCGGCCGACCATCCCGCCGCGACTTTCTCAAACTGGGCGGCCAGCACTTCCGCCGGATATACCGCCCGCCATCCGTCCACATCGTCATAGGGGAATCCCACCATGGTGGCGGAGTATCCGGTGGGCTCCGGCCAGAGGGGGTTGGACGGTCCCCACTGGGCCGGACCGTTATACACGAACCCGCCGTGATAGGGATACTCCCGGAACGCCGCACTGAATGCCGCCCAAGCCCGGAGCGCATGGGGAGCCGCCGCACCGCCGTACCGGGCAACCGCCACCGCCCGGAGCGCCTCTTCCGGCGAAGGCGCGGGACGAACGGTCATCCGGCGCACCAGTTCCAGGTTGGGCGAGGGATACCCCCCCACCGACCAGCTCAGCATGATGCCATCCACCTCGGCGGACGAGAGGTTGGCGCAATGCTCCGCCACAAGGTTCATGACCGGAAGATACGGTACCGCGGACAGTTCCCAGGAGGCGTTGGCCTGTATTTTGGCAACCGTGCGAAGACCGCGCTGCTTTGCGAGCGCCCAATGCTTTTTTGCACGCGGACCGGGCCCGACCGATGAAATGGAGTATTCGCCCACCCGGCTCGCGATGCCGCCGCGCTCGATGGGCAGACTCCACTCGCTCACACTCATGAGGCGGACACCCTCCGGGAGCGCCGCAATGGCCGGACCGGCCCAGTCGTCCGGCCAGCCCCAGTCCCACACGATCACCTCGGCCCGGGGGTTCCCCGCCCACACGCCGCGGGCGTGGGCGGCGTTGATCTCGGCAATCACCTCTGGGCCGGGCCGGACCGAGCACCGGGGACAGCCCGCGGCGTTCCGTCCGTGACTGTGGCAGTGGGTGAAATTCTCCGAGCCGGTGATGGTGAAAACGCCGCCCAGTTCCGGTGCCTCCGCGAACACCCGACGCAGGGAAGCGGTAATCCAGTCCCGGACTTCAGGGACGCTGGTGCAGAGCGCGGCATGATTGCCCTCCTTCCCGCCCTTCAGGTGTCCGCGCCCGTCGAAGAAAGACTCGGGCATGGCTCGCGGCTCGTTCATGTAGAGATAAATCCGGATGCCGTACCGGGCGGTACGTTCGGCGAGCGCGCGGAGATTGGCGCGGCGGGTAGCCGCATCGTCTGCGGACTCCGACGGGAAGAGACTGCCCGGATCGAGCTGGCGAAGAACCGTATGCAGCCAGACTCCGGTCACGCCCTGTTCCGCGAGCCGTTCGAGAAGACCGTCCGGGTAGGGATCGAGTTCGGGACGAAGCAGCGGGTCGCCGAACAGCATGCAGTAGGAATAGAGAAAGCGGATGGGGCGGCCCCGCCCGGTATCATATTTCCGCCCGGCTGCCGCGCCGGAAGCGGAAAGCTCCCGCACGAA
>JAWLHT010000112.1:0-15005 GCA_041690195.1 Candidatus Latescibacterota bacterium
CAACAATGCATTACGATTCTCTCTCTGCTCGGAATTTTACTCCCATAAACTTGGGTAATGACAAGCTCTGGAGAGAGGGGGCCAGGGGGTGAGTTACCGACCAAAGTCTCTATTGACTACCTTTGGTACTCATGCGTGCCTTCGGTTTTCTCTTGTCTTTACGACAATGGGAACGAGGGGTAGTTATATTTTCCGGCCCGACCCACAAGACACCCGTTCACCACTATCTGTTTCCGTCAACGCCCGGTGCTCGGTACCGGCTCCTCCGCATGCGCCGGAGAGTATACCCGGGGCTGAACCAGCCGCTCGAAATCCTGATACGACATCCGGATTACTTCCGTGTGCGACCCTGCGTTGAAGGCGATCTCCCGGTTCTTGGACAGGGTGCGGTCCACGTACACATCCATGCCATACAGATTTCCGAAGGGCGGCATGGCTCCGGTTTCCACTCCCTCAAAGCGGCTCTCGAACTCCTTTTCGTCAGCCAGCGCCACATCGGATGTCCCGGCCGCGCGCATGATTCCCGGAATGTCCACCATGCGGTCGGCGGCGGTTACCGCCATGGCCAGTTCGCCATTGATTTTCAGCATGACCACCTTGGCCATCTGGTGGCCGTGGATGTGGGTGGCCTGAGCGACCTCCTGGGTGGTGAAGGCCGGTGAATGTCGTATGCTCATGTACTTGATATTATGGGAATCAAGATATTCCTTCATTTTTTGGGACGGCATGTGAGAACCTCCTCGGTATCCGGAACGGCGCGTACGGACCGGGAACGCCGTGTTCGTGAAATATAGCCGCCCGGGCGGCTCAGGTTGAAATCCCGCACTCCCGTTCCACCGCTCTTTTCTCAATGATTCCGGGCGAGGCCGCCACGGCATCATCAGCGGCGCGGGCGTACCAGTCGTCCCGGGTCAGCGGGAACCCGCTCACCCCCCGGTTCGGCTTCACCAGCAGGGTCTGGAAAACACTTGAATACCCCGCCTTGAATCCATGTGCCGAACCGGCCATGTAGAGCCTCCAGGTCCGCCATGTCGTCTCGTCCGTAACCTTGAGTATGCGCTCGCGGTTCTCCTCGATGCGGCGCACCCAATGGCGGAGCGTGTGGAGGTAATGCTCGCGCAGGCTCTCCACATCACGCACCTCGAACCCGCATGACTCGGCTACGCGGAGAACCGTGCCGATCGGGATTCGTTCGGAGTCGGGAAAGACATGCCGGTCGATAAACGCCTGCCGGGATTTCCCGTGACGGGACTGGTCCTGACTGATTCCGTGATTGAGGAATACCCCGCCGGGGGTGAGCAGTTCCCAGGCTTTCCGGAAATAGTCGGCCAGCCTCGCTTCACCCACATGCTCGACCATCCCCACGCTCACGATTTTATGATATCCCTCGTAATCGGTAAAATCCCGGTAATCGGCGATCTGGACATGGCAGAGGTGGCGAAGCCCGGCCTCTTTGATCCGCTTGCGCGCAAGGTCGGCCTGGGCCTGGCTGAGGGTGATTCCGACCGCATCGGCATCGTACCGGGTGACCGCGTGCATGAGCAGGCCTCCCCAGCCGCAGCCGATGTCAAGAAGACGGTCGCCGGGTTGAAGGCGCACTTTCCGGCAGATGTAATCCAGCTTCTGCCGCTGCGCCGTGTCCAGATCGTCACGCAGGCTCCGGAAATAGGCGCAGGAGTACTGCATGCCGGTATCCAGAAAGCTGGCGAAAAAATCATTCGATAGATCATAGTGGTATCTGACCGCCTGAAGGTCGCGGCCACGGGAGTGGCGTTCACCCTCCAGACGGAGCTTGCGGCTTCCCTGCGGACGGCTGGCGTTCAGGGGGAGGGAAAGGAGCCGTGCGAACATCTGTAAGCGCTCCATAAATCCGTGAGGAGACGAGAGGAGGTGATCGCGCAGAGCCAGCGCGCTTTCAATATCCCCCTCGATATCGTAATCCCCGTGGATGTACGCATCGCCCAGAGAAAGCTCGTTGAGCGGCAGAAACATCCTCCGCAACGCTCCGGGGTGGTTGAGCACGAGCGTGAACCGGACATCCTGCCCTTCCTCCGCCCCCCACTCGAAACCGTTCCACAAGCGTACCGAGAAGTTGCGCGGGTGATACTTTCCGAACACCTCGCGCAGGAAAACCAGCGCTGTTTCCGACATCCGTTCGGAGGTTGCTGCCGCCGTACCCGCCATAGATTCCTCCCTCTGAGACGAAGCATTGGTTAATACAGGTTTATTTACTTAATATACATTATCCACACATCGACAGGGAATCAAGTGTTTTTTTCCGGATCATGGCACACCGAATTCCCGACATGGTGACTTTGACCCTCGTTTGCCGCGCCACCGCATCACAGCCTTTTCATTCCCCAAGCCCCGGGGCAGGGAGGTTGGATTTTCCGGACAGCCGGAAAAAACGTCGGAATCCGCTTGAAAACGGGACGTTTTCGGGTGTCACCAATTCCTCCTCTCTCCAGAGCTTGCTATTCCCCAATTTATGAGGATGGGAGAAAAGGTGCAGGTGATTGCTGTACGTGCGCCACATCTTTGAAGTTTGTGTAACTCTAAGTCTGCCATAGAGTGACCCCCTGCTTTCACCCATGTAGGCAAAGCCTGCATGGGTGAAAGCAGGGCCGGAACAAATCGCGCCCGCTTTTCCGCATTCCCGGCACGGGATTTCAGGCCCTTTGTGCCATTTTCTGCTGCCTCCGGGCTTCCGGCTTTTTCTTTTCTCTTGCTTTCTGTCGCGTGAACAACGAATATTCGCGGGTTACCACCGAGTATTCCGGCATGTAACGCCTCGGGCCATCCGGGGGAAGCGGTTTCGCGGTATCACACTCCAAACCTGTCGAAAAGGAAATCTTATGGTTCGTCTCCTGCCGATACGGCTGGCGCTCCTTTTCCTGTCCGCGGCGATGTTCAGCGGCGCCGGTTCCGCCGGAGCCGTGGCGGACCGCACCGCACCGGTTATCGGTTTGCATGAAAACACTCCGCGGGTAACCGCCTTTGTCAACGCGAGAATCATCCCTGCTCCCGGCACGGTGCTGGAAAACGCGGTCCTGGTGGTCCGGGACGGCCGCATTGAGACGGTCGAAACCGGCGCGGCGGTTCCGGCGGATGCCGTGGTGCGTGACTTGGGCGGGAAGACGATTTATCCCGCCTTTATAGACCTGTACACCCATTACGGCATTACGGATGATACCTCCGGAAGCCCCGGCGCGGGATCTCGGCACTGGAACGATGCCGTTCTTCCCGAAACCCGTGCCGCCGACCGTTTCCGGCCGGACCCGAAAGCGGCGCAGGCTCTCCGGAAGTCCGGGTTTGCGGCAGCGGTGGCATATCCCCGGAAGGGGCTGTTCCGGGGCGAGGGAGCGCTCGTTCTTTTGGGCGACAGACCCGTTTCCCATACCGTGCTGGCGGATTCGGCCGGGCAGTCCGTTACCCTCGGCCCGGTGGCCGGCGACTATCCCGGATCTCTCATGGGACGGATCGCGCTTATCCGCCAGACCTTCCTGGACGCCGGATGGCATGACCGGGCATGGAGCGCGTACCGTGCCGCGCCTTCGGGGAAAACCCCGCCGGAGGTGAACCGCTCTCTGGTCGCGCTTGGGCCGTGTGTTCTCCGGGGGCATCCCGCGGTGTTCGAGGCCGGAGGGGTACTCGATGTGCTTCGGACAGCGGATATTGCCCGTGAGTTCGGATTGAACGCCCGGGTACTTGGGGCCGGCGATGAATACCGCCGCGCGGAAGCGGTGAAAACCTCGGGAGTGCGGATGATTCTCCCGGTGCGTTTTCCGGATACCCCCGACGCGGCGGACGAGGATGTGGCGCTCGGTGTTCTGCGTCACTGGGATTTCGCTCCGGAAAATCCGGCGCGGCTGGCCCGGGCCGGAGTTGTATTCGCCCTGACTTCCGCCCGGCTGGAGAAACCGGAGGAGTTTCTGCAGAACCTCCGGATCGCGGTAAAACGGGGGCTTCCGACCGATGAGGCGCTCCGGGCCCTCACCGCGACCCCCGCGGCATGGCTGGGCCGTACGGACATGGGCACGCTGGAGAAGGGGAAGCTGGCGAACTTCATTGTTGCCGATGGCGATCTGTTCGCGGAGAAAACGAAGATCCTGGACACTTGGGTGGCGGGCGAGCGTTATGAGATCACACCCCAGCCCGAATTGGATGTCCGGGGAAACTGGACACTCTCCGCTGCCCCCGCGCTGCTCCCGGACGGGGCCGTCCTGGAGATCGGCGGCGAAGCGCTCAAACCGGAAGCGAAACTCACCGCCGGGGGGAAAACGGTGAAAGCAATAAAAACCACGTTGGACAAACGCCTTCTCGCCGCGGCGTTCCCCGGCGACTCCCTCGGAACTCCCGGGGTGTTGCGGCTGAGCGGCATCGCGGGGGACGGGCATTTGTCCGGACGCGGGGCGTGGGACGGCAAAGGCGGGTTTACCTGGACCGCCGCGCTCACCGAACCCTGGAAGGACAAGCCGGATACCACGAAGGTCGAGCCTCCGGAACCGGCCTCTTTCCCGGTGGTGTATCCCGAGGGACCCTTCGGGCGGGAAACGCTCCCGGAACGGCCCTCGGCGGTGCTGGTCCGGAATGCCACGATCTGGACCTCCGGACCGAAGGGCGTTCTGCGTGAAACCGACCTCCTGACGAGAAACGGAAAAATCGAGCGGATTGGCCGTGGACTCAAAGCTCCCGCGGACGCAGTGGTCATTGACGCCGCCGGGAAGCATGTGACTCCGGGGCTGATCGATGCCCACACTCATCTCGCCGGGGAAGGCGGCATCAACGAGGGAACCCACTCGGTCACATCCGAGGTTCGCATCCGCGACATTCTCGATTCCGATGACATCAATATCTACCGTCATCTGGCAGTGGGTCTGACCACGGCCTGCGTCAATCACGGCTCGGCCAACACCATCGGCGGCCAGAATACCCTGGTCAAGCTGCGCTGGGGCGCTTTGCCGTCCGATATGCTTCTCGCGGACCAGCGGCCCATCCAGAAATTCGCGATGGGGGAGAATGTCAAGCGCTCCAACTGGGGCGGGCCGAATCCGCGCTATCCGGTCACCCGCATGGGGGTGGAACAGCTCGTGCGGGATTCCTTCCTTGCGGCGTCGGAGTACCGCCGGGCTTGGCGGGAGTATGAAGCAGGGGTGAAGAAAGACAAAACCCTGATTCCGCCCCGGCGAGACCTGCGCTTGGAACCGCTGGTGGAAATTCTGGACGGCAAACGTCAGATCCAGTGCCACGCCTATCGTCAGGATGAAATTCTCGCTCTGATCCGGACCGCCGAGGATATCGGGTTCAAGGTGGAGTTTTTCATTCACATCCTGGAGGGATACAAAGTCGCCGATGCGCTCAAGGCGCATGGCGCGGTTCCCACTACCTTCGTGGATATCTGGTCCGGGAAGTACGAAACCTTCGACGGCATCCCCTATAACGGTGCGCTCATGTACGACCAGGGGCTCCTGGTGAGCCTGCACTCGGATTTTCCGGTGCTCTATCGTCAGATGAACGTGGAAGCCGCCAAGATGGTCAAGTATGGCGGCGTACCCGAGGAGGAAGCGCTCAAATTCGTCACCATCAACCCCGCCAGGCAGCTTCGCATCGACCGTGCGGTCGGGAGCCTGGAACCGGGCAAGGACGCCGACTTCGTAATCTGGAGCGGCCCTCCGCTTTCCTCCTACTCCCTCTGCGAGCAGACCTGGATAGACGGCCGGCGGTATTTCGACCGGGAGGAAGACCGTGAACTGCGCGCCCGAATGGAGCGGGAACGCGCCGAACTCCTGCGCAAAGCGGCCAAAGGGGGAAAGAAATGAGAGGATACATCCGAAGCCCGAAGTCCGAAGCCCAAAAACCCGTGAATAAGCGGCAGCGGATTACGATGGGGAGCCCGTACGGGCTGCGATGCCGATGGATCGGGGTCCTGACTGGTGTGGCTGTTGCCGCGGCGTTCTGCTTCCGGCCGGGGTATGCCGGTGCATCGGACCAGATTCCCGGGCCGCCGCAGAAACAGCCCGTGGCGCTGGTGGGGGGGACTGTTCACCCGGTGAGCGGACCGGCTATCGAAAAGGGGACGGTGCTCTTTGAAAAAGGCCGGATAACCTCGGTCGGGGCCGGAGTCGCGATCCCCTCCGGCACACTGACCGTGGATGTTACCGGGAAACATGTCTATCCGGGTCTGATCGAGGCCAGCTCCGATATCGGCCTCCGGGAGATCAGCTCGGTGCGTGGAACGGTGGATGCGGCCGAAACGGGGAGCATCAACCCCAATATCCGGGCCGAAACCGCCATCAATCCCGATTCCGAGCACATTCCCTCCACCCGCTCCAACGGCATTGCGCTGGCGGCGGTTTCTCCGGGTGGCGGCATCATTTCCGGGCAGGCGGCGGTGGCCATGCTCGACGGCTGGACATGGGAAGACATGACCCTCCGGGCGCCCGCCGGACTTGTAATCAACTGGCCGGAGAGGCCCGAGGGTCGCGCCGAGCTGGAAAAGGCGTTCCTCGATGCCCGCGCCTATCGCGCCGCCCGTGAGGCCTCGGGAACGAAGGGGCTGCCCGTCCACGCCGTTGATGTTCGGTGGGAGGCCATGCTTCCGGTGCTGCGGGGCGAACTTCCGGTGTGGGTGGAGGTAAACGGCGCCCGGCATATCGAGGCCGCGGTGGAGTGGGCGGAGCGTGAGGAACTGAACATGGTGGTCGTGGGAGGCGCGGAATCCCCCCGTGTGGCCGATCTTCTCAAACGCCGGGATATTCCGGTGGTGGTCACTCCGGTCCTGCGCCTGCCCAACCGTGCGGACGCGCCGTTCGACGAAGCGTTTACCATCGCCGCCAGACTCCATGCGGCGGGGGTGCGCTTCTGCATCGCCGGAGGCGAGGAGCGCAATCTGCCCTATCACGCCGCGCTGGCGGCGGCCTACGGCCTTCCCCGTGAGGAGGCGCTGAAGGCGATCACCCGGTACGCGGCCGAAATCCTCGGGGTTGGCAACCGGGCCGGAACCCTGGAGCCGGGGAAAGACGCCACCCTCATCGTCACGAGCGGCGATCCCCTGGAGGTGGTCACCCGCGTGGAGCGCATGTACATTCAGGGTCGCGAAGTTGACCTCTCCGACAAGCACAAAATGCTCTACGAAAAGTACCGGGAGAAATACCGCCAGTTGAATGGCGAGTAGCTCACTATGCTCCGCAGAAGCGGGGATGCGCCCGTTCAAAGCCGCATCCCCGCTCAGGCAGTATATCCCCCCTGTGGTTTCTTCAACTTCCCCACAGCCCGTTCAGAAACCGGATTTCCTCGATCACCTGGTGTGACCCGCCGCCATCGTGCATATTGAACCGCCAGACCCGGATGTCCTTTTCACCGGGATGGTGGTTGTATGCGGCGAACACGGTCGAGGGGGGGCAGATATCGTCCATGAGTCCCACGGAGTAGAGCGCCCGGGCTCGGGACCGCGCGGCGAAATTCACCCCGTCAAAATAGGAAAGCGTCCGGAAAACCTGCTCTTCCCGGGTACGGTGTGTTTTGAGGAAACGGGTGATTTCCACATAGGGGCTGGTATCCACGAGTTCCACCGCCCGTCGGTAGTGGCAGAGAAATGGGACATTGGGCATGATAACACGCACCCGGGGCTCCAGCCCGCCGACCGCGATGGTGATGCCGCCGCCCTGGCTGACTCCCCGGCAGGCGACCCGGTCCGGGTCCACCGCCGCATGGGAGAGGGCCGTTTCCACCGCCCGGACGCCATCCGTGAACACCCGTCGGTAATAGTAGGTCGCGGGGTCCAGCACGCCCCTGGTCATGAAGCCCGGGAAGCAGGGGCTGCATCCCTCCGGTTCCGGATCCGGAGTATCGCCGTGGAGCCAGGAGCTTCCCTGGCCCCGGGTGTCCATGACCAGGTGGGCGTATCCCGCCGCCGACCAGACCAGCCAGTCCGTGGGATAGCCCCTCCCGCCACCGTAGCCGATGAACTCCACCACGCAGGGCAGTTTCCCCGTCCGGTGGCGCGGGAGGTTCAGCCATCCCCTCACCGGCTGGCCGCCATAGCCCCGGAAGGTGACATCGAAACTCTCGATGGCCCGGAGCCCGTAATCGGCGGACTCGAAACGCGCCTCTAGCGGGTGGGATCTCGCTTCGGCGAGGGTATCGGCCCAGAAGGAACCGAAGTCCTCCGGTTCCGTGCGATGGGGACGATAGGCCCGCAGTTCGGGCTCGGTCAGGTCAAAGAGTGGCATACGGTGGTCTCCTGTCATTTCTGGGAACATGTCTGATCCGGAGATTCAAGTATAGCGGGAAACGACGCAGAGCGCGAGCGCTTTTTCGAAGCGGCGCGCCGGGGAAGCGGACCGGTACACTCCGGGCTTTCGCCCCCGTCATCTTTCATTCTTCACTCCTGTTTCCCCACAGATTTTCAGATCCCCAAGCCGTTTCCTTCGCCGCCGCGCCATCACGCAATTCTTCTCCGGGTGTACTTTTGTCTTGACACGGCTTTACCGTGTGCGAATATTGCTTGGGCGGCCGGAAACGGCAAGGCGATTGAGTCCTAATGATATCCGGCGTCTCTCCGGCTGGGGGGAGGCGTGATTGGATACACGAGAGCAACGGGAAGGAAAAAGGGGGTGTCATGACGGAGCAAAAGCCGGTCAGTCCGGAAGTCAACTACGCGAAAGCGAACGTCTACAACTTCTTCAACGGGTTCGGGGGGCCGGTGTGGGGCGCGTTTACCGCCTATTACGGCCCGCTGATGGCCCTGCTCGGGTTTCTCGGGGCTTCGGCCTTCTACAACGGCGTGGTGAACGCCCTGTTCTGGTTGGGGTTCATTCTCATGCAGATCCCGGCGGCCTACTATTCCGAACGGAAAAAGCTGAAGAAGTGGTCCATGGGAACGCTGTTCATCATTTCCGGGAGCTTCATGCTCCTGTATGGTCTGATCCTGCTTATCACCGGCGGCGAAAACCATGGCCTGATGCTTGGCGCGTTCATCGTCTGCTACGGGCTCACCACCATTGTGTTCGGCATGACCGGCCCGCTGATTTTCTCCCTTCTCTTCAAGATCATTCCGCCCAACAAGCTGGGAAGCTGGCTCGGGGTGTACTTCATGATCGCGTCGGTCGGCGGCCTGCTCGGCGGATGGGTGGTCAAACAGATCATGGAACTGGGATATCCCCAGGCCTTCATCGTCCTCTTCATCGGCGCGTTCGTGTTCGCCTGCGGGATGGCGGTCGCGATCTGGCTCATCGACGAGCCGGAGGGCGAGCTGGCTCCCCGCAAGGAAAACTTCATGGAGTTCATGAAGTCCCTCGTCTCCATCATCAAATCCGACCGCAACCTGGTCCGGTTCTTCGTGGGCATGTGGATCGCGGTGGGGCACTATATCGTCCTCACCTTCTATTCGGCCTACGCCATCCAGGAAAAGGGCATCCCCGAGGCGGAAACGGGGCTTTTCGTGTCCATGAACCTGCTGGGATGGCTGCTGGCCAGCCTCGGCCCCTTCTTCTTCATCCTGGCCCCCCTGAACATGATCACCGGAAAGAAGCTCGGCATTCCCTCCGGAATATTCGGCGCGGGGTGGTTCGCCGACAAGCTGGGGCCCAAGTACGCCCTCATCGTTTTCCAGGCCGCGGCGTTCGCCGGGGTCCTGCTGGCGCTCGCGGCCAACACGGTGTACGCGTTCTACGCGGTGTGGGTGGTCGCCGGATACGCCCAGATCTGCAACAACATCGGCTATTCCAACATGACCCTCCTGAGCTGCCCCATCCAGGACAAGTCCTCCTATATCGGGCTGGTGAATTTCGCGGTCTTCCCCTTCGCGGTGGTGGTCCCCATGGTGGTCGGCGCGCTCATCGGGCGCGGGATGCTCACCTATACCGGGACGTTTCACCTCTCCATGGGACTGATGGTGCTCGCCATCCTGTTCATCGCCTTCTTCGTGGAGAACCCGGCCGCCTTCAAGCAGATGCAGGCCGAGGCGGCAGCGGCAGCGGCGGAAGCCTGACCGGAAACGCGCCCCGGAGTCGGGTCGCTTCCGGCTCTGGGGTCCTGAGTAGTCCGGGAAGCCGCGCCTCCGGGCGCGGTTTCCGCTCCAGGAGAAAGGGGAATTCATGCTTGGCGGAATCGATTACGGGATCATCGTTCTGTACTTCATCTTCGTCATGGCGGTCGGGCTGTGGGTGGCGAAACGCGCCGGCGGCTCCATAAACGAGTATTTTCTCGGCGGGCGCAGCATCCCCTGGTTCATCCTCGGGATTTCCGGCATGGCCACCTTTGTGGACATGACCGGAACCATGCTTCAGACCTCCTTCTTCTACATGCTCGGGGTCAAGGGATACTGGGTCGCCTGGAGAGGGGCGGTGGCGCTCTTTTTGGCGTTCCTCATGATCTTTATGGGCAAATGGCTCAACCGCAGCAATGTCATGACCAATTCGGAATGGATCGAGTTCCGCTTCGGAAAGGGCCGCTCGGGGCAGACCGCCCGCATTCTTTCGGCGGTGGCCATGCTGCTCATGGGCATTCCCATCACCGCCTACTTCTTCGTGGGGTCCGGCAAGTTCCTCTCCATGTATCTCCCCTTCTCCCCAAATGTGAGCGCCCTGATATTCTTTTTGATCGTCATGGTCTACACCGTGGCGGGCGGGTTCTACTCCGTGGTGTACACCGATCTTTTCCAGAGCGCCCTCATCCTGTTCGTGATTCTCTTCGTCGCGTTCAAGGCCATGGCGCTCGGCACGCCGGAGTATTTCGCCCAGTACACCTCCCCGGACTGGCACCGTCTCATGCCTTCCTGGGAGACGGTCATGCCCGAGGGATACGAAAACATGCGCCTTTTGGGACTGCTGGTGATCTTCTGGATTCTCTCCAACATCCTCCAGGGATTCTCCGTCCCGCTGGACGGCTGGACCAGCCAGCGGTACTACGCGGCCAGGAACGAGCGGGAAAGCTCCCTCGTGGCGTTTCAGTGGACCTCGCTCTTCAGCTTCCGGTTCCTGCTCATGATGGGGCTCGGAGTACTCGCGGTGAGCATCCCGGAGCAGATCGCGGACCCGGAGATGGCGCTTCCGGCGGTGATCAACCACTATATCCCCATCGGAGTCAAGGGCATGCTTATCGCGGCGCTCATCGCCGCCCAGATGTCTTCCCTCGACTCCATCATCAATGCCTCGGCGGCCTATTTCGTCAAGGATCTCTACCACACCTATCTGAACCCCGGGGCGAGCCACGGCCAACTGATGAAGATCAGCTATATCGCCACCGTGGCCATTGTCCTGCTCGGTGTGCTTATCGGGTGGACCATCCCCAACATCAACTCCATCTGGGCCTGGATCATCATGGGACTCATCACCGGAATGATGCCGGCGGGAATTCTGAAATGGTTCTGGTGGCGCTTCAACGGCATGGGCTACGCTTTCGGCATGGCCACCGGGCTGATCGCGGCGCTGCTCAGCCAGGCAATCATTCCCGATGCGGCGGAGTATCTCACCTTCCTCTTCGTCATCGCCGTCTCCACAGCGGGGACAATCGCCGGGACCTTCCTGGGGCGTCCCACGGACATGGACACGCTGGTGGCCTTCTATACCCGCACCCGCCCCTTCGGGTTCTGGGGACCGGTGCGCCGCCGCTGCCGTCCGGCATTCGTCGAAGACGTGAATCGGGAAAACCGCCGCGACCTTCTTCTCCTCGTTCCGGCCTGCTTCTGGCAGGCGGGACTTTTCTGGCTTATGACCGCGATTGTGGTGAAGCAGTGGGCGTCAGTGGGAATCACCGCGGCCCTGCTGACGGTCGTCTCCGTCATCCTTTACCGGTACTGGTACAGGAATCTCACGACCGAGTCTCCGGCGGAAGTACCCCTCCCCGAAGGCGCGGAACCCGGACTGGGCGCCACGAACTGACAAGAAAGCTGGCAAAAGCGAAACGGGAGGGTGCGGACAATGTGTCCGCACCCTCCCGTTTTACATTCCCCGCAACCGTAAAAAAAACGGACGGCGGGGATGCGGAGGAATACCTGAACTTCCTGTCTGAATTGGGATGCGCATGATGAGCAGGATAAAAGATGATGAAAGACAGAACAGGCAAGTACTCAATTTCTTTTATCAGCAGTTCATCATGCTTTTATCACGCGCATCCCAATTCAGACCGTGTTGCACGTATTGAAGCAAACCCGGGATCATTCGTATTGATTCAGACACGGCATAACCGACTTCTTCCCTGCGCTCCTGCCGCATCGGGCCTTCATTTCCCGAGCGGCTTCCCGTTCACCTTGAGCGAAGCGGGCTCCGCGGTCATTACGCATCGTCCGACCACCGTTCCGGCATGGGGGTCCTTCACTGCGTAATCGGTGACCGTGACCGCGATGGGGAGCGGAATCCCTCCCGCTGTTTCGTACCGGTATCCGTCGATCCGGCGGAATATTCGTCCTTCGAGATACTGCTCCAGTTTGCGGGGCCTATACCCGAGCTTCGGGTCCAGGTAGAACAGGTAATACTGGTCGTCGCCGGTCCGGGGATAGCGCACCACGACACACTCGCAGCCGTCCACCTTCGTTTTCTCGGGCCGGACCTGCCCGCCGCGCATCCGGAGATAGCCGTACCAGAATGTCCCGCCGGGGCCGATGGCGCCGTTGAGGTACTGGTCGTAATCGAGGGGAATGCCGCCGATGTTCTCCCGGGCAGGGCGTTCGCCCACCTGCAGGGGGTCGCCGATGAGACGGGAATCGGTCTTGAAGTATCCGCCGGGAACCCGCACCCGCTCGCCGTCGAAAAACACCGTGCCCGAATCCGCCAGGCTCTTTTCGCCCGCGAACATACCCATGACATACGACTTCTGGCGTTTGTCCAGCGACTGGAAAACCCGGGCGCGATAGTCCGTTCCGCTGAACGGGGTTTCTGCGATCCGGGCTGAGATCTGGTTTCCGGACCGATCCTGCTTCACCTCCATCCAGCACCGGTATTCTACCGAGAACGAAGCTTCGAGAGATTTGATCCGTTCGTTCTGACGGTCGACTGCGGTGAGGATGGCCCGGACTGCGTCACTTTGCCCGTAAACCCCGTCCGCTCGTGAATCGGAGCAGGGGAGCGCGGGCGGGTACTGGATGCCGTACCCTTTGATGAGCCCGTAACCGCTTTTCGTATTGGAGAGCGGCTTGACCGGCGATTTGAGGGAGATACGGTAGTCCCCCTTTTCCGGGGAGACCAGCATGGGATCGACTGTCTGCTCCCCCGTCCCCGGAAACGGAACGTGGGCCCGGGGACTCCCGTCTTCGCCGAATCCCCGCTGCCAGGGAGACTCCCAGGCGACATTATGGTGAATGACCGGCCGTGAACCTTCGGCCACCCGCTGACCCCACGCGTTTTTCAGCATGATATTGTAGGCCGTCACGGGCATGGAGCGGCTGATAGCCAGTGATATGCCATTCCGGTAGAATACGTTGTGATGAATGAACGGCCGGGACCGCATGGTCATCCCGACAGCTTTGACATTGCCGATGAAAACGTTGTTGGCGATCTCCGGAGAGGCGTGAACACAGTGGATGGCGCGGACTCCCATGCCGGAAAACGTGTTTCCGATAATGCGGGGACCGGAGTCCGAGGCAAATTCGACCGGATCGAGCGCCCGCTCCGGCGGGATATACCGGTCCAGGGGATTGACGGGGGTTCCACCCTCCCGGGAATTCTCTACGAGCACGCCGAACACCGCGTCCCCGGTGAAGATGTTTCCCCGGATGACCAGGGAGGCGTCGCAGTCCAGGACACGGACGCCCGCGGGGAACATATCGCTCTTATCAGTCATTCCGGTGCCGGTGAAGGTGAACCCGGATATGTCGCAATCGTTGGCGGCGATGATTCCCGCTTCCCTGCCGACACAGTCAAGAATGGTTGTCTTCGGGTCGGCGCCCCAGAGGCGGATGCCATCCCGAAGCCGGACGCTTTCCCGGTATGTGCCGGGCCGGACAAAAACCAGATCGCCCCGCGACGCCCGGTTCAGTCCTTCCTGTATTGTGCGAACATCTCCCGCGCCCGAGGAATCAACCACAACCACCGTGCCTTTGAAATCCTCCGGTTTCGACCGTCCCTCGTTCACCGGCCCATAACCATCCAGGTACATCTCCGGATTGGCTTCTACCCTCCCCTCCAGCCAGGGACCGTTCCACCAGCCGGTATAGTAGTATTCCCGGAAAGTATTGGCGGAAACGCCCAACCTCCAGGGATCCGTGTAGCCGATCGGCGAACGCAGGGTGTAATCTCCGGTCAGTCCGAAACGGTCCCCGTCCCGGTATGAACCATATTCCCAGTTCCAGACCAGGTGGCACCGGGTGCACCGGTCGGCGTTTTTCCCTGCCTCTCTGCGGGCTCCGTTGTGAATGAATGAGTCGGCATATCCGGAAGGGGTTTCCTGGCGTTCTTTCAGCCTGTTTCCGCCCATGCACCCGGCAAGCGCGGCGACCAGCAGCAGCGGGGTGAGAATGTTTCTGCACATGATGCAATCCTGATGCAAACCCTTACGGGGATGAAATAAGCCAGAGCTTCACGGAACGGTGGAGGGTCCCGTCGGAAGCGGTGATTCGAGGTTTTCCAAAGATAACATCCGGGCGTCTGTTCGGCGAGGGGAAAAGGTAAATGCCGATCAATCCGGAAATTTTTTTCCGAGGTTGGGACGGGGAGCATAATCCTCTGTAAAAAAAGCTTGTCATTCCCCAAGTTATGGCAAGTGGTGAGTTGTCCGGGAAACTGTCAAAATCAGCACGAAAACGGGTCGTTTTTGTGTATCGAGATTTCCCTCTCTATCGGGAGAGACGGGGTCCCCAACCCTGGATTCCAGGGTTGGGGTGTAAGAAGGGGGAGTAAGGGGGTGAGTTACCGGCCAAAGCCGCCGAGCTTTCCGAAAAATATAACTCACCCCTCGTTCCCCTCTCTCGCGAGCTTGTCATTACCCAAGTTTACAATTGTAGATTATCGGTGTTGCCGGAAGTGAAAAATCCATATTCCCATCCAAGAAAGGCGCGGAATAGCGATAAG
>JAWLHT010000113.1:0-14870 GCA_041690195.1 Candidatus Latescibacterota bacterium
CCGCGCTCGCCCTCAACTACCTCGCCAGCGTCGCCCTGGTCGCGTAACCGGAGCCGGGAAAACCAAAAAGAGACGCCCCCCATCGAAGGCGTCTCTTTTTTTTTGGATGTGGCGAAACGGATTGCGCCGTTATTCGCTCTTCGGGTCCAGCGCGATATCATACAGCCGGTCGCCGTCCAGATCGCACACCGTGGCCGCTACCTTCAGGGCTTCGCTTTTCCCCTTGACCAGTTCCAGCACGAGGAGGTTTTCGCCTTCCCGGAACTTGAGGAACGGAATGGGAGTCGGGTTGTAGCCGTAGACATCGCGCTTGATATCCACTGCCCTGCCGTTGAAGAAGGCACGGGCCTCGCCGCCCTGAACGCCCACGAGGAGCTGGCCGCAGAGATCCTTGCGCAGGGTACTCACCTTGACCGCAAGGTAGAAGGTCGAGCCTTCGCGGGCTTTCTCGCTGCCCGGAACGGTGTAGAGGAGGCATTCCTGATAGAGGTATGGCGGAGCGGCGTTGGTCCCGGAATCAATGATGGCATCACCGTCGAGGATGCTCCACTTCTGGCCCTCGATGCTGCCGCCGTCGACCGGCTTGACCTCTTCGGGCTTCTCGACCGGCTTTCTCACCGGCCCGGCCATGAGCCAGGTGCGGATGCCGCGGGCGCTGTAGGTGTTGGCCGCGCGGATGAAGTTACGGGTAAGCGTCCGGACCGGCGGGCCGACGACCGTGATGGAGTCGGGATTCCACTGGCCCATCTTCCTCAGGTTCATCATGCGCAGCAGTTCGAGATCCAGGGGATTGAAGCCCATGGTCATGTTGGCGATGGCCTCGGCGGCCACGACATCGCCGCCCGCCACCACGACATTGTGCTGACAGTTCACGCCGTTCTGGCCGAGGTGCTGCTGCTCGGTGGCCCAGAAGCCCTCGATGACCGCATAATCGGGCTGGATGGCGCAGAGCAGGTCGCAGATGCCGCGCAGGAGGCCGAGCTGACTCCCCTGGTGCACCGGGGCCTTGGAGCGGGTGATCTTGTAGGACTGATTATGCAGGGCGCCCATCATGTTTTTGAGCGCGAGTGTGGTTCCAGCGCTGGAGTGGGTCTTCATGACCGGGACGGAAACGAGGACATCGCAGTCCAGCACGGTCTTGGCGATCCAGTAGCCCTGGCGCTTGGTCCACTTGTCCTTGGAGGTGCCGTCGGGCTTGCCCGGAGCGATGTCCTGGAATGATTTGATGCCGGATTTGCGGGGGTCCATGTCGGTGACATACACGCCTTCGTCGGTCTCCAGCTCGACGATGTCGAGATTGGTGACGCTCTGACGGGCGTTCAGTTCATTGACAATACCCTCGTAGGAAAGATTTTCAAAGGCCGGGAAGGGGCAATTCCAGCCGTCATAGGCGTACTTCTCGTTGCGGCTGGGCCAGACGCCGCCCTCGGCGAAGGTGATCCGCTTGGGACCGACTTTGGCGATAAGGTACTCGGAAACCGCCTTTATGACCCGCAGGTCGGTCACCAGACCCCAGTGCAGCACGCCTTCGGCGTTGAAGTCGGACATGGTGGCGATGTTGGCGGTGACGATGTTGGGCTTGAGCACGACCCAACTGTCCTTCTTCACGATATTCCGCAGACTGCGGTCGGAAGTGTCGCGGTCCAGCGCGAGCCAGACAATTTCACGTACCTGCTCGTAATCGAGGGTATCGGTAAGCGCCGCGGGACGGCGGAGCGATTGATCGGTGGAGCCGGCAATGCCGACCACAGGCATGTCCGCGCTCGCGGTCGCGAAGGTCGCGAGTGAAACGAACAGCGATAGTGCAAGTGCTCTCAAAGGATCCTCCTCTGGGCGTGAATGAATGCTCTGGACTTCGGGCTGCGTCCGCGCTTAATATACATAAAAACTCCGCAAATGGAAACCGGTTCGGGGGAAAGTACCCCGAATTTCCCCTTCCCATGTTGTGAAGAGGCCAGGATGATTCAGTGCTGTTACAACACACCCCTCGTCCCCCATGTCTCGCGGCATGGGAAATAAATCGTCGGGGTGGCTTTGAATAGCTCCCAGCAGGAGTGCGAAGTACTCACTCACCCCCTCCATTTTCCATGAAGGGGGATGGAATGGAACGGGCAAAACGCCGCCTGGGGTTCCCTTTTGTCCCGTGCGGCGAAACGTGGCCCGGTGTGCGCCATACGGACCGTCTGAAAGCTGATCCGGCAGAACCGGCGCCGGATGTGACCGGTCAACCTGTCACAATGGCCGGATGCTGAATGAAGAGCGCAAAGGAGGTTTTTTTGTGAGAGCCCCGAAACATCAGCATTTTTTTGCTTGCTTTTAAATATGGCACGCTCTTTGCAAAAGTGATAGTCACAACCAAGAACAACACCGTAGCAATTCCGTTCGGAAGACCCCCAGGGTACGAACCGGAAGCGACATCACCAAAAAAAGTTTTACACAGCACAGGAAAGAGGAAGTCATGAGAGAGAATCCCATCCCCGAAATGCGGACGGCCGGTCAGGGACGGTTGTACACCTTGGATGTCAAACTGGTCAGCGGACCGGTCAGCGAAAGATTCCTTGAGGAGAATCCGGTGGTAAGTCGCTCCATCCAGCTCCGGGGAGACCAGACGCTGGAAGACCTGCACGACGCCATTTTCACCGCGTTCGACCGCGAGGATGACAATGCATACGAGTTCCGCGTGGGAAGGGGGCCTCGCGACCCGGAAGAACGTTTCTACGTGCTTCCCTCAGAAATGTCTTCCCGTCAGCTCGACTGCCGTAATATTGCGGGTTCCACCCGGACCAAGCTCGAAGCTCTTGATTTGACTGCGGGACAGACTCTTACCTACTGGTTTGACTTCGATGACGAGTGGCTGCACCAGGTTGCGGTCAGCTCCGTGGAAAACGGGATTCCCCGTGGGAAGTTTCCCCGGGTGGTTTCCCGGGTAGGTGAAAGCCCGGCGCAGTACGATGACATGGAAGACGATGAGAGCAACGATGCCCTGGGGTATGCCATGGATGAGGAATGGAACATGAGCTACTGAACGTCGAGATGCCCCCGCTTCACCGGCGAGTCCAGAGAATTGCCCAAGTGAACGGGAATCGCGAAGGGATAGTCGGGAATAGAGTGTGGTGAGCGGAAGAGGGCGTCCGGAAGCGGACGCCCTCTTTGTTTGTTTCGGGTGTCTCATCTCAACACTGTATCAAGATTGAGACGCCCGTATTGAGAATTTTCGAGACAGCCATGCCTCCGTGATTTCCACACGACCATCAAATCCGGGTATCGCAAAAAAAACTCCGCAAGAAAAGTTGGGAATCGGCTGCCGGGAAAGCTGCAGCGGTCGGCACACCCGGTATTATTCGCACGGGTTTATTCCGGATTGCACTGCACTTTGAAATTGCTCCGTCCACCGAGTCTCCCCTCTCGTCATCCCCTGCTTACGCCAATGCAAGCAGAGTTTGCGTAAGGAGGGATGTCTCGTGTCGTCGCTATCGATTTGGGACACTATTTATCGAGAGCGTTTTCTTATGAGCGGCACGTTACCGCAGCGCCCACTTTCCAAAAAAGTACACCCCTCGATCTCCCTCCAGTGCAGACTTGTCCCACATGGATACCCAAAGGGTGAACGAGGGGCGAACTGTCGTGCGGCAGATACTACCCGTGATTGCCAGAAGATACGCTTCCTTACCCTACTTCAATAGCATCATGCGTCCGGTGGCGGTCATGGAACCCATGCGAAGACGGGAGAGGTAGACCCCCGAGGACACCGCGACTCCGGAATCATCCCGGCCATCCCAGACCACGGAGTGCGCGCCCGGTGAAAGCGTCCCTTCCATGAGGGTCCGCACCTTCCGGCCGGTGATGTCGAAGACTGTCAGCTCGGCAGTCCCCGTCACAGGCAGGGTGAAGGCAATGGTGGTCGAAGGATTGAAGGGATTGGGGAAGTTCCCGGTCAGCGCGAAGGCGGCCGGGGCGGCGTCTTCGACGGCGGTGCGGACACGTGAGGAAACGGGTTTGCTGGCCCCGGCGGGGCCGACCGCCTGCACCCAGTAGTAGTAGGTGGAATCGTTCAGCGGGACGAAGGGGTCGGTGAATTCCGAAGTACCCGCTGCGACGGAATCAATGAGCACGGTATGCATTTCTTCATAGAAGATCAGGGAATCGAGATCCGCAAAGCTGGTGAGCGGAACGGGGTCGGTGAATTCCGCGAGGCGGGAGCGGTAGATACGATACCATTCCACCTGCCCCAGAGCTTCCGCGGGAGATGGCGTCCAGGTGAGGTAGAGCGAGTGCCCCTGGTCCTCCGGCACATCCGAAACCACGAGATTGGCGGGAGCAGTCATATCGGGCGCGAGCATAAAATACCGCACTCCGAGGTTCCGCTGGACTCCGTTTTCATCGGCCATGGTCAGTTCCGCGCGGATGGCGAGGGTGTCTCCCGGCACAAAAGTTGCCGCTGTCCGGAAAACCGCGTACCAGACCAACCCTTCAGCAGCGTTCGCCGGAGCGCTCAGGTATTGGGCGAATGAGTTGGTATAGAAGCCCGGGGTGTTCTCCTCTCCCGCGGAAATGAGCGTCGGGCCCAGAATATTTTGTTCGGCTTCCGGAATAAAGGTATCTCCGTTGATTGTCCGCTCGTCGTCGGTGATGGTCGCACTGGACGACGTGGAGCGATAGGTCGCTTTCGCCGGGTCCCAGGAGAGCCGCAGGGTGAAGCCACGGGCCTGTTCCCATTCCAGCCCGTAGAGGGCGAATCCGATGGTCTGACTGGACCCCGCCTGCGGCAGCCGTGCCACACCCTGAGAGCCGGGACTTTGCAGGTCCGCGTCCACGGTGAATGAGGCGTTCAGGTTTCGTTCGAGGAGGGAAAAGTATCCCTGGGTCGCGTCGGTGATTGTACTGTCCGCTGCATCGGTGATACGAACTCGACAGGTAGTGGTGACCGTATCCGGGAGCGACCAGGCGTATGTTCCCGATGATGCCGGGGTACTGAGGGACAAGGCTGTCCAAACCGCGCCGCCATTCAGCGTATACTCGATCCGCACCGAGTCGATGAGAGTAGCGCTCCAGGTGATGTTCTCCGTGCTGCCGCTCCGCCAGCACTCGCCACCCGCGGGTGAGGTCAGGGTGAGAGTGGCATTACCGGTGGCGAACACGGAGACGGCCTTGTTCGCCGATGCGCTGGAAACAGACGGAATGGCGAGAATGAAGCACAAGGCTGCAATGCTCTTGTGAAGGGAACGCCGCATACACTGTCCTTTCGGGAGTAATGGCGAAATTACGGCACGTTTTGTGGAGTAATATTATCAGCTCCCGTCACCCGTGTCAATAGTCAATATTTTGATTATACCGGATTTATGGAGATTTTCAGCATGGAAGCGGCCATCCCGCGGCCAGCGGGACGGCTCCGCTACTTCAACAACATCATTTTGCCCTGCCGCAGGAATGTACCAGTTTTCAACCAATACAGGTAGACACCGCTGGCAACGGCTGTCCCGTGATCATCCTTTCCGTTCCAGGCTGCCGCATGGATACCGGGGGTCTCCATACCGTTCTTCAAGACCGCAACTTCCCGGCCGGTTACATCATACACAATCAGATCAACATGGCACCGGACGGGAATTTCATACCGGATGGTTGTTGTTGGATTAAAGGGATTGGGACAGGGCGGCCATACACGGAAACTGAGCGGCTTTTCTTCAGCGGGATCAGATACTGCCGCTGCACCCTCTTCAGGAGCAAATGCATAGAGATTGTAATCATAAGACCCGACATATACCGTTCCGTCTGGTCCGATGGAAGGCGAAGAATGCACATAATTAGCGGTCTTATATTTCCACTTCAGAGTACCATCCGACTCTATGGCATAGAAGCAGCTATCGTCTGACCCGACATACAATGTCCCATCGGCACCAACCGCGGGCGAGGAAAACACGTTACTGCCCGTCATATACTTCCACTTCAAGGTTCCATCAGCATTGATCGCATGGAGATACTTATCATCAGATCCCACATATATTGTCCCGTCAGGTCCGATTGCAGGAGAAGACTTAACCCAGTTGCCCGTTTGATACTTCCACTTCAAGGTTCCATCGGGATTGATCGCGTAGAAATTGTTTCCATCGGAACCGACATACACCGTCCCCACCGCTCCCACAGCGGGAGATGAGGTAACACCGCCTGGGACGTTGTATTTCCATTTCAGTATTCCCTCCGGAGTAATTGCCGTGAGATAGCTGTTCGAAGACCCGACATATACGGTTCCGTCCGGTCCCGCCGCCGGTGATGAAGAAACAACCCCCCCGGTATTATATTTCCATTTCAATGTACCGTCGGAATTCAATGCGTAGAGATTTTTATCCCAGGATCCCACATACACGGTCCCGTCCGATCCGATTGCCGGCGAAGAAGATACATAATTGTCGGTCTTAAATCTCCATTTCATTGTACCGTCTGCCTTAATTGCATGGACATAACAATCGTGGGACCCGACATATACGGTTCCGTCGGAAGCGACAGCCGGTGATGAATTTACAAAAAAGCCCGCGTGATATTTCCACTTCAGGGTGCCGTCAGCATTGACCGCGTAGAGATATCTGTCCATTGAGCCGAAAACGATCGTCCCATCCGGTCCGATGGCGGGAGAGGACTCGATTTTGTTTCCCGTCTGGTATTTCCAGCTTACGGTACTTGAAGCGGCATAGGCAGATGCGCTCCGTCCGGTATGGGAAGGATTCTGCCCGCGCATGGGCCAGGCCGAATCGGCCAGAGTCGGAGGCAAAGCGATGGAAAAAGTTGAATCGCTGACATCGGAAACCGAATCCACCGATCTGTCCGTAACCCGTATCAGACAACTGCCTGAACTGACTTCTGGGATAACCCACGGGAATGTGCCGGTGGCCGCATCATAACTCCAGGCAATCTGGTTCCAGGTCGAGCCGTTGTCCGAAGAATACTCAAGTTGCACACTCCCGACGTAATGACTTGTCCAGATGATGTTCTGGGTCGTACCCGGCAGCCAGGATTCTCCGCCGTTGGGGGAGGTCACGGTTACCCGGCCGGCATAGGCTTCGGGAGCGAAACCGTACAGATACTTGTCTGCGGAACCGACAAACAACGCGCCGCCGAGCCCGAGAGCGGGTGATGAACTGATCGGACCGCCGGTCGGAGATTTCCATTTCAGGGTCCCGTCAGGATTGATGGCATACAGATTATTGTCATACGACCCGACATAGACCGTACCATCCGTTCCGATTGCCGGGGAGGAAAACACCGTGCCCCCGGTCAGATACTTCCATTTCAGAGTTCCATCGGCATTGATGGCATAGAGGTATTTATCCTGGGAGCCGACATAGATCGTTCCGTCCACCCCGACCGCCGGGGAGGATTCGACGCAGGCGCCGGTCTGATACTTCCATTTCAGCGTTCCATCGGCATTGACCGCATAGAGGGAATGGTCATACGATCCAACATAAACCGTACCGTCCGCTCCAATTGCCGGGGAGGAATAGGTGATGAAGCTGCCGGTCGGGTATTTCCATTTCAGTGTGCCGTCGGGGTTGACCGCATAGAGATTCTTGTCGTACGATCCGACATAAATGGTCCCGTCCGGGCCGACCGCCGGAGAGGAAAACACCCCGTCGCCGGTGGGGAATTTCCAGAGGAGCGTCCCATTGGTATCCAGGGCATAGAGATGGAAATCGAAAGACCCGAAATAGATATTCCCCTGCGGTCCCATGGCAGGCGAGGAATATATGTCGGAGTTGGCCTGATATTTCCACTTCAGTATTCCCTGGGAATCGATGGCATAGAGATAGTCATCCAGGGATCCGACATAGACCGTGCCGTTCGAATCAATTAACGGCGAGGAATACACCGTGCCGCCGGTCGGGTAGGTCCATCGTAAAGTCCCGTCAGGCCGGACCGCGTGGAGGGAATAATCGAATGAACCCACAAAAATTGTCCCGTCGTAAGCGACCGCCGGGGAGGAGGAAACCTTGTTGCCGCTCTGGTATTTCCAGTCCACGTCTTCGGAGGCGACATCCCAGGATACTCCCCGGCCGGTATGCAGGGGATTCTGCCCGCGCATGGGCCAGGACGAAACGGCCAGGGTGGGCTGGGTTTTGATGGAAAACACCCCATCATTCACAATCGGGGTGCTGTACGAGTCGGAAATCCTGATACGGCAGGAATCGGAATTCACATCGGGTAAAATCCATGTATATGAACTGACGGAAGCATCCACTCTCTCCTCAATGGTCGTCCACGTAGAGCCGTTGTCGGTCGAATAATCGATCTGTACGTCGGAGATGCTTCGGCTTGTCCATGAAATGGTACGTGGTGTTCCCGCCAGCCAGGATTCACCGCCGCGCGGGGAGGTAACCATTCCCAAGTCGTTCGGGGCGAATGAATAGATATAACTGTCTTGAGATCCGACAAAGACCGAGCCGTCATCATCGATTGCCGGAGATGATTCAACAACGAAGCCGGTCTCGTATTCCCAACTCAGTGTTCCATCGGGTTTGATCGCGTAGACTTTGCCGTCGAAAGACCCGATATACACAGTGCCGTCGCCGCCGACCGCTGGAGAGGAGTATACGGTATCGCCGGTCGGGAACTCCCACCGTAATGATCCATCAGGATTGATTGCATAGACACTCTTATCGCACGATCCGACGTATACGGTGCCGTCGCCGCCAACGGCGGGTGAGGAAATGATATTACCCCAGGTCTGATATCTCCATTTCAAGGTGCCATCGGCATTGAACGCATAGAGATGCCGATCGGAAGACCCGATATATACCGTGCCATCCGCTCCGAGCGCCGGAGAGGATTGAATGACATCGCTGGTCAGGTATTTCCATTTCAAGGAGCCCCCGGAAGTGATGGCATACATGTATTGATCCTGCGACCCGACATACACCGTCCCGTCTTCAGCAGTTGCTGGCGAGGAAAAGACTTCGCCGCCGGTCAGAAATCTCCATTTCAGGGTGCCGTTCGGATTTATGGCATAGAGATATTTATCGGAAGAGCCGACATATACCGTCCCGTCGCTGCCGATGGCCGGGGAGGAATACACGGCGCCGCCGGTCGGAAATTTCCATTTCAAAGAGCCGTTGTGTCTGACCGCATAGAAATACATATCGGATGACCCGACATACACGGTACCGTCCACTGTAATCGCCGGGGAGGAATACACATTGCCGCCGGTCAGGAACTTCCATTTCAGGGTGTCGTTGAAGGCAACCGCATACAGGTATTTATCCAGAGACCCAAAGAATACCGTTCCGTCAGTCCCGAGCGCCGGAGAGGAACTGATGGCGCCGTCAGTCCCGTACCTCCATTTAGCCGTGCTTCTGGAAGGATAAGCAGACTGGCCCGCTCCGGTATGCCGGGGATTCTGTCCACGCATGGGCCAGGCGGAATCGGCGAGGATCGCGGGGTCAATTCCCATTTGGGCGAACGGGTGTCCACTAAAAAGACAAAGGATAAGGAGTGACAGCATACTGTACGCAGCAATGCGGTTTCTCAGCATATCGGACTCCATTCTTCCATGATCAAAAAGAGAACCGGTATACAGTACCGGCACTGTCATTTCGATTCTACCCGGTGTAATGCTCCAGGAACTGAGTCATCGCAAACGCTGAAATGAACCGAACACAGTCGAAAAGGGAGGTCTTTGCGGGTGTGGCTGAAAGACCCTTCGCGGGGGAACAAATCGCGGGGTCTTTTCGGGACAATCCGGACAGTCCCGTATTTATCCGCCGTCTTGGTCAGGATCGAGCCGATACAAACCCTTCAGCCGCAACGGTCGGGAAGTCGAGGGGGAGGGAAAGTGAAGCAGAATCAGAAGAATGAATGGGCGGGAGATAGTGCGGCATGTCACAGCCATCCGTCTGCCCACATTCCAAAGACAGAATGTATTGACAGGAGCAAAGATAGAGGCCGCCGAGACGGTTGTCAAGATATTAGATTGCATTCCAGAAGAGCCGGAAGCAACCGCAAGCAACTGGAAATGCACAATATGACGATTTTTTATGCGGTAAACCCGGCCTTCGCATTCTTCCCTCATGAGATTTTCCATTTCGAACTTCCCGCCGTTCATATATCTTACTTACCGTCATTCGCGTTCCAGGCCAGTTCAAACCCCAGAGAGAACCATAACGGGAGAATGCGCATGTTTGAGAAGCCGCACGCACGCATACCGGTCATCGTCTTTCTTTCACTCCTCGGAGCGGTGCTCATCTCTTCCACCGCCCACGCCGCGCCGGACCGTGTCGAGCGCGAACTTTCCGGCCCCGGCTGGACCCTGCGCCTGGACCCCGGGGCGGAATGGCGGAACGACCCGGTGTTCATGCCTCCGGTGGATCTTTCCCGTGTTCCGGTGAACCCGCCCTCGACGGGGTGGAACTCCATGGACCGCCTGGAAGGGAAGTCAGTAAGCGTCCCCGGCACGGTGGAAGAGCATTTCTGGGGCCACAATGGCAATCCCATGGGCATTGCGGGAGACTGGCGCGGCGTTTCCTGGTGGAGCACCGAATTCACGCTCGACAGGTCGCTGGCGGGTAAGCGCATCCTCCTCGATTTCGAGTCGGTGAACCTTCGGGCGGAGGTGTTCATTAACCGGAAGCTCGTGGGCTATGACGTTATCGGCAATACCCCCTTCACCGTGGACGCCACCGGCGCAGCGATCTTCGACGGCCCCAACCGTCTGGACATCCGCATAACCGACCCGGTGGGTAACTTCACCTGGGAAGACAACGATCTCTGCCGCTGGGGGAAGAACCTGGTCCCGGCGGTGCACGGCTTCGGCGGAATCACCGGACGGGTGTATCTCCGCGCGGTGGACGCCGTCCGCATCGCCGACATCTATGTCGAGAACAAGCCCGCGGTCACCGAGGCCGAGGTGTTCGTGACACTGGAAAACACCGCCGGAAAGACGGTTGAGGGAACTGTCGCCCTGACTGTGCATGAGTGGAAAAACCCCGGTAATGTACTCTGGGAGAAGACCGTTCCCGCGTCGGTGCCGGCGGACGGGAAAACGGTTTCATTCGCGGTGAAAGCCCCCAAAGCCAGACCCTGGGGAATCCGTGACCCGCACCTGTATGTCGCCTCGGCCCGGTTCACCGCCTCGGACCGCTCCAGCGCCGACGCCGTGGACAAGCGGTTCGGATTCCGGTACTTTACGGTTGGGGAAAAGGACGGCGACAAGCGGTTTTACCTGAACGGTAAACGCGTCTTCATCTTCGCCGCCATGACCCGTGGCTTCTGGCCCAAGGGCGGGATGCATCCCACCGCGGAAACCGCCCGGAAAGACATTGACCTCACCCTCCGGCTCGGCTACAACATGATGCTCTTCCACCGGGCCATCGGGCAAACCATGGTCATCGATCTCTGCGACGAGGCCGGGCTGCTGGTTTATGAAGAGCCATCGGGATACCGCTGCGAGCCGGAGCAGGACGAAACGGTGCGGACCTGGCGTCGGGAAAAGCTCCGCCGCATGGTTCTCCGGGAACGGTCCCACCCCTCCCATGTCATCTGCAATCTCGCCAACGAAGCCGAGAAGCGCCCCTCGGAGGACGATATAGCCAATGTCCGGATGATCCAGTCCCTCGATCCGGGGCGGATTGTCACCTATACCAGCCACTACTCCAACGGAGGGAAATACTGGGAAAACCGCACCCCCGATCCCTTCAAGCTGCATGTTCTCCCCTTCGACGATACCCACTATACCGCCGGGTGGTTCGACCAGCACCACTGGTTTGCCCACTCCTGCTATATGGACAAGTGCTACCGCAATCCCCGCTTCTTCGCCCGGGGGGTGATTTCCGGTCCGACGAATATTGTCCCGTCCGATTCCCTGCACGTTCTCCCGAAGAACGAAATCATCTTCTGGGGCGAGGAAGGCCAATGGGGTACCATGATGCGGCTGGAGAAAATCCGGGCCGACATTCTCCGCACCGGCGCGACTGGCTGGCGGGAGAAAATGCTCCTCTCCTGGTACGACCGTTATGAACGGTTCCTGGACGAGTCCGGGTTCCGGACCTCCTTCCCCACCGTGGACGAACTGACCCTGAGCATGGGCCGCAATCTTCACTATTACCACGGCCGGATACTGGAAAACGCCCGGATGGGGAATCTCTCCGATGGTTTCAACCTGAACGGCTGGGCCGCGCCGGAGACTTCCGAGGATATCGCCGACGTGTACCGTTATCCCACCGCCGACCCGGACATCCTCTCGTACTATGCCCGCCCCCTCTACATCGCGGTGAAAATCCCGGACAAGGCGCTCCCGACCGGAGCGGTGCCCCGCGCAGACTTTTTCATCATAAACGAGCTGAACGTGAAGGGCAGGCACACCCTGCGGGTTTCCTGCACTGCTCCGGACGGCGCGGAGGTGTTTTCCAAATCCTTCCCGGTAACCGTGCTTGGCGGCGAGGATTACGGTCAGCTCCTGGTGGAAGGCGTCCAGCTTCCCCCGGCCGCTCAGGCGGGCTACTACACCGTTTCCGCCGAACTCCGCGACCCGAAAGGCGCCGTGGTCACCACCGGCTCCGACGACTGCTACGCGGTCGACCTCCGCACCGGCCCGGGTCTTCGGGGAACGGTCGCGGTGATCGACACCTCGGGCGCGGTCAACGCCTTCCTCTCGGAGACGCGCGGGATCACCCTCCCGGCCTTCGACCCGGAGCAGCCCGATCCGGATATCATCATCCTCGGGGCGCATGATTTCCGGAAGGTTGCCGCCTCCTACCGTAGCCGGTACATCAACACCATTCTGGACCGGGTGGCCAGCGGAACCCGCCTGATCGTCCTCCAGAACGCCGACCGTTGGGCCGAGGAACTGGCCGGCCTTTTCAGCCACTACGCCATCGAATACAAGCGGAGTGTGCGCTGGGGCTCGGACGGCCGTCTCATCGCCGGAAAACATCCAGTCCTCGACGGGCTCCCCCAGTCACAGGCCATGCACTGGGAGTATCAGGGATTTTATGATAACGACCTTTCGGGGCTGGACATCACCCGCCTCGGGACGGAGACCATTGTCGCCCTGGCCTGCGAGAATCGCCCGGACATCCTCGACGCCCTGGTGCGCATTCCCTGCGGCCGCGGTGAGGTCTACCTCACCACCCTGAACATCCTCGACGAGCTTTCGAATCCCCGTCCGCAATCGGTGACGGCGAAGCGGATGTTCCTGAACATGGTGGAGAAATAACCGGTTTCACCATCTTAACAAACGGATTCACCCATGAAAACCTTCGGATTTCTCGCTCTTGCGCTTCTGTGCTGCCCCTTATTTTCACCGGCGGCGGAACACTATGTCTCCCCCACCGGATCTGCGACCTGGAGTCAAAGCACGAACATGTCCTCACCCACCTCACTTGATGCGGCCAATGCTTATGCGAAAGCCGGCGACACCGTATACCTGCGGGGTGGAGCATACGGAATGCATATCGCGCCGGTCAACTCCGGAGAATCCGAAGGGAAACGGATTACGTATTCCAACTTTGATAATGAGCGGGTGGAAATCACTGGGACGAGATACGCGGTCCACCTCGACGGCAGGTCCTGGATTACGGTCCGGGGAATCGAGTTCCGCTCCTGCCGTCAGTTTCTCATCATCCGGAACGGACATCACAACGACATCGGCCATTGCGTGTTCGACCGGAACCTGGAGGAGACCGTCTGGATGGGGTCCTGGGTGCACGACAGCTCGACCTTCAACCGGATACACGGCTGCACCTTCTCCCGTTACGGCTGGGTGAAGGACGGCGACGACAAGGGAGCGATCCTCGACATCGGGTTTGACACGAGCACCACCGACGCTTCCGATCACAATGTTATAGAGAACAACGTTTTCTGCTACGGCGGCCACCATATCCTCCAGGTCTGCGGAAAGCACAACATCGTCCGGGGGAATTACTTCCATAACGAAGTCTGGATGGACGGCCCCCGGGAAGGCGGCTGCGGGAACCGGAACGCCATGATCATGGGTCCCATGGCCGGCCGGAACCTGTTCGAAGGCAACCGGATCGCCTTTGCGGATATCCCTCCCGACGACAACGGTGCCAACGGCCTTTCCCTCCGCGCCCCGAACAATATCATCCGGGGAAACCTGTTCTACGCCAACGGCGCGGCGGGGATCGCACTCGCCAGCATGAAGGAAAGCAAACCCACGGGCAACTGCATCTATTCCAACACCTTCTATCATAACGGCCATAACCGCCTGGTCGACCGCTTCTGGACCGGGGGAATATCCTTCGGCAACTGGGGAAACGGCCCCATGCCGGGCAACATAATCGTGAACAATATCCTGCACGGCAACTTCGAGAACAAATCACTGACCGGGTACGGCGAGGCTGGCCCGCAAGTCATCCTGAAGAACTGGAAGGACGAAGGCGACCCCGGATTCGCGAATGACGCAATCCCATCCGATACAGACGATTCCTCTCTCCCCGACTTCCGGCTGAAATCCGGCAGTCAGTGCATCGACGCCGGGGTTTTCCTCACGAAAATCACGTCTCCCTCCGGCTCGGGCGCGGAGTTCACTTTGGAGAACGCCGGGTTCTTCTTTGACGGCTGGGGAATTCCCGGCGAACGGGGAGACCGGATCCAGGTCGAGGGCCGCACGGAAACCGCGCGGATCGTGCGCATCGATTACGGGAGAAATCGCATCACGGTGAGTACACCGCTGACTTGGGAGCGGGGACAGGGGGTGAGTCTGGCATACGCCGGAAAGGCTCCGGACTTGGGGGCGTTTGAGTTCGGGGGGAAATGAATGCGGGTATCGGGTTGTGTCAGAAGCGTGTATCTCCGTTTTTTCCCTCTCTCTTGAGAGGCGGGTTGCCCCGCCCCCGGGGCAGGGCCGGGGGACCCCCTACAAAAAATTT
>JAWLHT010000114.1:0-14702 GCA_041690195.1 Candidatus Latescibacterota bacterium
GGATCCCATCGAGTTTGTGCACGCGAACAAGAAATGCCTGGTGAACCAGCGCGAACTCGGAGCACACACCGATTCATTCGCCGCCGCGCTTCGCTCCGCCCTGCGCGAGGATCCTGATGTTATTCTGGTGGGCGAGATGCGAGATCTGGAAACTATCCAACTCGCTCTCACTGCGGCGGAAACCGGCCACCTCGTGTTTGGGACGCTGCATACCGCGAGTGCGGCCAAAACCATTGACCGGATCATAGATGTTTTTCCGGCGGCGCAGCAGGGGCAGGTACGGTCCATGCTGTCGGAGTCGCTCAAAGGAGTCATGGCGCAGACGCTGGTGAAAAAGATAGGGGGGGGACGGGTCGCGGCCATTGAAATCCTGGTGGGAAATCCCGCTATCGGGAATCTCATCCGTGAGGAAAAAACGTTCCAGATTCCCTCGGTTCTTCAAACTTCACGTGCGGAAGGTATGCAGACCCTGGATATGGCCCTTTTTGATCTCTGCCAGAAGAAACAGATCACTCCCGGTGACTGTGTTGACCATGCCGCGGATAAAAAAGCAATGCGCTCCATGCTCGGAATCACCTGATTTTTTGGGTGGCAGCGTTGTACAATAGTTTGTGGTGGCATATCCTCCTCTGTGCCATATACTGTGAAATACAATGGTAAATGCGGCATGAAACAAGGCTTGCGCGCGTTGCGTCCACAAAAAACTCCTTGACAATTCACCTGAAGCCGAATAAATTCCTTCCAAGCTTGATGCCTGCTTAAACCGACATACGTCTCTCGAAAAAATCTCATGGGGGTGAGTTGCCCCCATTTTTTTGTGTTTTCGCGAAATATTAACGCGGAAACCGAGGTTATTCGACCATGCCGTGGCTTCGAAAGCAGACGAGCGTTATCGGTCTCGACATCGGCTCCAGTATGATCAAGGCGGTGAAAATATCTTCCCGCAGGAAGCAGTATTTCCTTGAAAGCTACTCGGTCGAGCCGATCGAAGAAGGCGCCATTCAGTCCGGTGAAATCAAGAATCCTTCCGTACTGGCCCAGGCCGCTCTCCGCGCGGTGAAGCGCATTGATGCGCACGCCCGTGACGTGGTCATTGCCCTTCCTAATTATTCTATCCTTTCCGATGTTCTCACCATGGATTTGCGTCCCGAAAAGGAAATGCGGGAAGCGGTTATGGTGGAGGCCCAGCAGGTTTCTCCCTTCGACATGAATGATGTGGGGCTCGACTACGCCGTACTGAGCCGGGATGAGACTGCACGTAAAATGAAAGTGCTCATGGTCGTTGCCAAGAACGACATTGTCCTTTCCTACATTGATTTCCTCATTGAGGCAGGGCTCCGCGCCTCCATCGTCGATGTAGATGTTTTCGCCCTGACCAACATATTCCACCTGAATTACAATCCTGAAAAGTACCGCTCCTGCGTTCTTCTGAATATCGGCACGGAAAACACGGTCGCTGCTTTTGTACACAACGGGGTGTATCACTCATCCCGGGATATCTCCGTGGCCGGCTCAACATTTATACGAGAGTTAAAGCTTGAGCCGGGAATGACCGATGAAAAGATATGGGATCTGGCGCAGGGAAAGGTCCCGCATGATTTGGACCCGGAGCCGATCCGTGATGCGTTGAACCGGGCGAGCCGGGAGTTTGCGGGGGCGGTGGACGTGGCGCTTTCCTATCTCCAGTCGTCGGATGCAATAGATAAACTCGATCTTATCGTTCTGGCTGGCGGCTATACCTGGGTACCGGGACTCATCAATGTTCTTGAGATGCGAACCGGCACCGAAGTGGTGGTGCTGGATCCTTTCATCAATGTCAGGTACGACGAAGCCCTCATGGATAATACCGACCCGAAGCGGCTGGGGAATCTGCTCGCGGTCGCCATGGGACTGGCCACCCGTAACCAGTAGAGCGGAGCGTGCAGTGTACATCCGGATCAATCTGCTGCCTCAGGATTTGAGACCGAAAAGAACGCTTATCCGCTTAGACGTAAAAGCGGTTCTTGCCGTTTGCGCCGTTGCGGCCGCGGTGGGACTGGTAGTCTGGACAATGTACCTGCAGCGCGAACTGGGAACCCTGAATGCCGAGGCCGTCCAGCTTCGCACCGAGCAGGCCAGTCTGAAAGATATCGTCGCCCTCCAGAAAGACGTGGAAAATCTGCGGAAGAAAGTCACCGAACGGGTCGAGATCATCCGGCGGCTTACCGGCGAAAGCGACCTCCGTTTTGATATGCTCCGGCACATCAACGGAATAATCCCGGAGAATCTCTGGCTTATGGGGATCAACGAAATGTCTCAGTCCGACCGTGTGGCTTTCGCCATCGAAGGAATGTCATACAGCAAAAAGGACATTTCACGTTTTCTCAACGGACTGCAGCGATACAGGAATTTTTCCACCGTTGCCCTGGAATCAATCACTCCGTCGCCGCTGGAAATACGGGATGCCTTCCAGTTCATCGTACGGGTTGAACTGAAGACTCCCGAGCAGGAGACGGACGGGGCGGCTCCCGGGAAGACCGCAAAAACGGCGAAGAAGTAGGACTCACGGAGAACGCGCATGGCGATTGACTTCGATATCAGAGAACCGAAAAATCAGCGGCTGATTGCCGTGATCATGACCGTAGCGGTCGCTCTGTACGGCTATTACCAGTTCATGGTGAAACCCAAACGGGCGGAAATCGCCGTACGTACCACGGAAGTGGTTACCTTGCGGAATCAGATTAATACAATGCGTGGAAACCTGCAGGCCCGGAAAGTGCTGGATGCCGAACAGATGGAACTTGGCGCTCGTCTCGCAGAACTGGAAGCGAGCCTTCCGGACCGTGAAGACGTATCATCCCTTCTCGACCAGTTTTCCATGGTTGAGAACGAGGCCAAGGTATACGTTATCGGATTCAAAGCCAGCGATACGGTGGATGAAACCGACCAGCCTTACCAGGCAAACCGGTACAAGGTGACCATTGAGGCGGGATTTCACCAGTACATGGAGTTCATGGCGGGCATTATGGCCCTGGAGCGAATATTGAGTTTCTCTGAACTGAAAATCGGGGTGAATCCGAATGCTCCCGCCGGGGAGGATCTGAACGAGGGGCTGGAAGACCAGCCGCGCTCGCTTTCCATCGAGTGTTCCATCACCTCATACACGTTCAGGGATCTCGGAGATAATCCCGCTGGTGTGAAGGGAAAGAAGATATGAGTCTCCTGGCGGTTTTCATCTTGATCTGCTGGATGGCAGGTCCGTTTCCGGCGGTTGCACAGGAGCCATCTGCGAGCCCTGACGACGGGGCGCAGTCTGCCGGGGAACAAGCGAATACGGCCGGAGCGGAAGGCACGTTCGCCGGGGCCGATTCGTCCGGCAATGACCCGCTTACCTGGAGTCGTCCGGGATATATCTATAATTCCGTCGGGCGTCGTGACCCATTCAACTCCCTGGTTCCGGAAGAAAGCACGGACGAAAAGAAAATCAAGGGACTTTTCAATTACGAAAAAGGCTTCCTGCGAGGGATTGTCAGGACGGAAGGCGGAGCATACGCGCTGGCGGTCGATGGTGACAACTACGGCCATGTTCTGCGGGAAAACGATCCGGTGTACGGTGGACGGGTCGCCCGGATTACCGATGAGGCGGTATATCTGCATATCGTGAAATACGGCCGCGCCATGAACATCGTTCTCCGCATGGATACCGCCCGTCAGACAGTCCGCTCGGATGAAGAATACTCGGAAACCGTACGACGTCCCGGGATCACACTCTCATACGGTGGTGGGGAATTGTCCGGAAGTTCGGTGTCGATCGGTGAAGTCGCCCTGCCGTCCCATACCATCCGGACAGTTGAAGAGACCTGGTTCGGAGACCAGCGGAGCGATGCGCCGGAGTTGGATCGGGCCGGCTCGTATCTCGCATATCTTCTGTTGTCTCCGCCGAACAACACCGGAGTGCAGTTGCCGCAGATTTTGCGCTGGACCCGGTCCCCTCAGGATTCCCTGTATACGGTTGTCGTGGCGGAAGACTCTTCATTTGCACGGCCGGTGTTCGTAAAAGAGGGAATCACGGCCTCTTCGTTCCTCCTTGAGAAAGATCCGGGACTGGAAACCGACCGTCCGTTATATTGGAAAGTGATTGCCACGAGCAGGACAGGAAAGCTGATCAGTTTCCGGAACAATCTTTCATTCAGGATAGTGCGTTAGCACACCGGGGAAACGACGATGAGAAAAGTACACTGCCGATTTGGGTTTCTTCTGCTCGCGGGTTTCATGGCCATGGCGCCGTTCCGCGGCGGAACGGTTGCTTCTGGCGCTGAACCGGCCGGTACGATTATAAAACAGCTCGACTTTGAAAAAGCGGATATCCGCCAGATCATGAAGACCCTTTCCGAGGTCGGGAACTGGAACATTATCCTGGATAAGGGAGTTACCGGAGAAAGTACGATTTATCTCCGGGATATTTCCTGGAAGGAAGCATTCGTTGCGGTGCTGAAAATGAACGATCTGGTGGCATACGAGGACCGGGGATTCATCAAGGTGCTCAAGGCGGAAGATTACGCCGCGCAGCAGAAGGCGATTCTGGTTCAGCAGCGTACCGAACGCATGGAAGAACCGGTCAAGGTGCAGGTCATCAAAATACACAACGCCAACGCCCGGGATATCAAAACCACACTGGATCCGCTCCTTGGCGAGCAGGATCTCCCTTCTGTAGACCAGCGTACAAATTCCCTGGTATTCACGGTCTCAGACTCCAGCTTCGCGGTTATTCAGGATATCGTCAGCCAACTCGATACAGAAACCCGTCAGGTTTCCATCGAGGTGAAGATGGTGACCGTGGATTCCAATTCACTCAGCGAACTCGGTGTAAACTGGGGCGCTGCCCGGAACAACAATTCTGCCAGGCAGACCTCCACCGCCACGGAAGACAAGCTGCTGAATGTTCAATGGTCCGGGACGGTTTCCGATGCCATTCTCAACGCGAATTTGGCCACACTCATCGATCAGAACAAGGCGGAAATAGTTTCCCGCCCGCATGTTACCACTCAGGACAACGAGCCCGCGCTGATCAGCACCGGAAGCCAGGTGCCCATCATAACTTATGACGAGGCGCGTAATACTGTTATTGAACTGGTGGACGCCACAACGACGCTTCGGGTGACCCCGCATATCCTCACGGACAACCGGATTTTGCTGGATATTGACGCCGCCCGGAAATCCGCCGAGGGAGTGGGAATCGGTCTGCGGATAAACGAGGAAATGGCGACCGTGAAAATGCTCACTTCCAATGGTGAAACCGCGGTGATCGGCGGCATGCGTCAGACACAGGAATCCAAGCAGGAATCGGGCATCCCCATTCTCCAGAACATACCTCTTATCGGCCAGGCATTCAAATACACCAAACGAGAGAAAAAAAAGTCTGATCTCATCATCTTTATTACCCCCCGGATTGTCGGGACGGTCAGTTCTGAACTCTCGCGCTGAAGCGGTCGGGCAGGGAGGATATGTGCCTGGAGTTGTCGGCTGACCCGGATGCCGGGAAGCCGCTGATAGACGGATACGGGTAACCTTGGCATTTGAATAGGATGTTCTTTCACCGGAGTGGCTCATGAGAAGAGAGAGCGGCATGAAAAATGCGCGGGCATACTGGCTGATGCTGTTTTCCCTCCTGGCGATGTTCGTCGTGTTTTCCTGTGAACAGACTACCGGACCGGATAACAATCCGGTGACGGTTACCAGAAAGCTGCTCATTTACACGGACCTTTCGTCCATCCCGGCCAATGGCGGTGCGGCAAGCATCCTGGTCAAGGTGTATTCCGGCAACGACACTACCAATGTGGCGAGCAATGTGCGAGTACAGTTCTCCTCCAACATGGGGTCGATGCAGGCACAGAACGAAGTCACCGACGCCAACGGGTACGCCCGGGCAATCGCGTACGGGGGATCCCGCTCGGGGAGCATGGCGGTTACCGCTTCCATCGAGAATTATTCAAACACCATTTTCATTTCCATTACTCCCGGCGCCGGCCTGGTCTTTTCCAGTCCCTCCGAAATACTTGCCGATGGCGCGAGTCAGTCCAAAATTGCCGCCACCGTGGTCGATTCACTCGGCCAGCCCCTTCCCGGCGCTTTGGTCCGTTTTGTTTCCACCGCCGGCGCCATCACCGCCCAGTCGTATTCAGATGAACGGGGGAAGGCGGAGGCCATACTCCGGAGCGTTCCGTCCGTAACCGATATATCCGCGACGGTTACCGCTACGACTGCGATAGGCAAAGTCGTTCTCGACGGGAATGGGGCTCCTGCCGCAAAAGCTGCCGCAGTCCAGAGCGTCCTCGGCTCGACCACTGTGGTCATGAAGGGGATCACCGTTTCCGGCGCGCCGGACAAGAGCACCGTTTTCGCCAACGGCGCTGACTCAACCCGGGTTCGGCTGAGTGTTAAGGAAACAACGTCCGGCGCTGCGGTTCCCGATGTCAGCCTGCAGCTCTCCACAAACCTTGGAGCAATCCGGACATCAGCGGCGGTCACGGACGCGGCTGGAAACGCCGCGGTGGTGTTTGTCGGTGGGAACGAGAGCGGTATTGCGCTGGTGAAGGCGGGATTATCCGAGGAACTGACCTATTCCTGCCAGATTTCGCTCACCAAGCAGCTTTTTATGAATCTCATGGGAAGCCCGTCAACGCTGGCGGCAAACGGGACGGACACCGCAACAATCAAAGCCCAGATCACGGATGCCGACGGTAATCCCGTACAGGGAGAAAAGGTTTTCTTCTCCACCACGCTCGGTACCATTTTCCCTTCAGCGGAAACTGATCTGTGGGGATTTGCCACAGTCAGTCTCAGGAGCCCCCGAGTCAACGGCAAGGCAGAGGTCAAAGCCAAGTTCAAGACGATCGAGAAAGCCACATATGTTGAGTTCAAGGGTGCGGAAATAAAAGTGCAGGCCACTCCCATGATTCTGGTGGCCAACAATACCGACCGGTCCGCCCTCACGGTAACCCTTAACGATGCTTCCGGTTCACCCATTGTGGACGAAACGGTTACGTTCACCACCTCGCGGGGAACGCTCATTTCCGCCGACGGCAAATCAACCGGCGTATCCGTGCTGGATTCCACGTCCACCGAAGGGAAAATTACCGCCTATCTCCGGTCGGGCGAACCCGGAGAGGCCGTGGTGACCATTTCCGCCGCGGGAATTGAGGAGACGGTCACAACTCAGTTCACCGAGTACACATTCTCGCTGTCCTCTCCGGATCAGGAAATCCTGGCGGGCGGTGGAGTTTCCAGGATAACCGCCACCCTCCGTGATAAAAACGGTGCGGTTTCGCCCATCAATCTTTCCGATGTTACCTTTGCCGCCACTATGGGCGTCATCATCCCCCTGGAGCGCACACCGGACGGACGGGTTATTGCCGAACTGACCAGCGGTTCATCCGCGGGAACGGCCATTGTTACCGCTGCCATGAAGCAGCCGCCCATCAGCGCGTCCCTGTCCATGCCGTTCATTGCCGCCGAAGCTGATTCGGTGGTCATCAAAGCGGACCGGTTCTCCGTTCAGCTCGGAGGAAGCACAGTCGATATTCGGGCCACCGTCTATGACGTCACGGGGAACCCAAAGGCCGGCGCCACGGTCAACTTCTCCATCCTGAAAGGGCCCGGAGGAGGGGAGGAAATAACCCCGGGTTCTGTTGTGACAAATGATCGTGGCCAGGCTGTGGCCACCTTCAAGTCCGGAAATCGCGGAACGGACCTCGATGGTGTGGAAATTCGCGCCCGGGTTGATGACCGGCTCTCCAACGTGGTCAAGCTCACCATCGCCGGCGACCCGTATTCGGTTATCGTGGGTTTCGGTTCATCTTTTTCCGTGAACACTGACGGAACCTATGGAGTAACCGTGTCGGCAATCGTTTCCGATGTAAACCGGAATAAGGTAATCGACAACACCGCGGTGAGCTTTTCCATTACCCGGGGTGAAGTGGGAATTATCGAGGGACAGGTACCGACACTCGGGGGTGTGGCCTCAACCGTTCTCGTTTATTCCCCTTCGGACGCCGGCAAGGAGGTGGAGGTTACCGCTTCCTCCGGTGGAATCATTGACAAGAAGTCGCTGAAACTTCCGGGAAAGGCCGGAACCGTAGGAGACCTCAGGGTTTCTCCCGCCGAGTCGGAGGTTCTCGCGGACGGTTCTTCCGTTGCTCCGCTGAGTATTTTTCTTTCCGGCATGAACGGAGAACCGCTTTCCAACCAGACAGTCTACTGTGAGTTGCTCCCGGACTCCCGCAGTCTTGGAAAGATCGATCCAACCGCGCTCACCGGCGATCCCTCTTCCCAGGATTCTTCACCGGGGCGGGCCAGCGTGGTCTATACCAGCGCCGCTTCACACGTGGACCGACGGGTCGGGATCCGGTTCTATTCCGGGGACAAGTCCGACACCGCATATGTGAACATCAAGGGGATCACCATGATCGCCACCGCGGAGCCGGATATCCTCCCGCCGGACGGTCAGTCGCGCTCGACCATAAATGTACTCGTGAAAGAAACGACCACACATGTTCCCATCACCGGGCAGGAAGTCCTGTTCGGGGCATCCCACGGGTATATCGGCGGGAAATCGGTTACCGATGGAAACGGTGTGGCGCGGACTACCTTCACTGCGCCGAAGGATCCCACGATCACCGCTTCCAACCCCCTGACAACGAATATATTCGTGAGCTTCGGCAATAAACTGGAAGTGAGTGTTCCCGTAACCATCCGGGAAATCCGAACCCAGGGGCTGGAACTTTTTGCCAGTCCCAGCCAGATTCCCGCCAATGGATCGAGCATTTCCACCGTGACCGCACTTCTTCGGGACAACAATTCCAATCCCGTTGTCGGCGAGGTCATCCGGTTCACTACCGATCTCGGCACCATAACCGCAATGGATTCCACGGACGCCAACGGACGCGCCGAAGCGGTACTGGTGAGTGACCGCAAGAACGGCCAAGCGCATGTAACCGCTCAGTTCAAGAACACCACCCGCACCATACCGGTGAATTTCACTGGCGTCCGGCTCAGCATTTCCGCCACGCCGGAAAACCTTTTCGCCGGCGGAAACGAAAAGACCACGATAACCGCCTTTGTGAAGGATGCCGCCGATGTTGCCATTGTCGGGGAGGAAGTTGCCTTCGAAGCGTTCCTGAACGGAAAGCTGCATTCCTCAGCGACAATTGAGTCGGATGTGACGGGCAAGTCGATGTACAGCATTTCTTCAACAGAAGCGGGGCCATGTCTGATCCGGGTCAGTGCGGCGGGCGCAGTGGATTCGACTACCGTGACCTTCAACCGGATGCGGCTCACTCTCACCGGGCGGGCGCTGTCCCCGGCCGGGGGTGATACACTGGCCGTTTCAACCGGCGGAGATTCCATCCAGGTATGGGCGCAGCTCTTCGATACGGTGAACGATACGTACATCCAAAACGCCGCAATCGAGTTTTACACGACTTTGGGCACAATCGGAAAGACTGCGATGACCAATGCACAGGGCGTCGCGTCAACCTACCTGGTCAGCGGGAATACCGCGGGAACACCCACCGTGCTTGCCACCACGACTCATCAGGGACAGCGGATTTCCAAGGAGCAGAAGTTTGCCTTTGTTCCGACCCGCGAGGTGGGGGAGGCTAAACTCCGTGTCGATCCCAATATCGTCACGGTGGGAGGCGGAAGCACCGCCCTCATCGCGGTGATCACCGATAAATACGGCAATCCCATTCCCGACGCCATGGTGAGTTTCAAACTCCTCCAGGGACCCGCGGGCGGTGAGTTTATTCACCCGATCACCTCTACGACCGGACCCTCCGGGATAGCTACCACCTACTTCTTCTCCGGGCAGGTGCCGAGCGACTTTGAAAATGTCCACGTCCAGGCGGAAGTGGGAGGTGTTCAATCCAATATCGCGCGGCTTACTATTGCCGGCGCTCCGGAAACCATTCAGCCCAGCTATCCGACATTGGTTGATCTGGAAGAAATTGACAACGGTGACGGTACCCTGACCCTGCCGGTTTCCGCTTCGGTGCTGGACATAAACTCCAACTTTGTTGTGGACGGCACCACGGTGTACTTCAAGATCGATCCGCCGGAAGGCGTGGTGCTCAGTCCGGTCAAAACCCTGAATAGTGTGGCGGTTTCCCGGATAACCTATCCCGCGACCTCCGCCGGAAAGACCGTGGAGCTTACCGCCTCGGCGGGCGGCAAGGAAGGCAAGATCCGCATTCCACTGCCCGGATTCACGGTGTCCTATCTTTCAGCCAATGCCGCGCCTTCAACCATACCCGCGGACGGGAAATCAATCGCAACAATCAGGGCGACAATCTTTGACCACACCGGTTCGTCAGCGTTCGTACCGGATGGTATTACGGTTTCATTCACTGCGGACGGCGGTGTTCTTGAACCGGCAGTAGCCACAACGGTCAATGGAGTGGCGACTGCGGCGCTCACCAGTGACAAAACCGCCAAGATGGTGACTGTCACCGTTCAGTCCGGATCATCGAAAGATGTGGCTTTCGTGTATTTCGAAGAGGTCGGGGTCAGTGTGAACCAGGTCGCGGATATCCAGCTCGAAGTGTCCGACCCGATTATTGAGGCGGACGGCACAACGGCCTCGGAGGTTACGGCCACCCTTCGGAAATTCAACGGCGATATCATCGATACTCCGACCACTGTGGAGTTCGACACCGATATCGGTGAAATATCACAGTTCGTCCGCTCCGACAGCAACGGAAAGGCGGTGGCGCGGTTTACGTCCGGCATGGTCGGCACCGCTTCCATCAGCGCCAAGGTTGGGAATGTGACCAACTACACCAATGTCATAGTCGTCCCCGGCGCGCCGCATTCCATCCAGCTCAGCTTTGATAATACCACGGTTGGAGTCCAGGGTTCCGGACGTAACGAAACCCTTCTCATCAGGGCGAACGTCAAGGACAACAAGAATAATCCGGTGGCTGATGGTATCCTGGTCAAGTTCGAACTGGTCGGCGCTCACGACAGCGCGGTTTCGCTCACTCCCCGCGGTGATACAGCGTATGAAAGCGAACCGGTCGCAACGGTGAACGGGTTTGCCTCGGTATCGTTCCATTCCGGTACACGCGCCGGAGCGCATCGTATAAAGGCGACCGTGGTTGATTCAACCGGGGCGGTGCTCAGTCCCATTATTACAAGCCAGACCACGCAGTTTATGGTGGTATCCGGACCTGCGTATCTGGACATGAGCGACCCGGCCGATCCATTCACCAACTCACGGATAACAGTCGCCGGCGGTCCTCTCAACATTTTCGCGGGAGAACTTGGGACCGAGAACAGCAAGTCCACTATTACGGTGCTGGTGAGCGACATGTACAACAACCCCGTACCGGAAGGCACGGCGGTGTACTTTACAACAACCGGCGGGAGCATCGATACCAGGACCGGTTTCACCAATTCCCAGGGAATGGCATCGGTCACTCTCTTTGCCGGAAATCCCTTCCCGACACTGCTTAATTCACGAGTGGTGGAGAATCCGAATTTTGCACTCGGGGGACCGGAAACGTTCACCATTCCGCTTGCGGATTACGACAGCAACGGTTCTTCCAATAACGGGATCGCGGTGGTTACCGCACACACCCAGGGTGTGGATCAGAACGGACGGCAGGTGACGGTGTGGAACTACGTACCCATCGTCTTCTCCCAGCGGGTGACCACGTTTACCGTGACGCCGTCGCAAAGCACCGTGTTGAGGGGACAGTCCACGGATATTGCCGTGACCGTTCACGACCAGAACGGCAATCCCATTATGGGCGGTTCAACTATCGAATTTTCCACCCAGATGGGCGCACTCTCGACCGCAAAGATAACGACGAATGCACCGGGAGCCACACGGTATACAGTAACTCTCACCAACGACCTGGACCCGCTGAATGACAACGCTGGGAACACTGTGGTCACCGTCCGGGTGAAGGGGCCGAACGGAGAGTACACTGAACAGTCCACGCCGATATTCCTGAGTCTCAGTTCGCTGTGACCGGATTCGAGGAGATACGGCGCCGGGATACCGTTCCGGCGCCCCAGGGAGATATGAAGGGAAGGCGCCATGAGAAACACGCTGACAGCACTGCTCGCCCTGTGTCTTTGGGCTCCGGGGATTCCGGAAGCCGAACTATTCACGAATCCCGCCACCAATATCGGGAAAAAAAACCTGTTTGTCGGAGCGGAATATTCCAGCATCACCAGTGTCTACGACCTGGATTCGAGCGACCTCCCGGTCACTTCGGAACGGGCGCTCCTGCGGGTAACCGCAGGATTGACCGACTGGCTCGATCTTTACATTAAAGGTGGAGGAGTTAAACTGTCATTGGATTATATGGACAGGGACGATACCGTGACCCAGAATTTCAATCCGTCAAAGATGAAGCCCGGGTTTGGCGCGGGAACAAGAATTCGTCTCCTGGATTTTGTTAATTCGGGAACTCAGGTATTTGTGCAGGGGGGTGGATTCTATTTCAATACCGAAGGCAGCGTGCTATGGAATTATCCCGGGAAAGTTGTGGAAAAAAGCCGTGAGATGCGATGGCTTGACCTCTATGCCGGGATAGGGGTTTCCAAGCGGATTGACTTTGTGGACCTGAACTTCGGTATTGGGTTTTCAGAAATCAAGTGGTGGATTAAGGATGATGTCCGGGAGAAAATGGGAGCGGTCACCAGCACGGTACACAATCCCTGGCGGGATTCATTCGAAACCCGTAACCCGGCGGTCGGATTCTTCGGTATCGATTTCGTTCTCCCGCATGAGTATCGTCTCTCCGCACAGGCGGGTATACGCAGCATGGATGCAGCGCAGTTCACTATCGCCGTCAGCCAGGGATTGGAAAGGGATTGAGTAAAAAGTTCGGATGTGAAGCATCATAATTCCATGCCAGGCGCGTACCTGTCCGGCCCCGTCAGGGATCTCACCCGGTGTTCACATGCCGAACCATGCGGGGTGAGCGGAGAAGGGCGGTCAGAATATGTAATTCACCTCCTGGTCCGCTTTCTCCCGGGCCGGGAATAAGCTTTGTGCGGATGAGCGGATTTCGAGCCGTTCCATGTGAGATGGTTTTTCGATTGATCCAGTAGTCATGCCAGATTAAAGGGAAAGAGGGTGGTTTTAGCCGCCCTCTTTTCGTTGGGGGGGAAGATAACTGCGGAGCGTGATACGCCGGATTCCCGCAATCGTGTTTTATAATCATGCGGGATCGTAGCTCAGGTGACGTTGTCTACTGTCAGAAGGTTATGGCCAGGGCCACCACTCCGGTTCCGGAGCGGTGAACGTCAGCCGTTCGTCACGGGTGGGATGGTCGAACGAGATTGAACGGCTCATGAGAGCGATTCTGTCCGGGCCCAGGGATGAAGATGCTCCATATTTACGGTCCCCCCACACGGGGTGGCCAATTGCGCTCATCTGAGCGCGGATCTGGTGTTTCCTCCCGGTGATGAGCCGTATTTCGACCAGGGACTTTCCTGGGGCAGTCGCCATAACCCGATACCGGAGGAGCGCCGATTGCGATCCGGAGCGGGATTCCGGCGCGGTGACCGTCAGTGAGCCGGTGCGAACGAGAAAATGGGAAAGTTCAGCCGCTCCATTCAGAGAACCCTCCACAACCGCGAGATAGTTTTTTTCAATGCTCCCCCCGCGAATCTGGGCGGAAAGGCGTGCGGCCGCTTTTGAGGTGCGGGCGAATACAATGACTCCGCCGACCGGACGGTCCAGACGGTGCACCATGCCGATGAACACATTCCCCTGCTTGTTGTAGCGGTCGCGAATGGAACGGCGGCACCATTCCAGAAGGCTGTCCGCACCGCTGCGGTCGGATTGGGTAAGAATACCGGCGGGTTTGTTCACAACAAGCAGGTGGTTATCTTCAAAGAGAATGGTGGGAAGTCGCTCTCCGGGGGAAGTTGACATGCTGAAGGTCCTTGATTATATTGAAAATATTCTCACTGGAATAATCTAATCATTTCCCACACACCTTTCAAGGGGATAAGCGGTGCAACGGGTACCTAATAAACGAAATGTGCGCACCGCAGTGAAATCTGCCGACGACAGAACAGAGAACAGGGAAAACCTGGGACGACTGATCAGAACCGCAGGAATAGATCTGACCCCGAGGCAGCTTGATCTCCTTTGGCGGTATCATCGGCTCATCCGTGAACACAACGAGGAGTATGATCTTACCCGTCTTCGGAGTTTCCGCGACTTTGTGGAAAAGCACTATGTCGATTGCCTCATTGTGCCCCGGAAGATTCATCTCCCTTCTCCGCTTGTCGATATCGGCACCGGTGCGGGGTTTCCCGGAATTCCGTTGAAAATCGCGGTTCCCGAATGTCACGTCACCCTCGCCGAGAGCCGTTCGAAGCGGAATGATTTTTTGCGCATGGTGATTGAGCGGCTTGGCCTGAAGGGCATCGAGGTCCTGGGGCGGGGGATTGTCGCAGGACGCCCGGAAGGACCCTATGCAGGAGCTATCACCCGGGCGGTGGAATCGGCCGCGGAAACGCTCGGACGGGTGAGAAATTTGCTGGAACCGGGCGGAACAGTGATTCTCATGAAAGGTCCGCACGGAGAAGATGAGGTGCCCGAGGCGCTGCAACGGTTCGGTGAAGAGTATGTGTTCCGGGAATCCATAGCTTATTCGCTTCCGGGTACGCGACACGAACGACGTCTGGTTCTGTTTGCA
>JAWLHT010000115.1:0-14591 GCA_041690195.1 Candidatus Latescibacterota bacterium
CCCCTGGCCCCCTCTCTCCAGAGAGAGGGGGAAGTGAGCCACAGGAAGCACCGAGACGGCCGATAACGAGTCATCCCCTCTCTCACCGAGAGAGGGGAATGAGGGGTGAGTTAGATTTCCCGACCTGTACCGCAAGATACCCTTCACTACTAATCGCTTATGTTTACGACAATGGGGGGCGGACTGAGCAGCCGGGAACGGGTCGGCTTCATCCATAACCGGAGCGGGCTGGCCGGATGATGGATGGAGCGCAGAGTATGTCAGTTATTTCGGGGGAAATAAAGGGAATACGGAAGACCGGAACACCACTCTTAGTATTCCGCCAGGTATTCAGGAGCACGGAGAGAACTTCTGTCTCAACCAGAGTCTAACAAACGGGAGCGCCCGATGAACACGCCGACCATCCTCGCCATTTTCCTGACCATATGCCTGGCCGGAGCCGCCGAATCATCCGCTGAAAACCACCACGGTCCGGACCGGGGCGACGGGCGGTACGAGAATCCGGTTATGGGGGGCGATTATCCCGACCCTTCCGTTGTCCGCGTCGGAGAAGACTTCTACCTTACCCACTCTTCCTTTGAATACTATCCCGGACTCCTGGTCTGGCACTCCCGGGACCTGGTCAACTGGCGGCCGCTCTGCCATGCGCTCACCGACTCGGTGGGTTCGGTCTGGGCGCCCGAACTGGTGCATCACCGGAACCGCTATTACATTTATTTCCCGGCCGGAGGAACGAACTGGGTAGTGACCGCGGACCGCCCGGAAGGACCCTGGAGCAAACCGGTGGACCTGAAGGTGCGCGGTATCGACCCGGGCCATGTGGTCGGGCCGGACGGCAAACGGTATCTGCATCTTTCCGATGGCTTTTTTGTGACGCTCGCGGATGACGGGCTTTCGGTCATCGGTGAACCGAAAAGAGTCTATCACGGCTGGCGGTTCCCGGAGGAGTGGAACGTGGAGTGCTTCTGCCTGGAATCCCCCAAACTCACCGTACGGAATGGATATTACTACCTCACCGTGGCGCAGGGCGGCACTGCCGGACCGGCCACAAGCCATATGGTCGCTTCCTCTCGCGCCAAAACTCCCTGGGGACCCTGGGAACATTCGCCCTACAACCCCATCGTGCATACCCGGAGCAAGGAAGAGCGCTGGTGGTCGCGCGGGCACGGCACCCTGGTGGACGACGCCGCTGGAAATTGGTGGATCCTGTATCACGCCTATGAGAAGGGATTTCACACCCTCGGCCGCCAGATGCTCATGGAGCCCATCGAGTGGACCTCCGACGGGTGGTTCCGGGTTCCCGAAGGGACCGACCCCGCGCGTCCCATCCGCAAACCCGCCGGTGATGTCGTTCCTTCGGTGCTGCCGCTTTCCGACACGTTTTCCGGCAGCCGGCTTGGCCTCCAGTGGCAGTTTTTCCGGGAGTACGAACCGGAACGTCTCGCTTTTACCCCGAACGGGCTGGTGATGCGGGCCGAAGGCAAAACTCCCACCGACAGCACGCCGCTCCTCTGCACGCCACCGGACCATGCCTACGAGATCACCGTCGAGGCGGAGATCTCTCCCGGAGCGGTCGGCGGCCTGCTCCTCTTCTACAGCCCGGAGACATACTGCGGGGTAGGGGTTGAAAAGGATGGGGTCATCACGTACATGCGGGGACGACCGTATGTGCGGGAGGCGAACACGGTGGGGACGCGAGTGTTTCTGAAGGTGGTCAACGATTCTCACGAGGTGAGCGTCTACTTCAGTCCGGATGGAAGAAAGTGGAAAAAATCCGACCGTTCGATTGACTCATCCGGGTATCACCACAACACCTTCGGCGGGTTTCTGAGTCTGCGCGCCGGGGTATTCGCCGGGGGTGAGGGGACAGTGACTTTCCGGAATTTCACCTTCCGCGCCCTCCCGACCCCCGGCCAGGAGTGACCGTTTGCCCGGTCGCGGCCTGAAAACCGACTTGCCCCCGGTTCCCTTTTCGGGAAGACCGGAGTCTTTACCTATCCTCCAGTCTAACTCGTCTCCTTGATCTCGTTGTCGTAAACAGAAGGAAAACTACCGACACGCATGAGTGCTATAAGATAATCAGTGGTAGCTTTGGCCGGTAACTCACCCCCTGGCCCCATTGTCGTAAACTTAAGGGGTGATACTGGAACGGATGTATCGTATGGGCACTCACGGGGAGCTGAACCCCCTGTCCTCCGGACATCCCCCTTGTTAAGGGGGACAACTGAGAAAACAAGCCCCAGCAGGGCGATGATGACGTTGCTCTTCTATCTCCCTTGACAAGGGAGATGCCGCCGGAGGCGGCAGAGGGTTCAGTGGCGCCAGGAGTACCCATGAGCATCATTTACTCCGCATCCCAGCCTTAAGTTTACGACAATGCCCCCTGGCCCCCTCTCTCCAGAGAGAGGGGGAAGTGAGCCACAGGAAGCACCGAGACGGCCGATAACGAGTCATCCCCTCTCTTGCGAGAGAGGGGAACGAGGGGTGAGTTAGCTTTTCAGGCCTGAATCACAAAAACAACCGTTCATTACTATCTGCTTCTGTTTACGATAAAGCCCCTCAGTTCCCTCGCTTGCCGTCCAGCGGGCAACTGCCTTGGTATCGGGAATGTCGGCTCAGAACCCCACCGAGAAAACGCCGTCGCCGCCCTCCAGCGGACCGAACACCATGCTTTCCGGAATATCCCGCACCCGGACATAATACGATGTATCGCTGTCGAGGTGGTTCTGCACACCCCAGGCGGTGTATTCTTTGCCGCCCGATTCCAGGGTGAGCCCCTGCATGGGGTATTCGAGCACCGCCTTGTGGGGGAGCGCGCCCGCCGGGCCGACTCCGTGAAAGTCAATGGCTCCGCCCGCGACCCCGAGCAGTGCGCCGTTCCATGTCTCGCCGGTATCGGGGCCGACCTCGAACCACAGGCCAAAATGTTCGCTGGCGTGGAGATCGAGCCGGTATCCCGGGTTCAGCGGTTTCATCGGCATGTTGGCGCGGGCAGCGAGTTTGGCTCCCAGCGAGGAGAACCCGATGGGAAACAGTTCCGCGCCCCGGAGCGGAGCGGGGAGCGAGGCGGCGTCCAGCCCCTCGTCCGTATCCAGCACGAAAATTGGGAAGCCGTACCCCCGTTTCGCCTGAACTGTCAGGGAAAGCAGCCCGAGGCCGTACCGCACGGAGGCGGATTCCAGGCTTTTCTTCGACGCGGCGATGATCCAGAGCGCGGTCTCGCGTTCGGCGAGCGATTCCAACGCCCCGAGCCAGGCGGCCTTCGGCAGGTCATCCTGCCAGAAATGCCCGCCGCCTTCGAGGCCGTACGAACGCACCAAGGCCATGAGGGCCTGTACCTGTGCACCGGACTGTTCCGGCGCTTCCAGCGCGGTGATCCAGATTTTTTTCATGGGTCGTTTCCCGAAGGGTGAGTGACAGTGAAAAGTGAAGAGTGAACGGATTGGCCCGGGAATGGTTCAGTATTTTTTTTATCTCCCGTGACTCGGGAGTGGCCGCCCGATTTTGGGCGGCAGAGCCGCGCCGGGAGTTTCAGGAGCGTTGACTCCCATTCATTCAAGGCCGCACAGAAAAACCACCGTTCCCGGAGCCACCGTTATGCCAGGATGATCACGGCCGTCTGGGACGGGGCCACCACCGTGCCCGCGGGCACATTGGCGTTGGCGCCGTTATGCCCGCAGGTGGAGGTTTGGAACACACAGGGCTGGCCTTCGACCTTGACCTTGGCGCTTCCCTTTTTGAACGTGATCTTGTTCATGTTCATGCCGGAAACCACGCCTTTTCCGGTTCCCGCCTCGTCGCCCATCGATTTCGGTATTTCGGATTTCAGGGTGACGACGTCCTTGTTTACGAACTTGACTTTCGTCGAGGTCTTCTTCGCCTGGTTCATCATGCCGGTGTTGGGATAGGGCATGGGGACCTGTCCGGCCGGGCCCGCCGGGGTCAGGCACACGTCGGGCATCCCCATACACTGTCCGCCTGCTTTGGTCGATCCGGGAAACATGCGTTCCTCCCCTATCCGAGATAGATTTTGTCGCCGTTGATCTTCACATCGCCGTCCGACTTGAGGAAAGTCCGCCGGGTTTTTACATGCCAGGTGGACTCGATCAGGGCCCGCATCCTTCCGGCATGCATCTGGGCCAGCTCCTCGACCGTCTGATAGATGTTCTTCGCCTTCTGAACGACCGTTTCCGCCGTCGTTTCCAGGCGGTTCATGACAATCCCGACCGATTTGACCTTTCCGGAAAAGGCATCCCCCATGTAGCGGGTGTTCCCGATCCGGAAGTCGCCTTCCTCCGAGGTGATTCCGACGCGGGCCCCGGTCAGGTGCAGGGAGTCCGGGGCAAGCGTGAGCCCGGCCCCGCCCTTTCCCTCGCCGCCCGGAGCCGTCAGCCGGATCCCTTTCGATGAGGACAGGACGATCTCCCCGTTTTCCGCGTGGAATTCCAGGTCGCCCGAGGGTGCGCTCACCCTGCTTTTCCCGATCCGCGAATCGTACTCGAACAGAACACCGCCCTGCCCGGTAAGCACCCGCAGGGTCTCTGCGCCGGGAGCGCCCGTCCGTTCCGCCGCAACCCCGCAGGACAGCTCCAGGCGGTTTTCCGGGGGCCGCACGGACGAAAGGTCTCCCAGCACGCCGATGATGTAGAACTCATTTTCGTTTCCGGCGACCAGCACCCGGTCTCCGTCGTGCAAACCGTGGGACAGGGGAAGGGCGAGACGGGCCCAGGGAGTGATGACGCCCGATTCGCTCCCCGGATGGGGGAACGACACCCGGAAAAGGCCGCTGGTTTCATTCGTTCCGGTCACCTCCGCGGGCCCGAAATACCGCGCCGCGGACATGATGCCGGTTGGTTCCGGAAATGACGACATGGCATGACTCCTTGTAGCTGTAAGTACCGCGCGGGAGAAACCCTTCCGCGCATAGTTCGCGAAATCCGCGCCTACTGTTTCCTGGGGGGCGGACGCCAGTTTTCCGCTTCCGCCAGATCGGGGTCCGTGTATTCGGCCTTGTCGAGCGCCGCGTGTTTCCAGACCGTGTGCCGCTCCACGATGCAGTGCAGGATGCTCTGGGTGAGGTCCGCGCCGGTTAAATCCGCCCCGGAGAGGTCCGCATGGGAGAAATCCGCATAGACGAGGCGCGCCCGGTGAAACAGCGCCGCCGTGCAGTCCGCGCCGGGAAACTCGGCCCGGTCCAGCCGCGCGCCGGTGAAATCCGCCCGGGGCAGGCGGGCTTTTTCAAACCGGGAACAGCGAAAATCCGATCCCGCGCAGACCGCCCCGGATAGATCGCTCCCGGTGAAATCCGCGGTCTGGACCGACGCGTTCCGGAGAACCGCGCCGGACAGGTCGGTCCCGGCAAAGGCAACCTGGTCCAGGACGGCACGTTCGAAATTTGCTCCCGAGGCATTCGCGCCGGTGAGGTCGGAATCTGTGAAGGTGCATCCCGACAGGTCCATTCCCCGGAAACAGGCGCCGGTCAGACTGCACAGCACGAATTCGTTCCTTTCAATCTTCGTTTTTGTAAAATCGACGCCGTCGAATGCGGTCTGCCGTATTTTCGCGCCCCGGAGATCGACTCCTTCCATATCGCTTCCGCTCATCTGGCAGTCCTCGATCCGCGAACCGGCGAAAATCGCCTCCGAGAGGTCGGCATCGGTGATGAGCGCATCCTTCAGGAGGGCTTCGGAAAAATCGGAGCGGTCCAGGCGGGCTCCGGAAAGATCAGCATCGGTGAGATCGCTCCCCGTGAACCGCGCTCCGGATAACTGCCCTCCGACGAAGTTCGCGCCCCGGAGATCGGTTCCGCCCAGGTCGGCTTCCTCCATGAGACAGGTGCGGAAGATGACGCCCGCCAGCGCCGTCTGCCGCAGCGATGCCCGCCGGAGGTTCGAGTCGGCGAATTCCGTTTCGCCGAGCCCACAGGAGGATAGATCCGCGCTTTCCAGTCCGCAGGTGAAGAACTTCGCGCCCCTGACCTCCGCTTCCCGCAAAATGGCTTCATCCAGCGTCGTCTCCGTGAACCGAGCGTTTCCCATGCGGCAGCGGGGCATGACCGCGCGCGTGAAATCCGAACCGGCAATTTCCGCATCGCCGAGATCAGCCCCGGAGAACCGGGATCCGGCGCATTTCATCCCGGAGAGCTTTAAGCCGGAGAGATGCGTTTCGGTAAAGTCGCACTCCTCCATTTCCGTTCCGGACGCTTCCGTGTTTTCCATCCCGGCGCGACGGAAGAGGGAGCCGGAGAACCGGGATCCGGTTATCACGGCGGAATCGAGCCGGGCTCCGCTCAAGTCGCATCCGGCGACCGTTGAGTCGTTGCAGATGAGGCCGGAAAGATCGGCATCCCGGAACACCCCGCGGGAGAAATCGGAGCCGTCAAACCGTGCGCCCCGCAGGTCTCCCCCGGAAAAGTCCCGGCCGGGGACCGTGCATCCGGTAAAGACGCAGCCGGGGAAGTTTATCGGCAGGTTCAGCACCGGGGTGAAATCGATCGCTGTCCATTCCACCGATTCGCAGGCGGTTTCGGCCAGGTCGGCGGCTTCCATGCCGCAGCGGCTGACCTGCGAGTCGGAAACCGTCGCACCGGCCCATTGCGAAGCGTTGAGCGGGGAATCGGAGAACGCCGTTTTACGGACGCCCGCCCGGCTGAAGTCCGCGCCGTTGAGGGAGCACTTCTCGAAAGCCGAGGATTCGATATCCGCCCCATTAAAGCGGGCGCGGTCCAGCGTGATCCCCTCGAATCTGGCCTGATGGAACTTGGCGTCTGAAAACACCGCCCCGGCCATGCTGCAACTTCCCGGTAAGAAGTCGGACATCCCGATGCCGAGTTTCCCCAGGACTTCCTCCAGGGACGGCATGTCGGGGGAAGGGCCCCTCTCCAGAAGATCTTTCATTTCCGGCGGGACTGCGACGGTCGTTATATCCTTGGTGAAAACGAGTTCCGTTTCGGCCCGGAAGCTTTTCAGGACCGCACCGGAAAAGTTTGCTCCCGCGCAGTCGGTGTTGGTCATGACGGCGGCGGATAAGTCCGCGCCGGAGAGGTTCGCCCCGCTCAGGTCGCAGTTGCTGAACATGGAGGTGGCGAGACGGGATCCGGAGAGGTCCGCATCGCGCAGCTTCACCTGCATGAACGTGGTTTTTTCCAGCATATACCCGCGCAGGTTCACTCCGCTCAGGTCCACCCCGATGATCTTCGTTCCGGCCAGGGATTCGCCTTCGAGGATTCTGGCCCGGACGTCTTCTTCCTTCAGGAAGCTTTTGCCGAGATTTTTGAAATCATCGAGCGAATAGCCGCCGAACAGTTCGGAGAAGTCTTCCATATCAGAGATTCGCCAGTTTGGTCATATTCAGGTTAGTTCCTTTGGTGAGGGTGCGCACGAATCTCGCGTCGAGGAATTCGACAGCGTACAGGTTCGATCCGCTCAGGTCGGCGTCGGTCAGATCCGCCTTTTCCAGGCTCCCCTGGAAAAGGTTCATGCTCACCAGCTTCGCCCCCCGGAGGTCCGCCTTCCGGAACCGGGCGAACCGCATGTCGGCGCCGTACAGGTTGGCGTTTTGCAGGGACGCCTCCGCGAAATCCGCGCCCTCCATCCGGGAAAAGGAGAGGTCAGCGTTATCCAGCACCGCATTGTGCCAGATGGACTCGGTCGCGACCGTGTCGACCAGCGACGCTCCGGAAAGGACGCACCCCTCCGAGGCCCGGAGCTGCACCAGGACGGCGCGGGAAAAATCCGCTCCCGTTCCGGAAGCTCCCTCGATGGAGGCGTCGGTAAGATTCGCTCCGTGGAAGCTCGTCCGGTCCAGACGGCTGTGCGAAAAGTCCGCTCCGGAACAGTCGCTCTCTCCAAAAATCGCGTCTGAGAGGTCGGCTTCCGCGAAATCCGCCCCGGCGGCCAGGGCCCGCGTGAGGTCCGCGCCGCGCATCCGGGCGTTCTCGAATATTGCATCGACGGCCCGGATTTCGGTCAGGCGGGCGTTTTCCAGGTTCGCGCCGGTGAAATCGGCATTCTCCAGGCGGGCGTTCTCCAGCGAGGCCCCGGAAAGGTCCGCACCCGAAAGGTTCGCGCCGGTGAGGTCAGCCCCGTCCAGTACGGCGTTGCGGAGGTTTGCGCCCGACATGACCGCTCCTGTCAGGTTTGCGCCCGCGAGACGGGCGTCAGACAGGACGGCGCGGGAGAAATCGGCTCCCGCCAGGTCGAGGCCCGAGAGCTCCGCCCGGGCGCAGCATTCTTCTTCGAGCGGCTCACCCCGCGATATTTTCTCCATGATTTCCGCACGTGAAAGCGGTTCGGGTGGCTGAAACCCGCTGTCGTCAATGTTCATCGCCGCTCCCGTCTTCCGGGGGAGGTTGGTCCGTTCCGGAACCGTTGAAATCCGGGGACCCGGAGAAGGTCCTGTTCAAGTGCTCCATCTGCATTTTCGCCCGTTTCATAAGCGGGGCGAGGTTCTCCGGGTCGAATCCGGCATGGGTGTACATGGCGGACAAGAGGTTCATCATGCGGGCGAAATCCGGGTCCTGGAACAGTTCTTCCGCGTTGCCCACTCCCAGACCGTTGAGCATCACTATCTGCTCCTGACGGGCCTGAACGCTGACCGGAGGCGGGTTCTGGGGATCAAGACCGACGGGGGCGAGCGTATCGGCCAGTTTGGATTCCAGCTCCGCCTTCCGTTTTTCCACCACCTTTGTGGTATCGGTCTCTGTCATGTCGTTCAGGAGACTGTCCATCTCCCGGTCGATTCTTGCCCGCGTTTCGGGAGAGAGAGCGTCCATATCCATGCCCGCACCGGAGAGTATGGCATTCGCGCGGGCCTTGATTTCGGCAGGGTCGAGCTTTATTTCCGGCTGCTCCTCCTGCGCTTCCGCTGCGGGGACGATGGCTTCCGGCGCGGCGCTGGCCACTGATGCGGCCGCGGCTTCCACGGGAGCTGCGGATTCCACCGGCTGGGATGCGCTCGTGCCTTCCGGTTCGAGCGCGAACCCCGCCTCCTCCGCGGTGAGCGCGGCGAGGAACAGCTCGCGGCAGCGTCCGGGCGGGGCCGGGTCCGCATCGAGCCGCTCCGACATGATGAAGAGATGGCTGACTTCCTCGAAATCCTCCGACCATACCGGTGTATTCCCACGCCAGACCAGAACGAGCCGTTCGTTGTCCATGTCCGCCCAGAGCGTGTCGAGCAGCATGGGAACCTCGTCGAAGCGCATCCGGTCCGAATCCGGACTCTCCCGGCGGTTCAGGAAGCACCGCGCCCGCAGCCCGGGCAGGCGCGACTCGTAGCGGGGGTGTTCGGGGTGCAGGTTCTCGAAAAAAAGCGGCTCGTCTCCCCGGAGATATCCTTCCACCTGCATCTGCGGCGGCGCGGCGTTGAAATGGCTCCCGTCGAAATCGGCGGGATACCACGGCCAGCGGGTGTTCTTCCAATCTTTCGTGTACGTTCCCAGAAGAGAGGCCCGGTGTTTCCACATCTTTCCCAGCGGTCCGAACCCGGCGGGCTCCGGCCTGCTGGAGGGTGAATCGATCAGGTGGTCCGGGTCTTCGATGTTGGGGAGCGGCCAGACACGGTTCCCCGCTTGGTCCGTACGTTCGCCCCATCCCTTCCCGACCGGGTTGCGGGCATCCTCCGGCCCGCCGAAGCTGTTTTCATAGCGCAGCTCCATGCTGGTGAAGGGATCGGGAGTCGAAATCGCCCGCATTCCGGGGAGGCCTTTCCAGAAACGGTCGCCGAAAACGTAGAGCGAGCGTGACCAGGGTCCCACGCGGAACGTGACCCGGCTGGCGGGAACCGGCTTTCCCCCGGCGGGGTGGCAGTGTCCGGCCAGCAGCAGGTCCGCCCGGGGCTTGAACTGGGCGAAATCGTATTCGTACCGCGGAGCGCCGGTCATTTCCCCGTCGTCCGGATACAGCTCGTCCCCCATAGGGAAAATGGGGGATTCCGCGGGCGCCGACGGTTCCCCGTGGCGCAGGTCGAACGTCCCTTTCACGATGAGCGTCAGGGAATGTCCGGGGAAGTTCAGCCTCCCCGTAACGTGCGCTCCGGTGAGCGGTGTTTCATTTACATATCTCACGATAGTTGTCCGCAAATGGTGCTGTTATTGGGCGCCTGGCTGATTTGCACGGGTAAACGCACGGCATGGAAGCATGCAGGAAAAGGAGTCGGGAGCCGGAAGTCAGGAGAAAGAAACCGTTGCGTCCGCGGACATCGCTGCCGGAGCGTACGGTTCAGGCCGGGTGAGGGGTGCCTCGCCCCAATGATCTTTCCCTTTGTGCCTCTGTGCCTTTGCCCCTTCTCTTCACCGTTTACCCCGAAAATCAGCGGGGAGCCTGTTATTTTGCTATTGTGAAGCTCTTGTGCTTGACTCCGCCCTTTGCCACGACTTGTGCCTTGGTCGCATCCAGCGTGATATCTTTTTTGCTGGTGATGGTGATGGCGTCTTCACCGGTAATACTGATCTTCTTGGCGGAGGTGATGGTGATATCGCCGTCTTTCTTCAGGGTGATGAGCGTCTTTCCGGAACGGATCTCGATATTAGAGCCGGAATCCTGCAGGATAACCCGCGCGGCCTGGGTGTCGTCACCCCCGGCGAGGTCGCCCACTCCCAGGGTGATTTTTTTCGAAGTGGCGTCCTTCGAGGAGTTCACCGCCACGGAGCCGTCCTGCTTGAGTTCGATAGTGGCGGTCTTTTTCTGGGTTTTATAGACGCCCAGATCAACGCCGTCGGTGTCGTGCAGCTTCAGGTATGAAAGAATATCGTCGTCCGGGTGGTCGTAATGGCTGACCTTTTCGACGGTGGCATCCTTGGCGAGCAGCGCCATGATGATGATGTTGGCCACAATGAGCAGCCCTTCCACGATGCTCAGCCCGATTATGCACCGTTTCCGCTCGTCTTCATCTTCGTATTCAATGCACATTCCCATGCAGCCGCCGAAAATCGCAATGAGGGCGGCGGCGACGACCGGCGTGGCAATCATCGCTCCAGTTCGCCATTTCTCCTGCGTCGTCTGGTCGGGATTCTGGTTTTTCCCCACGGTCAGGGTGATTTTGTTGCTGTCAAGCCAGGCGATCGAGGTGTTCGTCGTCGGCAGGCCGCCCGCGCCTCCGATCAGGTTCAGCGTTTCCTTGGCGCTGATAACGTTGCTCTTTTGGGAAATGCTGGTCTGGTCATCGTTGTTTATCTCGACCGTGGCCCCTTTTTCGTACTTGTACTCCGGACCCAGGCGCAGGCCCATGGAGTAGCCGATCTGCGCTTCGTGTTTTCCCGCAATGCTCAGTTCGTATCCCAGCCCCACGAACGCCTCGCCCGATATGCCAGCTTTCACCTCCGCGCTGTTGCCCGCGAACGCCCCGAACGTATTCCCCGCTCCATACTCCGCGCTGTTCCCGCCCTTCCATTCGTAACCGTCACTTTCCGTTGTCGAAACGATGCTTCTTCCCAGCACGAGCTTCGACTTATGGTTCGGGCTGTACAGGCGGATATGCTCGTCTCCGGGCGTGGAGTCGAAAATGAGCTCGTTTCCGTAACTGTCGCGGAAGACGCTCTCGGTCTGGTTTCCAGAAGTCACCGGGCTGACCGTCTCGGGATTCGGCGTTGCGCCGGAGATGACAGGACGGTCCGGGTCGCCGTCGATGAAGGTAAGCAGCACGTCGGTTCCCTTGTGCAGGGGGAAATGGACGCCGTAATCCGAACCCGCATAGGGCTGCGACATGCGGATGAAATGGGACGCCTTCCCCGCGCCGTGCGCGTCGTCGATATCGAAAGGCAGACGCACCTTGTACCGTCCCTGTTCGTCCAGTTCGGCGTAGTCTCCACTCCCCTCGGCGTCGATGAGGGCGTTCATGGTTCCCGGGATGCGGGGTTTCACCGCCTTGCGTTCCGGACGGAACTGGGTGTCAGCGGGGATGGCGGTGAAGCTGTTATGATAGAATACCCGTTTCTCCTTATTGGAGAGGGCTTCCATGACACCGGAAATCAGATAACCGGTCTGGTTGCCCTCGTGGGTAACCTCCGTCAGAAGGTACTTCCGGTTGAATCCGGTTCGGTAATGGTCGTTCAGGGTGAATGTGTACCCGGTCGTGAGGAAGGGGACAGTGCTCTCCCCGAAGAACTCCTGTCTGCGGCAGAGGAGCTCCTCCGCCCGGATGGCGGCAAGACGGGTTCCCTCCTCCGGCGTGAGAAAATGCTCGCCGTAGAGATAGGCCTCTCCCCGTCCCTGGGGGTCTACCTCGGCGCTCCCGGTGATCTCGAGGGATGGCTTTTCGTAGTTGTAGTCCCGGAGGAGCACCTTGCGGGGGAGCTGCCGCTGACGGCAGGTGAAAGCATGGACGACCTCCCCCCGTCGGGCGTCGTCCAGACCCGAAGGGGGTGAGTAGATGAGATCGCCGCCGGGCGCCAGGCCGGTGTGGGAAATGCGGGTGTCGGTGAACACCACCTTTTCACCGTCAGTCGTCTGCTCGAAAAAGTAGTAGATTCCTTCCCGCTCCAGCCATCGGGCGACGAAGTTGAGATGGGTTTCCCCGTACTGGCAGACATATTCCATCTCCGGATATGTTCCCTGGAGCCGGAAATCGAAATCCAGCGTGGTCAGACCCCCGTCGAGCAAAGTTTTCTTCACTACATCGGAAACCGTTTCGCCCAGATGGACCTGCTGATGGCGGGTCAGGGAGAGCCACCAGAGTTTCGGGGCGAGCAGCGCCCGGTAAAACGTATACCCCCGGGCCTCGTGCATCTGCTCGAACTGCCGCAGGATGCCGTGATACGGGACATCCCGCCCGTCTTCCCGGTGAATGAGGAAGCGGGCGGGATTCTGCATCATCTGGTCCAGGTCGATTTCGGGATTCTCGGACACGAGGAGAATATCGAACTCGTAGGGAATCGATAATCCCTCGAACCCCCGGAAGCTGACCACGGCGAACGTTTCCTCGGGCAGACCGGGCGCGTTCGATATGAACGAGAACCGTTTTTCATTAAGCAGTGCCATGATTATTCCTCAAAACTGATCGCAAACTCACCGTCCCCATCCACACCGAAGAACACCTTGGAGGGCATTTCCCCCTCGCTCATCCGGGTGAGGATGTGCTGCGCAAGGCGCGGGAGGAGATTGCCGTTGAGGATGTAGTCGATGTTGCGGGCGCCGGTTTCCACCTCGGTGCAGCGGGCGGCGATCCGGTCCGCGAGTTCCGGGGACCAGGAGAGATCCATGCGGTTGTTTTCCATGAGCGTACGACGGACCTTGCCGAGCTTCAGTTCCACGATTCCCCGCATGGCGTCCCGATTCAGGCTGTAGAAGGGGGCGATGGTCATGCGGGCCAGGAGCGCCGGTTTGAAATGTTTGGAGAGCAGGGGCCGGATGGCGCTCACCACAGCGTCCAGCGGCGGCTGATCTTCCCCGGCGGTCATTTCCTGCACCACGTCCGAGGCCAGATTGCTGGTGAGGATCATGATGGTGTTCCGGAAGTTGATTTCCTTCCCCTCGCCGTCGGTGAGCGTTCCCTTGTCGAAGACCTGGTAAAAGAGATTCATGATGTCGAGGTGCGCCTTCTCCACTTCGTCGAGGAGCACCACGGAATAGGGCTTCTGGCGCACTGCCTCGGTGAGCATGCCGCCTTCGCCGAACCCGACATAGCCCGGAGGCGACCCGATAAGGCGGCTCACCGCATGGCTTTCCTGGAACTCGCTCATGTTGATGGTGACCACATTCCGGTCGCTTCCGAAGAGGAGGTCGGCGATGGTGATTCCCGCTTCGGTCTTGCCCACGCCGGAGGGGCCGGCCAGCAGGAACACCGCCAGCGGCTGGTCGGGGTTCTTGATGCCCGCCTTGGCGGCCTTGATGACCTCGGCCATGAGCGCGAGGGCGTTATCCTGCCCCCGGATGCGCTTCCTCAGGTTCTCCTCCAGGTTCATGACCGACTGGGCCTCGTCCCGGAGCACCTTCCCGAGGGGGATCCCGGTCCAATCCGCCACGACCTGGGCCACGACATCCGGGTTCACCTCGATGTGGATGAGCGGCTCACCGTCGCGGGAGGCTTCCAGTTCCTTCCCTGCCTCGTCGATGGCGGCCTTGAGCGTGACTTTCTTCTCGTCGTCCTCCTCGGCCTGGTATTCCGCCCGGAGGGAGAGCACCTTTTCCGCCGCCGCTTTCTCCCGCAGCCAGCGTTCCCGCACCGCTTCGGCTTCCTCCGCGGTTTTCTCCATGTCGGTCAGGATGGTGGCGTACTGCTCCTCGTCCACCGGGCAACCGTTCACCCGGTCGCGGTCCACCGCCCGCTTCTCCCGTTCCAGCGCCTGGATTTTCCGTTCCTTGTCCTCCAGCGCCGGGGGTTTGGTGGTGAGATTGACCTTGATCCGGGCGCAGCTCGTGTCCAGGAGGTCGATGGCCTTGTCCGGGAGGAATCGCCCGGTGATGTACCGGTCGCTCATCACCGCCGCGGCGTTCACCGCGTCGTCGCGGATGATGACTTTATGGGCGTTCTCATAATTTGGCTTGATGCCCCGGAGAATGAGCACGGTATTGGCGACATTGGGGGGATCCAACTTCACCGGCTGGAAGCGCCGGGCCACCGCCGGGTCCTTCTCGAACTATTTCGTGTATTCCTTC
>JAWLHT010000116.1:0-14583 GCA_041690195.1 Candidatus Latescibacterota bacterium
GCCACCTGGTTCGGCGGAAAAAAAGTCGGGGGCAACTATCCTAATCTGACCGGGATGGATGTCGATCGTGCGGGGAATGCCTATCTGATCGGGATCACCTTCGATCCCGAATTTCCGATCACCGCAAACGCGCTCGATTCCCGTCTCGATCACTCCCCAAACGCATCCATTCTTTTTAACGGATATCTCTCCAAACTGAGTCCCGACGGCGAACTGTTGTACTCTTCATTCCTCTTCCACTTGCATCCGCTTGCGGTCTACGCGGACGAATCCGGAGCGGTCTACCTTTCCGGGGCACCTTCCCCGGACCGGTATTTCCCCATATCGGAGAATCCCTTCGAAGGCGAAATGAAACTTGCGCTGCTGTGCAAAATCTCGCCATCGGGCCGCGATCTGTTGTTTTCGACCTATCTGTTCCAAGACCGGGTCTATGACCTCGAAGTTGATGCGGGGGGAAACATCCTGATGGGAGGAAATGCTTCCAACAGTCAGTACTTTCCTGCGTCACTTCCGGTGACTCCGGACGCCTTCGATCAATCTTACAACGGGGGAATGTCCGATGCTTTTCTCGGAAAGATGGATCCGTCCGGGTCGAAGATGCTCTACCTGACCTACATCGGGGGGGCCGATACCGAAACGTTCAGAGACCTGGCGATCGACCGGTTCGGGAACGCCTATCTGACGGGGACAACCGATTCCAGGGATTTCCCCACCACGGAAGGGGCATGGGATCGTACGTTCAATGGTGAAATCGATTCGTGGGTGTGCAAGTTCTCCTTCGATTCCGGCCCGGTCTCGGTGGAGGAATCCCCCCGGGTATTCAGCCTGAACCCGGCGCGGCCCAACCCGTTCAATCCCTCCACGATCATCTCGTTCACCCTCCCCGCTCCGGGGAACGCCACGCTCACCGTCTACTCGGTCACCGGGCAGAGGGTCCGGACGCTTCTCTCCGGGAATATTGCCGCCGGAACGCATGAAATGATCTGGGACGGCCGGGACGAGGCCGGTGCGCCGGTGAGTTCGGGGGTATACCTCTCCCGGCTGGAATCGGGAGGAATGGTTGCCACAGGGAAGATGCTGATGGTTAAGTAGGGACCGTTTTTCGCCGCAAACAATAATCCCCTCGCCAGCGCCAGAGCCGGAGAGGGGATTTGCATATCCGGGTTTCTTCTTGTTTCACCGATCCCGGTAATTCAGGAGCATGCGGTGCATGTGCTCCCGTCCGCCCTTGAGCGCCGCCGAAAGGTACACGCCGGGGACATCGCCGCCGGATTTCTCGATGTACTGCTGAACCGTCTCCATCATGGTGACCCACCACAGGTGGTCGAGCACCACGCCGGAGGTGGGACAGATGCGCCGGATGAAGCCGGGAATGGCGAAAAGACCGTAGGTGTCGCACATGCGCCCAACGTGGAGGTCGGTTTCCTTCGGCACGGTGCGTCCCTCGGGTATCGCGGTGCTCCGGGTCGTGGGACCGAGGGAGACGACTTTCATTCCGCGCTCCCGGAAGAGGTCGAGAAAGGCCAGGTCCACCTCGTCATCCGGTTTGGTGATTCCCATGATGACACAGTCTTTGGGAGAGCCGGGCATGTTCTTCCGCTTCTCCGGAGTGTCCAACTGGGAGCCGTAGATGCCCTGGGTGATGGAAAGCCCGCTCCGGCGGGTGCTCGCTTCCCCGGCGATGGAGTTGTACCGGCTGTACCCCCATATCATCCCGCCCCTGAGCGAGGTTTCCGCCGCGAGGGAGGCGATTTTCCGGATGGCGCCGTACTCCGCGAACACCATTTCGAGCTGGTTCATGACCGCGAGGTAGTAATCGTCCATGAGCGGCTTGCGGAGGTCGGCCCACTCGGTGAAGGATTTGTAGTCCACCGTTTTCCCGGTCACCTCGGGCTCGTCGCCCCTGACCGGACGTTTTATTCCCTTGCGGGCCAGAATCCGGGAGGCGTCGGCGAGCATCATCCAGAGCGTGGTTTTGCCGGTGATGCCGGATACCGGACCGACCGGCGCGGGCATGCCCGGCACGGTCACCACGCCGCCGAGCGTGGTGGCCTGGTTCTCGATGTAGATATCCGCATAGGGCCTCAGGGTGAGCAACTTCACCTCGTCCCGCAGGAGTTCGGCATGGCGGGCGTCGCCGCTCCACGGGCTGGTGCATCCGACAATGCACACGCCCTTCTGTTTCAGCTCCGCGGTCTGCGGGGTCTGGCCCGAGGTGATGAGCAGGTCGCCTTTTTTCGCCTTGTTCGGGTCGAATCTCGTGGAGAGGATTTCCGGCTCGCCGTTGCGGCCCGGCCAGGAATCGGCTTCGGTGTGCCCGGCATCCCAGCTCACCTGATAGCACTGCCCGCCCGCCTCAACGGTCTGGGCAATGGCGTAGGCAGCCTCCATGAGGTTCTCCGTCTGGTTCTCCCGTATCCAGGCCAGCCGTTCCCGGACTTTTCGTGAATACTCCACGGCCAGCGGCTCACGGCCCTCCGGCCAGCGTTTGCCCCAATCCGGCTCCTGCCCGGAAACCCGCCGCGCCGCCGCGGCCAGCCCGGCCATGGACAGCGGAACCATGCGGATCGCGTCACGTCGTTTCATGAACTCCCCCTCTCGTGATGAGTGTGGTGCTTCGGAAAAAAATTTGTGAACGGACTGTCCCTTTGTGTGAAGAAGGCCCAACTACCTGTCTGAATTGGGATGCGCGGAAACACCCCAGTCGAATCGTACCGATTCGCCCGGGGGCCCGGAGATAAAAGCAGGATGAAAAGAGGATGAACAAATCTCGCATCCGCCGTATTTGTCTTTCATCATCTTTTATCCCATGCATCCCCCGCATCCCCATTCAGACAATCTTTTCCGGGGTATTCCCGCGCATCCCCATTCAAGCCCTTTTCCCTACTCCCCGGCCACGCTGATCTCCCACATCACCTTCCCCCCCAACGGGTCTTCCGCCAGTTGGAAAGCCCAGCCTTCCCGTTCCAGGAAGAGGGTGTGGAGGGCGTTGTCCTCCGGAAGGGCGAAAAGCGCGGATGCGGTCTCCGCCTCCTCCGCGAACACACGGAGTTCGATGCGGCTCCAGTCCATGAAGGCGGTGGACTGGGCGAGGCCGATGTGGGGAATCGCGGCACCGTCGCGCACCAGGAGAACCACCGGGATTTCCCCGGCGCGGATGGTGTGAAAGCGTCCGCCCGGATAGGTCCGGCCGGTCTGGTAGTCGTGCCAGAAGCCGGGCGGGAGCCAGACCGCGCGTTCATCGGTCTCCTCGAAGAGCGGGGCGACCATAAGATCGCTCCCCAGGAGATACTGGTCTTCCACGGTCCAGCTTCCGGGGTCGTCCGGGTATTCGAGGAAGAGCGCCCGGAGCATGGGCAGCCCGGTCCGGGCCGAAACAACCGACTGGGCGTATATGTAGGGCATGAGACGATATTTCAGTTCCGCCGCCCGTCGGAAGTCGGCGGTGAACTCTTCGTCGTAGGCCCAGGGCTCCTTGGGCGGAAGCCCGTGGCAGCGGCTGTGGGAGGCGAGCATCCCGAAGGGCATCCAGCGGCGGTAGAGCTCCCGGGGAGACTCCCGCACGAACCCGCCGATATCGTGGCTCCAGAAGGTAAACCCGCAGAGCCCGAGGGAGAGCCCCGCCCGAAGCGTGGCGAGCATGGCCGAACCGGTGTTTTCGGCATCGCCGCCCCAGTGTACGGGGCAGCGCTGGCTTCCGGCCCAGGCGCTCCGGGCCCAGATGATCGAGTCCCCGGTGATTTCGCGGGTCACCTCCATCACTGCCCGGTTGTACCGCAGCGGATAGAGGTTGTGCTCGAAAAAGCCGCTCTTCCCGGAGGCATACACCCCGGTGAGGGGCGCGGCCTCGCCGAAATCGGCCTTGATGGCCGAAACTCCCAGCTTGAGCACCCCGGCCAGCAGGTCCTGATACCACTTCACCGCGTCGGGGTTACTCATGTCCACGATGACATCCTCGCCGGGCAGCGCGCCGTCGGCATCGAGCACGGCGTACCCCTTGGTCATGGCCTCGCGGTAAAGGGGGTTATTGGGGTTGAAATAGGGCTGCTGCCAGACCGAAACACGGAACCCCTCGCGACGGAGTTCCGAAAGGAAGCGGGGAACATCCGCGAACCGCTCCGTGGAAAAGCGGTAGTCGCAGCGCCATTCGGTCTCGAACCACCCGGTGTCGTAGTGGATGACATCGCAGGGAACCTCCTCCTCCCGGAAGCGGCGGGCCACCTCGCGGCCCTCGATTTCGGACCAGTAGGTGAGACGGCTCATCCAGAGACCGAAGGACCAGAGCGGCGGGACCGGAGCCCGGCCGGTGAGCGCGGTGTACTCCGCCAGAATTTCCTTTGGCCCGCCGAAAAAGAAGTAGAGATCAAGGTGCTCATCACCGAGTGTGATGATATTGGCGGCGTCATAGGAATACCCGAAATCGAAGGTCGCCGGCGCGGAGGTGTGGACAAACATGCCGTAACCGCGGCTGCTCATGAAGAAGGGAATGGGTTTGTACATCTCGCCGGTCTGGACACTCAGGGTGTCGGTGGCCCAGAGCACGACCTTCTGGCCGCGCTTGTCCAGGCGGGTGAAGGATTCCCCGGCGCCGTAAATGCGCTCCCCCGGCGCCAGCGAGAACACCGCCGCGAGCCTCCGCCGGTGATCTTCCGCCCGTCGCACGAAAGAGAAAGGCAGGGGATCGCTGTTCATGAGAGCGAAGGTATCCGAGACATGCTGTGTGCCGGTAAGCAGCCGTCCCCGGGGATCGCGGAATTCGATGCGCCAGGGATCACGTCGCACGGTGACCGTTCCGCCCTCCAGACGATACACCGTCTCGTCACCATCGCCCCCGGTTTCCCAAACATCTTCCCTACCCGGCTCCGCCGCCGCTTCCTCCAGGAGCATCAGGGATTCCTCCTCGGGCAGCGGCCCCGTACGCACGGCGACCCGCACCCGGACCGTCCGGGGAGTAACGTACTCTACGGAAAAGGGGAGTGTGTAATCTGTCGGATACTCTCCCGGTGGGAATTCCCAGCCTTCGGTTTCGGCGAAGGGAGTGTTCATGATGCCGAAACCGTTGCGGACGGCTCGGCGGTGGCGTTTCCAGACCAGTTCTCCCGCGCCGGTTTCCGGATCGAAGGAAGCGGCGTTCCAGGCAAGAAAGTATTCGTTTTCCATCTTGAGAAAATCGCCGCTCACATCCACGGGGGCGTTGAGCAGACGAAGGGAATAATCACGCATGACCAATCTCCCGATAACCGGCGGGAGGAACTTCCCGCCTTCGGATATGATAATGCACACGGGACATCAAATGAAGGGAAATGTGCGGTTTAGAGATCCGGCTTTGGTGAAGCGGAAACGCTGGATTCATCCGACCGGACCGGTTTCCACGTTTTCCTGATGGTCCATGTTCCACTGACCGTCCGGCATATGGAAACAGCCGATAACGGGTCTTCATATCCTTCTTTCCCTTTGGCTCTCTGGCTCCCTGGCACTTTGGCACTTTCTTTCACCTTTCTTCCAGACGATTCATGCTTCATATTACCGGTCCGTCCGGCTTTTCGAAACCGAAGAGCGCCGGATCCGTTTTTTTTGCGTCTCCGCCGGAACCCGGAGAGTATAAGAACGTATGAAGTGCATGTTCCCCACCCTGTGCATACTCCTCGCGGTTCTCGCGATCACCGGTCCGTCCGCGACCCCCTCCGGTGCGGACACCCTACCCCGGCGACGGGCGGTGGTGCGCGGCGACAGTACTCCCGGGCCTTACTCCCTCGGCTTCCGTTTTCTCGAAGGCAGCGCAATGGTGGATTCTTCCGGGGCCAACCCGTCCGGAATCGGCCTGGAGTCCGCTGACGGGACAGCCGGAAGCGTTGTGTTTTCCCGCGCCGTCCCCCCGGGGGATTCCGCCGTGGTGACCGCCGCCGAAGCACCGTCCTGGATTCCCCCGTCCTGGCGCCGCCAGCGAACCGAACCCGCCGCTGGCGGGCCGATCCCTGTTCCGGACTACCGGGTCGAGGCGGCGCGGGCGCCCCGCCCTTTCCCGGGCCTCTCCTTCGGCGGCTCAAAAACCTTCGATGTAAACGTGGGCTCCGGACGCGAGGCCGCTCTCAACCAGAGTCTTCGGTTGAACATCTCCGGCCGGCTCACCGATGACATCACGCTCAATGCGGTGATTTCCGACCAGAACGTTCCCATCAGTCCCGAAGGAAACACCCGTGAACTGGACGAATTGGACCGCGTTCTCATCGAGCTTCGGGGCAAACACTTCCGCGCGGACATGGGGGATACCGATCTCCGTCGCGAAGGAGGACGCTGGCTTTCCTGGTCACGGCGGCTTTCCGGAGCGAGTTTCGGCGTGAATGCGGGCGGCTTTTCCGCTTTCGGTTCAGGTGCGGTTTCCGAGGGGAGATTCCAGAGCACGACCATTTCCCCCGTGGAAGGGAACCAGGGGCCGTACCGGCTCATTGCCGCCGACGGCAACAGGGATATCTCCATCATCCCCGGAACCGAGCGGGTCTGGATCAACGGCGAACGCATGGAGCGGGGGGATACCGGGGATTATACCATCGATTACACCACCGGCGAGGTCACGTTCACCCCGAAACGCATCATCGGGTCCGACCTTCGCATCTTGGCGGACTACGAGTACACCAGCGAGAGCTACCGGCGAACCTTCACTTCGGCGGGTGCGGACGGTTCGCTGCTAGGTGGAAGAATCAGGGTGGCTGTTTCGGCGGCACGCGAGGCCGATGACGTTTCCCGCCCGGTGCTCACCGATCTTGACGACCTGACCCGGTATGCACTATCCCAGGCGGGAGATTCCCTTGCCATTGTGAGCGGAATTCGCCCGGCGGCGGGTGACTCCACCGGTTCCTACGACCTTGTGGATGGACGGCTGGTATTCAATCCGCGGGGCGCGGGACGGTATAATGTAACCTTCTCCTGGGCCGGCGAAGACCGGGGCTCCTACCGGTACACCGGGGGCGGGATTTATGCGTTCGTCCCCCCCGAGCAGAGAGGTCCGGGCTCCGGCGCTTCCTATGAACCGGTGGGAACGGTCCCCGCGCCGGTTACCCACGGAATCGCCGGAATACAGGTGTCCGCCGAACCTTTTCCCTGGATGAAAATCGAGACCGAAACCGCGGGCTCATCCTACGACCGGAACAGCCTCTCGCGCCGCGATGACTCTGATAACGGAGGGGGAGCCTACCGGGCCGGAGTCTCCCTGTCCCCCACGGTGGATGCTGCGCTCCCGATCCGGTTCGGGTTTTCAGTAAACCGTCAGGCCCGGGGACAGACTTTCCGCCCTCTCGACCGTGACCGCACCGCCGAAGAAAACCGTCGCTGGGGACTACCCCTCATTCTGCCCTCGGGGCGTGAGGAGATCACGGAGTACTCCGGCGGAGTTTCGGTCGCCGACGGACGGCTCGCCGGGACAGGGATCACGGCGGATGCGGGACGAGCTGAGTTCGGCGACGGAACGGTTTCGGAGCGGACCGGGACGGCCGGAACGATCCGCCTCCGGGAACGCGGCGATATCCGCATGGAGGCGCACCGCATCAGCCGGTCCGGGATTCCCGGTCTGGCCGGAACGGATATCAGCCGTCTGCGGGGAGAGGCCCGGCTGGACTTCCGGGGATTCGTTCCCTCCCTGACCTGGGAGCGGGAACGTGCCGAGCTTGAGAGCGAAACGCCGCAAGGCGCCGGCTGGAACGACCTCATGGCCCGTATCCGGACTCCCGGGGGAGAATTCCTGCGGGGAGAACTGGAATGGCACCACCGCACCGAACTTGCCCTGCGTTCGGGATGGGAGGACAGCTCCCGGGTCCGGGGCGGAAGTGCCGCGCTAACGGTGGGCAGGGGAATCTCGGGTTCATTGAGAACCCTGTACGCCCGTCGTGAGCGTATCACCGGAAACACCCGGAACACCTCCGACCAAGCCGAAATGGAGGGGACCTACCATCCCGAGGGCGGACGCATTCGTCTGGAGGGAGCCTATCGCGCCGGAAGACTCCGGGAAGCGTCCAAACGAAAAAACTATCTGTATATCGGCGGCGGACGGGGACAATACCGGTGGGATGACGAAAACCATGACGGCGTCCGTGACCCGGAGGAGTTCGTTCCCGACTCGCACGGTTCCTACTACCTCTATGAAGAGACCTTGGATGATTACCGTCCGGCAAACACCGTACACGTCTTCGGACGGGTCGGTCTGGACCTTCTGGGTTCGCCGGAATCGCCCCTCGTCCGAAGCGAAACCGCCTTCGAAGTGAACGAGAAGTCCGCCGCGCCCGCCTCGGACGTTTTCCTGCTCAAGCTGAATGAATTCCGACGGCCGGGGGTAACCATATCGGGTGACGCCCGCATCCAGCAGGACCTTACCGCACCCCTGGGAGGCGGCACCGCGCGGTTGCGGGTTTTCCGGCGGGACTCCTTCAGCGGAGAGTACGTCACCGGAACCGAGCAGCGCAGCGAGACGGAGGAATCCCTGCGGCTCCGCATGCCGGTGCGCGAACGAGCCGACGTGGAGGTCACCCTCACCCGGGCATTCCGCTCCCGCGCCATGGAGCACGGTTCGGCGGGTGACTTCCGGGTGCGATCCTACTCCCTCGACTCCGGGAGCACGTTCTACCCGGGAAACCGCCTCTCTTTCGGAGCGGGGGCGGGAGTGGGAGTGGACCGCGACCGCACCTCCGGAATCCGGACAGTATGGTGGCTTCTGGAACCCCGGGGAGCCTGGCGCATCTCCGGAAAGGGCCGGGCCGAAGCATCCTACGCCATCACTTCGGTGATTCTATCGGGCGGAGTTCCCGGCGCCCGCTTACCCTATGCCATGGCCCGGGGCCGCAAGGAGGGAATGAACCATGATATCACCATCACTTACGATCACCGGGTAACCCAGCGCATGAACCTTTTGGCCACCTGGTCGGGACGTAAATTCGCCGATCGCGGGTTCGAAAACTTCGGCCAGGTACAGGTGCGGGCAATGTTTTGAAAGAGAGTGCCAGAGTGCCAAAGATCCAGCGTGCCAGAGTAAAAAGAAGGGGCAATGGTACAGAGGCACAAAGTGAAAGACCGTCGGGGCGAGGCATGACTCGCCCGCCCCTAAACAGTACACTGCGGCATGGGTGGCCGGTTCCCTTCTCCCGGCTTCTGGCTTCAGTTGTTTATTTTGGCGTCTTCGCGCCTTTGCGTGAGACATTTTTCCCAGTCGGTTTTGCGAGAGACCATCGCTCATGAGAATTCCGCTCGTCATATTCGCCCTCCTGTTCTTTGCGGGGGGAACGGCGCTCGCCCAAGCCGGCTCCCCCGGCGCGGTCCTCGATTCTGTGCGGGTCGCCGGAGCTCCGGTGGAAGCGGGTGATCTTTCGGGGACGCTCCTTTCCCGGGCCGGGGGTATCCTCAACGACGGACTCGTCTCGCATGACCGGAAATCTCTCACCGGGCTGCTCCAGGAGCGAGGATGGTGGAACACAGTGGTTGAGGCCGGGGTCGACTCATCTTCCGGGAAACGGGTGCTCACGTACCGGGTGCATCCCGGTGCACCGGTACGGTTCGGAAAAGTGAGCGTCGAGACGGAATACCGTCTGCCGGGAATCGGGACCGGAACAATCGGTGAATTCAACGGCGGGATATTCACCCGGGCATCTCTGGATTCCCTTGCGCTTGTCATTATCGGGTCGTTGGAGGATGAGGGCTATCCGGACGCCGAGGTTCGACCCCTGCTCAGTGGAAACGGAAAATCAGTGGATGTGACGCTCCGGGTGATTCCCGGCGAAAGAGCGGTCGTGGATTCCATTGCAGTACGGGGTCTCACCATCACCCGGGACCGGGTTGTCCGTCGCGAGTTGAATCACCTTCGCGGCAGTCCGGTTACCCCCGGCCTTCTCGCCGAAGCCAGGACCACGATCGACCGCCTCGATTTCATCCGCCGGGAGGGAAATCCGGTGGTGGAATACACCACGGATGGCACCCTGCTCGCGGTTACCCTTTCCGAGGGCAGCCGCGGGTCTTTCGACGGGGCTCTCGGGTATCAGCCTTCCGCCGATGGTGGTTCGGGCGAAATGGTCGGAAAAATAGATCTGTCCGCCCGCAATCTTTTCGGCAGCGGGCGCTCCGTCCGTCTCCTGTGGGAAAACCTCGGCGAGGGCACGGAGGACATGGAATTCCGATGGGAAGAGCCTTGGGCGTTCGGATTTCCGCTGGACCTCACCGGCGCATTCGCCCAGGAACGTCGCGATACCCAGGGGTTTACCCGCACCCTGCTTACCGCCGGAGCGGGGCGCTCTCTTGGACGCCTCCGCGCCAGGACGGGAATCCGGCATGAGCGTATCAGCGCCGATTCCCTCACCAGCGCCTCGGCCACCGGCATCGAGGCGGGAGTATCCTGGACCGCCCTGGACCACCCGGTCAATCCCCGGAGCGGTGTGCGGTATGCCGCTTCCTGGACCGCTCTTCGCAAGTCGTACAGCTTCGGGACCGGTAACAGCACCGCGCTCACCCGAACGGAAATCTTCCTCGACCACTTCATTCCCACCCTGTCGAACCAGGCTGCGGCCCTGCTCCTTTCGTACCGCAGAATCGATACGGGCCGGGAGTTGCCAGACCCCGCCGACCGGTTCTGGCTCGGCGGAGCCGCCACCCTTCGCGGCTACCGCGAAAAGGTATTCCCCGCCGACCGGGCGCTCCTGGCCAGCATGGAATACCGGTTCCTTACCGGTGCGGATTCCCGTGTGTTCCTCTTCACCGACATCGGCCACCTCTGGAACCGGGAACCGGAAAACGACCGCACGGTAACCCGCACCCTCACCCGCGTCGGATACGGCTTTGGCATGCGCCTGAACTCACGGGCGGGAACCCTGGGGTTCGATTACGGGCTTGGCCGGGGCGATACCCTCGGGGAAGGCAAGCTGCATGTCCGCGTCTCCACGGAATTCTGATATGAAAATCGTATAATAACCGTGAAGAAAACGCCCGTCCCGTACCTCCCGGGCTTCACCCTCCGGCACCATGTGCGTAAACATGAGAAGTTAGCAGTGAACGGGTATCTTGCGGTTCAGGCCGGAAAGAGTAACTCACCCCTCGTTCCCCTCTCTCGCAAGAGAGGGATGACTCGGTATCAACCCTCTCGGTGCTCCCTGTGGCTCGGTTCCCCCACTCTGTGCTTTCCGGAAAGCCCGGCTTCCCCGCTCTTGCTATTCCATCCAAAAATTCATATATTGCCGTTCTACATTTTTCGCTTGACCGCACAATCAGTTACATAAATCCAGGAGATTTTTTAACCGTGAGCATGGCCGACGAAAGGGATACCGTATTTGAACCGGTTCCCGCCAAACCGGATTTCCCGAAAATGGAGGGAGAGATCCTCCGGTTCTGGGAGACCGATAAGACCTTCGAGGAGTCTCTCCGCATCCGGCGGGGTCAGGGAAACGATTTCGTGTTCTATGACGGTCCGCCGTTCGCCAACGGGCTGCCGCATTACGGCCACGTGCTCACCGGGTACGTGAAGGACGTCGTTCCGAGATACAAGACCATGCGGGGCCACCATGTTTCCCGGCGCTTCGGATGGGACTGCCACGGGCTCCCCGCCGAGATGGAGATGGAGAAGGTGGCGGGTATTCACGGCCGGTTCCAGATCCAGGATTATGGTATCGGAAAGTTCAACGAGGGCTGCCGGGGCCTGGTGCTCAAGTATGTGGACGAGTGGGAGCGCATTGTCACCCGACAGGGCCGCTGGGTGGACTTCAAGCATGACTACAAGACCATGGATCTGGATTTCATGGAAAGCGTGATCTGGGCTTTCAAGCAGCTTCACGACAAAGGCCTGATTTACAGGGGCTCCCGGGTGCTGGCTTACTGCTCCCGGTGCGAGACCCCGCTCTCCAATTTCGAAACCCGTCTCGACAACTCCACGCGTCCCAAGCAGGACCCGGCCATCACCGTTCTCTTCCGGCTCCTCGATTCCGAAAAGCTGCCCGGGAACACCTCGCTCATGGTCTGGACCACCACGCCCTGGACGCTGCCCTCCAACTTAGGCATCGCGGTCGGCGCTGACATCGACTACGCCCTCTTCCGTGAAGGCGGCCGTCACTTCATTCTCGCCGAGGCCAGGGCGGAAGCTTTCAAGAAGCAGCTCGAGGGCGCGGAGCGGATCGGCACACTAAAAGGGAGCGACCTCGTCGGCCTCCGCTACGAGCCGCTTTTCAGCTACTTCGCGGACACACCGAACGCTTTCCAGGTCATGGCGGGCGATTTCGTGAGCACCGAGGATGGTACCGGCGTTGTGCACATGGCGCCCGGCTTTGGTGAGGACGACCAGAAGCTGTGCGAGGCCAACGGCATTCCCACCATCGCGCCGGTGGACTCCCAGGGGAGATTCGATGAGCGTGTGCCGGACTACCAGGGCATACAGGTCTTCGAGGCCAACCGTGACATCATCCGCCGTCTCCGCGACGAGGGCAAACTCGTCCGTCACGACACCATCGAGCACAACTATCCTTTCTGCTGGCGGTGCGACACCCCGCTTATCTACCGCGCCTTCCCTTCCTGGTACGTCTATGTCACCGCCATCAAGGGACGAATGCTTGAGCTGAACCAACAGATCAACTGGATCCCGGAGCATATCCGCGACGGCCAGTTCGGGCGCTGGATCGCCGAGGCCCGTGACTGGTCAATTTCCCGCAACCGGTTCTGGGGCACGCCGCTGCCGGTATGGGAGTGCGACGCCAAAGACTGCGGACATCTGGATGTCTACGGCTCCATTGCGGACATGGAGAAGGATTTCGGGCAAAAGATCACCGACCTGCACCGTCCCTATGTGGACGAGCTCACCCGTCCCTGCCCGGACTGCGGCGGGACCATGCGCCGTATCGAGGACGTTTTGGACTGCTGGTTCGAGTCCGGTTCCATGCCCTATGCCCAAATGCACTACCCCTTCGAGCACAAGGAGCGGTTCGAGCAGAATTTCCCGGCGGACTTCATCGTGGAGTACATCGCCCAGACCCGGGGATGGTTCTACACCCTGACCGTTCTGTCCACCGGGCTCTTCGACAAACCGGCCTTCCTCAACAGCATCTGCCACGGAGTGGTGTTGGACGAGAATGGCCAGAAGCTCTCCAAGCGACTCCGCAACTATCCGCCGCTCGATGACGTGTTCGACAGCTTCGGCTCGGACACCCTGCGCTGGTTCCTCATGAACAACGCCATCCTCCGGGGCGGCAATCTCCAGATGGACCGCGAGGGCAAAGCCATTTCCCAAGCCCAGAAGGACGCCCTCGCACCGCTGTGGAACTCCTACTATTTCCTCGTGCTCTATGCCAACATCGACGGCTACCGTCCCGGATTCTCCGCGGCCTCCTCCAACGAAATGGACGTCTACATCCTCTCCAAGCTCTCCGAGACGCTGGAAAAGGTGGGCGCCGCGATGGATGGCTACGACATTCCCTCGGCCTGCGGGACGATCATGGAGTTCATGGACATCCTCACCAACTGGTATATCCGCCGGAACCGTCGCCGGTTCTGGAAGAGCGAATCGGACACGGATAAGCAGCAGGCCTACAATACCCTCTACACCGTACTGGTGACCGCCGCGAAGATGCTCGCGCCGCTCCTGCCCTTCTCCACAGAGGCCATGTACCGCAATCTCACCGGCGAACGGTCGGTGCACCTGGCCGACTGGCCGGATGCATCCGAACTGGTCATGAACGCCGACCTGCTGCGGAGGATGGATGTGGTGCGGCGGGTATGTTCGCTCGGCCACGCCGTCCGCAACCAGGCCCGCATCCGGGTGCGCCAGCCGTTACCCTCCGCCACGGTGGCGGGAAACGAGCTGCGCTATGCGCAAGGGTACGAGGACATTATCGAGGACGAACTGAACGTGAAGCAGGTTCGGTTCACCCAGGATGTCGGTTCCATGGGCCGTCAGGAAATCGCCCTCGACTCCCGGGCGCTTGGCCCCCGTCTCGGGAAAAAGATGAAGGATGCGCTTGCCGCCGCCCGGTCCGGACAGGCGGAACTCCGTCCCGACGGCACGCTGATCGCCGCCGGGGAGGTCATTCAGCCCTCCGAGTTCACCCTGCGCATCATCGCCGAGGAAGGCCATGCCTGCGTCTCCGACGGCGGACTCTTCGTCTGCCTGGATCTGCAGGTGAGCCGTGAACTGGAACTGGAAGGGCTTGCCCGCGATATCATCCGCATGGTGCAAAGCGCCCGCCGCGACGCCGACCTGGTTCCCGATGAGCGTATCCGCCTGGGGCTCGATGTGGAAGGAGACCTCCGGGAGGCGGTGGAAGCCCACGCCGGGTTCATCAGATCGGAAGTACTCGCCGAAGAGCTGGTTTTCGGCACGGTATCCGATCCGGTCTATTCCGAAACAGTGGACGTGCAGGAGATGAAGCTGGGAATCACTGTGGGAAAAAAGTGACGCTCATATTATGTATAACTAAAATACGGGTGACCGCATATGCGGTCACCCGTATTTTAGTTATACATAAGTTGGATCGGATCGCGAAGAAAGAGCCCCTCCCGTCCGCCCCGGCCCTCACCCTCCCTGCTCCATTGTCATAAACACAAGAGGAAACAATCAGAACGCATGAGTACGTT
>JAWLHT010000117.1:0-14535 GCA_041690195.1 Candidatus Latescibacterota bacterium
CAGATTGTAAGTGCCTTGAGCCTATTGTTTGTTCGCAACTACAATATACTCAATAACTTACATCATTGCACCGCTTTTTTTATGCATAATCCGGGATAAGACGAACATCTTGTCAAGAGAAAATCACCTCGTCAACTCGTTCATTTCTCCCCCTCCCATCTCCCCTTGCCTTTCCCTCTCCCATCGCGTATACTTACACGATTCCCGAAAACCTGCATATATAGTGTGGAGAGAGCGCATGAACCGTACCCGTTGTGTCCCGACCCTCTTTCTTTTCCTGTCCTGTTTCTTCTCCTCTCCATCCTTCGCCGCCCCCGACGCGCAGTGGATATGGTCGTCGGCGACCGAGGCCGCGCCGAAGAACCGGTTCACCTATTTCCGGAAGGTGGTGGAGCTTAAAACGGTCCCGGCGGATGCCGCGCTGCGGCTGGCGGCGGACTCCAACGCCCGGGTATGGATCAACGGACAGGTGGTGCGGCGCAAGGTGGCGCGGTATTTCGAGGACCGCATCACCGCCGAGGTGATCGACGCCGCGCCGTATCTGAAGCCGGGGAAGAACGTGGTCGTGGCGCTTCACCACAACTGGGGGGACATCCGGGTGTTCCAGCGCTCCGCCAACCGTCACGCGGGAATCCGGATGGAGGCGTCGTGGATACGGAGCGACGGGTCATGGAAGTGCATCACCGCGCCGGAGTTTCTGGCGCACGAGAAGCAGGTGGTCGGGGTGATCGGCGACGCCCGCATCCGGTATCCGGTGATCATGGACGGCGGCAAACGGTTCAGCGGTGACGTGAACGACCCGGCGTTCGACGATTCGGCGTGGAAAGCCGCAACCGTGGTGAGCAACGGTCCCTGGCCGGCCCGGCCGACGGATGTGGAGACACCGGGACAGCGGGAGTATCCGGTGCGGCCCTTCAGCGTGCTCGCGGCGGGGATATCAGTCCCCGGCGGCGGATTCCGGAACGAGCCCTTCTCCATGGCCGCGGACATGAAGGGGGCGCGGCTCACCCCCGATGCCGACGCCGCGAAACGGGCCGAAGACCTCCTGCGGGGCCTTCCGGTGACCATCGAGGGGAAGGCCGGGACAGCGCAATATATCACCTTCGATTTCGGACGGCCGGTGCACGGCTATCCTTTTTTGGAGATCGCGGAGGCGACTCCCGGCGCGGCGGTGGATTTCGGATACGGCGAGATTCCCCTCTCCATCCGGGAGGGGAAAGCGCATGTGCGGCCCGACGGCTGGATCGATACCGAGGGCGTGGTCGGCCCCGGTTACGGCGACCGGTATATCACCGCGTCCGGGGCGCAGACGGTTGAGCTTCCCGACGAACGCACGGCCCGGTGGATGGCGGTGCATGTGCGGTTCCCCCGGGACGGCCGCGTGGTTTTGCGGGACATCGGCATCGTAAAGAGCCAGTATCCGGTCCGGATGATGGGGAGCTTCTCCTGCGGCGACGAGCGGGTGGAACAGGCGGTGAAACTCTGCCTCATCCACGCCGAGGTCACCATGTGCGACTCTTACGTGGACACGCCGGGACGGGAGGACGGCCAGTGGATCGAGGACGCCCGTCCCCGCGCCGAAATCGGGGCGCGCTGGTTCGGCGACATCAAGTTGCGGCGGTTCCTCATCCGCACCTTCGCCCAGAGCCAGGGAGCGGACGGCGATTTCCACCCCTTCCCGCCGAGCAGCTTTCCGGCCTATCCGGCGCCCTATGACTGGAGCGTGCAGTGGGTGGCCGCGCTCTACGACGACTACCGCTGGACAGGGAAAACCGACCTGGTGAAGGAATACTGGACCACCCTGGAGAAATACTGGGCCAACGTGCTCGCCCGCACCGGCCCGGACGGCGTCTGGCGGACGGCGCGGGTGCTGGCTGACCTTCGGGTGGGACTGCACTGCCAGAATGACAGTCAGTCCAGCGGCATTGTCACGCCATGGATCATCGAGCGGCTCCGCTGGAGCGCGGAGATGGCCGACGCCATCGGTGAAAATGAGCGTGCGGCCGCCTGGCGGAAGACCGCGGACCTGATGGCCGGGGCATTCCGGAAACATCATATCGTTCCGGCGAAGGGAACGGTTCCGGCGCATGTGGGAGACCGTCTGGACACCGCGAATCCCGCCCTGGAGCGGGGGTACAGCCAGGCCGGGCAGACCGTGGCGCTCACCGCGGGGCTCCTTTCCCCGGAAGAGGCGCGGGCGGACCTGGAGTACGCTTTCGGGAGCCCGGACGGCGCTCCCGCTCCCGGTGTGACCCGCTGGAACAACCCGACCTACTTCAACCGATCCCTCACCGTGCTCAGCCGGTATGGCATGGGCGAACGGGCGGCGAAACACTTCCAGGAGAGGATGTCGCCCTACCTGCCGGGGCATCCCAACAACACCGTGCCGACGGTGCTGCAGGGCCCCTACGGCGGTCCCCTGCCCGAGTACTGGGTGAGCCGCGAGGACCTGAATCTCAAGGACGGCGAAATCAACGAGGCCCAGCCGGGCGATCCCACCGGCTCCCACGGCTGGGGAGCCTCGCCGCTGCTCTGGCTGCACGAGTCGGTGCTCGGGGTAACCGTCGCCCAACCCGGCGGCGGGGTCATCCGCATCGCTCCGGACGCCTCCGGACTGCCCTACGTTTCCGGGCACACGGTCACCCCGAAAGGAATGGTGTGGGTGCAGTGGGATCCCTCCGCAAAGCTGCTGGAAGTTGAAATCCCCGCCGGAGTGGAAGCCGAGGTGCTCGTCCCCCGCGACCGGGAAGGCAAGCGGATGGTGGTGAACTATGCGGAAGGAAAAGCCACCCCGTTCGGCTCGGGACGATATGCGTACAAAATATCCGGCGAGGGGAAATACACGTTCCGGGTATGGTGAACCGAAAAGCGTTTCCCGCAGAGACGCGGAGAGAAAAGAAAGAGAAAGAGAGAAAAGATTTTCTCACGCAAAGACGCGAAGACGCAAAGGAAAAGATAAGGGGTTAAGAAAGGCGCAAAAGGAATCGTGCGGATTTTCCGGCGGTTCGGAATCTTCTGTCGTTTCCGGTAACACCTCCCTTTTCAGAACCGGGGAAAGTCGATCCTTTCATTAGCGGTTATTCATAATTCATCACGCGCATCACCGGTTCAGACATCTTTGGCACTCAGGCACTCAGGCACTTTTTCATTCACCCCGAAACGAGACCGTATACATTGAAAGCGGAAGTTGCGGAAGCGCCCCGGAAACGGCTCTTTTCCATGCACCGGGACATGGCGCTGTTTATCTCGACCGTCGCGGCGATCGGATTAGCCGACAGCATATTCAACGCGGTATTCAACAATTTCCTGAACGACACCTTTTCACTCAACAGCTTTTACCGGACGTTTCTGGAGCTGCCCCGGGAGTTCGGCGGGTTTCTGGTGGTGTTCGTTTCGGCGGCGCTCTTTTTCGTGCGGAGCCGGAGGATGGCGCTGATATCCATCCTGTGCGGCGCGGCGGGGCTGGTCATGATGGCCATGTTCTCGGTGACCTTTCGCTGGATGTTCGTGTGGCTGTTCCTGTTCAGTTCGGGGCAGCACCTGTTCATGCCGCTGAACACCAGCATCGCCATGGAACTGGCCGAGGAAGGCAAGACCGGTCGGCGTCTCGGCCAGATGAACGCCATCCGCAACACCGCGGCGATTTTCGGCAGCTTCTTCATGTTTCTGGGGTTCAGGTTTTTCCATTTCAACTTCAAGATTTCCTTTCTCATCGCCGCGGGGTTTTACCTGGCCGCCGCCCTGTTCCTCTTCTCGATGCATCCGGGAAAGGCGCACCCTCCCGCCATGCACCTGAAACTGCACCGGGAGTACCGCCTCTACTACTGGCTGGCCATACTTTTCGGCACCCGCAAGCAGATTTTCCTCACCTTCGCGCCCTGGGTGCTGGTCACCGTGTTCAAGCAGCCGACCGCGATCCTGGCGACCCTGCTCACCGTCGCGGGCATCTCCGGGATTCTCTTCCAGCCGTTGCTCGGGAGAGCGATCGACACGCTGGGTGAAAAAATTGTGCTCATCATGGAAGCGGTCCTCCTGATTTTCGTCTGCATGGGCTACGGGTTTTCCGGCACGCTGTTCCCGCCCCGCACCGCCTTTCTCATCGCCTGCGTGTGCTTCATCGCGGACCAACTGCTGATGTCGGTGAACATGGCCCGTTCTACATACCTGAAGAAAATCGCGACCGATCCCTCCCACATCACGCCGACCCTGACCATGTCGGTGACGCTGGATCACATTTTCTCCATTTCCATTGCCCTGCTCGGCGGTGTGGTCTGGGCGAAGTGGGGATACCAGACCGTATTCCTGTGCGGGGCGGGAATCGCCGTGCTGAATCTCGTTTCGGCGCTGTTCATCCGGCTGCCGGAACGGAAAGCGGCCGTCGCGGCGACCGGTTGAGACAGTATCGGGAACGGGGAGCATGTATGCGGGAGCGGGAACCATCCCGCAGTGTGTAGTGTACCCGCAAAACTATCGGGACATTCGCGGCAGCTGACGCCCTGTTCCTTTCTCCCGTCCTGACTCCTTCTGTTTCCGACTGCCGTCGCCATAAATCATCATGCGTACACTCTTTTTCCCCGGCATCGGGGCAACAAAGAACTTGTCTTTTCGTCCTGAACATCATTACTTTCTTCTCTGACTTCGGGTTCTCCGTCGTTCCCGATTCCCGTGCCCCCCGTGTTCTGACGATTCTTTCAGGCACGCAGGCATTCAGACGCTCAGGCACTTTCTTCCGAGGTATCCATGGCGCAGTCCAACGCACAAAGTCTTACCGAACGGCTTGACTCCCTCTACGAGTTCGACCGCGAGCCGGTCACCGGAAACAAGCTCCAGGGGGCGGGCAGTTTTATCGGCATGTATTCCGGCGAGCATGTGGCCGGAACCGAATTCGTCATCGGCCCCCTGTTCGTGGCCCACGGAGTCGCCGCGGCGGACCTGTTCCTGGGGCTTCTGGTCGGCAATATCCTCGCGGTCCTGAGCTGGGCGTTCCTCACCGCGCCCATCGCGGTGCGGACCCGTCTCACCCTCTACTGGCACCTGCGGAAAATCTGCGGACCGTACCTGACCTTCGTCTACAGCATTGTCAACGCCCTTATGTTCTGTTTCCTGGCCGGATCGATGATCGCGGTGGCCGCAACAGCGGTGGGGCTCCCCTTCGGGATGCCCATGCCCGAGCTCACCGACCTGTACCCGACCAGCGTCACCTGGATCGTGATCGTGTTCCTTGTCGGGGCGGTGGTGACCTCCCTCGCCATCCTGGGGTTCGAAAAACTGGCGCATTTCGCCTCGGTGTGCTCGCCCTGGATGTTTCTGGTGTTCGTGGCCGCGGCGATCGCGGTGCTTCCCTCTCTCGGTGTCCACTCCGCGGGCGACTTCTGGCGGGTGGCCAACGAAAAAATCTGGACCGGCGTTCCCATGGCCGGACAATCCAAGTTCACCTTCTGGCATGTCCTGTTCTTCTCCTGGTTTTGCAACATGGCCATGCATATCGGGATGGCCGACCTTTCCATGCTGCGGTACGCGAAGAAGTGGCAGTACGGGTTCGCCAGCGTGTTCGGCATGTTCCTCGGGCACTATACCGCCTGGGTGGCATCGGGCATTCTCTGCGCCGCCGCCCTGGGCGTCGTTGCCCCGGGCCCCATCGCCTACATGGGCGCGGGTATCGCCGGAGCGGTCTGCGTGGTGATCGCGGGCTGGACCACCGCCAATCCGACCCTCTACCGCGCCGGGCTCGCCCTCCAGGTGGCCACCCCCAACTGGAAACGCTGGAAAGTCACTCTCGCGGCTGGTCTTGTGACCACCACCGCTGCCATGTTCCCGGCGCTTGTGATGAAGCTCCTCGATTTCGTGGCCCTCTACGGGCTCCTGCTCATGCCCATGGGCGCGGTGATCTTCGCCGATTTCTGGCTCGTTCCCCGGCTGGGGCTCTCCCGCAATCTCGCCGAGTCCTCCGGCCCCGTGCTCGGTTTCATCCCGGCGGGAGTCGCCTGGGCGGCTTCGCTCGGCGTGGCCTTCGCCCTGCCGGTGGAGATATTCTTCAAGGGACTGCCCGGGTGGTTCATCGCGGTGGCGGTCTATCTCGCTGTCCGGTACGCGGTCAATCCCTTCTCGGTGCGCCGCGCGGTTCCGGCCGAAACCTCAGCTTCGGAGGCCTGACATGAAACCAGCACTGATGACCATTTCCTTTCTCGGGCTCGTTCTGACCGTTGTTCCGGCCTTTCTCGTTTTCGCCGGAACCATCGCCTGGAACACCCATGCCACGCTCATGTTCGCGGGCATGGTGATGTGGTTCGGCACCGCTCCCTTCTGGATGGGCAAAAAGAAGGGGGCGTAGCGAAACGGTTTCCGGGAAACACGGTGGTAATGGGAGAGACGATACGGATACCTGACCCCGTCGACTTCCACATATTAATGTCAGATGGACTATGATTCAGAGCGCAGTTTACTCCCACACGGTATGGAGAGTGCGGTCATGAAAAAGTGGATGTTTCTGCCCCTCATGCTTGCGGCGTTTCTCGCCTGCACCGGCTGCGGTCCCCAGAGCGCCGGGGTGAGTGTCACCGGTCTGCGGTGCGAGTATCTCACCAATCCTCTCGGCATCGATGCCGCCAAGCCCCGGCTGAGCTGGGTGCTGGAATCGTCCGATCGGGGCCAGACGCAGAAGGCGTACCGTATTCTGGCCGCCTCCAGCGCCGAAAAGCTGGCCGCCGATACCGGAGACCTCTGGGACAGCGGCAAGGTCGATTCCGACCGTTCCAACCAGGTGGGGTATGACGGCGCGGAACCCTCCGCCGGGACCCCGGTGTTCTGGAAGGTCAAAGTATGGGACCGGAACGGCAAGGAATCCGCCTGGAGCGAGGCCGCCTTCTGGAGCCGTGGTATCGCCGCCGCCGACTGGCAGGCGGAGTGGATCGGCCCGGACACGGACAGCAAGCCCACGGTCATGCCCCCGGCCCCGTTCTTCCGGAAATCCTTCACCGTGGACCAGCCGGTCCGACGGGCGGTCCTGTACCTTTCGGCGCGGGGCCTGGTGGAACCCTCGCTGAACGGCGAGCGGATAGGCAAAGACGTGTTCGCCCCGGAGTGGACGGACTACACCAGGCGCATCCAGTACCGGACCTACGATGTCACCCCCCTGATCCGTCAGGGCGGGAATGCCCTTGGAATCGTCCTCGGCGACGGCTGGTTCAGCGGATATATCGGCTGGCGCAAGGAACGCGGCCATTACGGACTCCGGAACAGCCTGATCGCCCGTCTGGAACTGGAAAGCGAGGACGGCTCGAAAACGGCGGTGGTCTCCGACGGGACATGGAAGTTCGCTGAAGGCCCCATCCTTTTCTCGGACTTCATGATGGGCGAAACCTACGACGCCCGCCGGGAGATGCCCGGCTGGAACACTCCCGAATTCGATGACACCGCGTGGAAAACCGCCTCGGTGGTCGAGCCGCCCGCCGCGCCGCTGGTCTCCCAGCCCGCCGAACCGGTGCAGGTGCACGAGGAGATTGCGGCGAAGGAAATCACCGAACCCAAGCCGGGCGTCTATGTCTTCAATCTCGGCCAGAACATAGCCGGGTGGGCGCGGATCAAGGTTTCCGGTCCGGCCGGAACGAAGGTCGTCCTCCGCTTCGCCGAGCGGCTCAATCCCGACGGCACGGTGTATGTCACCAATCTCCGGGCCGCGAAATGCATCGACACCTACATTCTCAAGGGTGACAGCGAGGAAGTCTGGGAGCCCCGGTTCACCTTCCACGGCTTCCAGTATGTGGAGATGACCGGACTGCCCGCCAAACCGGGCCTTGACGCGGTCACCGGACGGGTGGTCTATTCCAGTTCTCCCGTAACCGGGAGCTTCGAGTGCTCCAACCCCATGGTGAATCAGCTCTACTCCAACATCTGCTGGGGACAGCGCGGAAACTTCCTCAGCGTTCCCACGGACTGCCCGCAGCGTGACGAGCGTCTCGGGTGGATGGGCGACGCCCAGATATTCATCCGCACCGCGACCTATAACCGCGATGTGGCGGCCTTCTTCACCAAGTGGATGCAGGATGTGGAGGACGCCCAGTCTCCGGAAGGAGCGTACGCCGATACCTCGCCCCGCTTGAAGGACCTCCCGCAGTTCGAGGCGGTCGCGGGATGGGGCGATGCCGGGATCGTGGTTCCCTGGACGGTCTGGCGCGTCTACGGCGACACCCGGATCATCGAGCGGCACTGGGCCTCCATGGAACGCTGGATGGACATGCTCCTCACGGACAACCCGGACCTCATCCGGAAAAACCGCCTCAACAACAATTACGGCGACTGGCTCTCCACGGTCCCGGACGCCGGATGGGCCGAGGCGTCCGCCCGCAAGATATTCCTCGCCACCGCCTACTGGGCGTATGACGCCAAACTCATGAGCCAGATGGCAAAGGCGCTGGGACGGGCCGAGGACTTCGCGAAGTATGACGCTCTCTTCCAGAAAATCCGCGATGCATACCAGAAGGAGTTCCTGAAGCCCGACGGTCACATCGAGGGCGAGTCCCAGACCGTCTATGTCCTCTCCCTGTATTTCGATCTCCTCCCCGAAGACATGCGGGCCAAGGTGGCAGAGTATCTGATCGAGGATATCAAGAAGAACGGCAATCACCTCACCACCGGATTCATCGGCGTCCGTCACCTCTGCCCCGTGCTCACCCAGATGGGGTATCCCGAGGTGGCCTACACCCTGTTGAACAACGACACCTATCCCTCCTGGGGCTACTCCATCAAGCACGGCGCCACCACCATCTGGGAACGCTGGGACGGCTGGACAACGGAAAAGGGCTTCCAGGACCCGGGCATGAACTCCTTCAACCACTACTCCCTCGGCTCCGTCGGAGAATGGCTCTTCGCGTCGGTGGCGGGCATCGACCTCGATCCGGAGGTTCCCGCCTTCAAGAAGAGCGTCATTCGCCCGATGATCGGCGGCGGGTTCACCCACGCCAAGGGGGAATTCCAGTCGATCTACGGAAAAATCGCCAGTGGATGGAAGCTCGACGGCGACGCGCTGACCATGGATGTCACCATCCCGGTCAACACCACGGCGACCGTGTACGTTCCTGCGGCGGAAGGCGCGTCAGTCACCGAGAGCGGAAAACCGGCGGCGAAGGCCTCCGGGCTGAAGTTCGTGAAGCAGGAGAACGGGTTCGCCGTGTACGAGGCGGGCTCGGGGAACTACTCTTTCGCGAGCACGGTGAAGAAGTAACCCTGAAAGCGTTTCGCGCAGAGACGCAGAGGGGAAAAGAGAGAGTTAAAAATCTGAACCGAAAATTTGACAGCGGCGCCGTCTTCTGGATGGCGCCGCTGTCGTGAGTGGCCGGTGTGTTATCAGAAATAGCTATTGTCGGGCTTTGTCTTTATCTTCTTACTGTGAGTCCGAGGAGTTCTTCCATTGGATCAAAATCGCGGTCGTTGTGCAGCAGCTCATAACCGTTCTCAATACAGAAGGTAGCAATAATAACATCTATCGTCTTCCGTACTGTTATTCCGCTTCTCTGTAACTTTCTAAAGTTCTGCGCTGATTGAAGAGCAATCTCTTTGCCCGCAAAGTCATGATACTCCAAACTTTCCATGATCTCTTTTGCCGCTTGATAGTCTTTCTCGGTACGAAATCCCTGAAGGAACTCTACGATTATCAGATCCCCGGTGATTATGCGGTTATGCTTCAGCTCATAGTCAAGCAGGTTTGTATGAGGAGCGCAAATTCCTCTCACATAATCAATCCATACCGAGGTATCGACAACAATCATTTGTCCGCTCTCATCTTGTCAAGATCGCCTTCCCATTGCAGCTTCCCCCGGTACTTCCGAACTTTGGCCTGAGTTCTTTGGGCAATCAGCAATTTGAGCCCTTCTTCGACCGCTTCCTTTTTCGTCTTATATCCGGAGAGCTTCAGCGCTTCGCTCATTAACGCGTCATCAATCACGATATTCGTTCTCATAGTGGCCTCCGGTGATGTGTATAGATACAACATATTATACACATGACTGAAGAAGAAAACAAGTAATTTTGGGTGCGTTTACGCTTTCACCTAACACGATCGTAAACGGCAAGCAGTTAAAGGATTAGAAGATGGGGAACCATGTGTCTCGCGCGTCCGCTTCACGAAATTGTTAGCTCTTCTGTAGATAATTTTTTATCCGATTCGTCACTTTGAAGAAGTCATTCCCATAGATTTTCCAGTCAAGGACTGGGCTGTCCGTACCATATTGTGTTCCCATCAATAAGTTCAGCCACACGCCAGCCGTTAGCCTCTAAGGTCGCCACGTGATGTGAGAGAGTTTGATCGTCGCCGAATGTAGAACGTCGGGCTGCGAGACAGATCAAGTGGCTTGGCCGAGTCATCGCGACGTAAGTCTGTAGAAGACGTTTACAGTCTTGAATTCCAGCGCCGCATTCATTGACCTTTGTACCAAGAAGCCATGGTAATATACGATGTGAGGAATGTGCGAACCAATAAGTGTCGAGCACCATCGTCGCGAGGTGGGTTTGCCCCTTTATAGAATGAATCGAACCAAGTCGGATGTCGAGTCGCCTGCCACCGTCGATAACGCGGTATATGTTGGGTCCAGCATGGTCTAGAGAAGCCGGAGAGCAGGCAACGAGGGGTAAACATTCTTTGGGCCAGGCGAGATAACCAACGGCATTGCTTTGGTTCACGGTTCTGCCGCAGAGAGCGGCGGCGATATCGAGAATGATATCTTGGATTGCACTCCAGTTTTCTTCGGTCAATTGTACCCTATCAATAAGGATTTCCTTAATCAGACGACGGTACTTTGTGAGCGCCTCGGCATCTGTTGCGAGGATTCCAGTCATCTCCCGGTGTGACCGAGCCTTGCGTCTGAACTGGCTGGCATCTCCTAGTTGACAGACGAGGCGGACAAGCCCGTGAGCTATTTTTTCGACGCCTGCCGAAAGGTCCCCTCCGTCCCGTACAGTCGCTTGTGCGGCTCTAAAATACTGAGCAAGAGTCTTGGGATGAGGATCCTTTTGAGAGATCTCAGCAGAGTACCCACACCAATAGTGAGGCACTGTCTTGGGGTACTGTGCGTGTGCCGGTGCAACGTCAGAGGCATCTTGATGGACCGCACCGACAGCGGTTACCATTCCACGTGCTAAAGTAAAATCGTTAAAGACTGTCAATACATGCATGCCGTAGGCATCGAGTACTCCTGCTGTGCTGTTGTCAGGAAAGATGAAGATAGCGTGAGGACATACCTTCGGTGCATCGGCGATTGCTTTCGGGCCAACCCCGCAGAGTCCGTTGGTTCCTACCTTTTTCAGCGCGAAGGGAGAAGCTATTGCTGCGATTTCTGGTCCGAAACGGTAGCTGTTCGGTATTTCGAGACAACGGGCAGAATCAGAATCGGGGAATGGATCGTTTTCATCTGCCTTGGTATCTGAATCAAAGATTGCTTGGTTGGGGTCGCCGACTCGCTGCACAACGATATCATGTGAGGACCGTGGAAATACTGCATGAAGGATAGCTCCCTGGGCAGTGGATGTGTCCTGCATCTCGTCTACGATTACGAACGGGAACCGGCGCCGAAGCCAAGAAGCGGCAAAGGGGAAATCCTCCAGGAGTGCACGCGCCCAAACAAACATCTCGTCATAGCAAAAATATCCTGCTTGGGCAGCCGTCTCAACAGCCTTCTTCGCCAACCTGAAGCTCTTTGTGTTTGGACCTGCTGGAAATGCTTTCCCTCCTAGATCGAAGCTCAGGTCGCGGGCGCAAATGCGCAAGCGGTCAAAGCCATATTGCTTCTTGTGAAGAAAATTCTGTATCATCCAGTAGTTCGACTCAGTCAGCGTGCTACGCCGATAGGCTGTCGTCAAATTATCGTCAATCGTAAGAGGGGGGTGTCCGTTTGAGCTGAGCCATGGCAATGCAAGAAAACGATTCACAAAACCATGAATGGTATCGATGAAGTGTGGATAGCGGAGCAATCGCTGGCCAATAACGGTGCCGCCCAAGCGGCGCTGAATCTCCTCTTGAGCCACGTTGGTATGAGAAAGGACGCAGATGCCTTTTGTCCGATGAGTCCATTTCCTCGCCAGAATAGCGAGTTTCGCGACAGCCAGGGTTGTCTTGCCGCTTCCAGGGCAGGCGAATACGTCCAACGTGGATCGGGCGGTGAGAAACAACCGGCGCGGTTCATCGAGGTCGTCCAACCGCAAGAAGTCGCGTACCCAGTCAATGTCCTCGTTCGTGATCTCCGGGAGAAGGGACGAGACATTATCCATTGATCTTCTCCGTCCCGGTAGACGGCTGGGTCGGCACCATGGGAGCACCCTTAACGTGTGCAATCGCATCAACGATGTAGCGGGGTAACTTGGCAGCGAATGCTGCCTCTTGGAATCCCTCCGTCTGCGCCTTCTTTGATAGGATCTCTGCGAGATACTGCGCGGCGATCGCTTTTGACGCTTCGCCCGAATGGAAAAGCTGGTAAATCCTTGTGCACAGAGACTCACGGTCCCCATCGGCAACCGCTTCCATTTCCTTGAATTTTGCCTTGGCGGCTGCCACCACCTCGGCCCGCTTCTTCTTGTCCGCATTGAGAGGATCGTCGTTTTTAGCAAGCAACGCGGCAAGATAGACCTCTACAGCAAGGCCGCAGAAAGCAAGATCGTATTCCAGAGTCCAATGATCGGCGACAAATGTCCTAACTGACTGCCCGTCGTCGGCTTGCAGTCGTTCACGCCGCTCCTTAAGAGCCTGTTCTTGTGTCTTGCCGTTGCCACCAAAGTCACGTAACGCTTTCCAACGGCGTTTCGAACTCTTCCATTTTTCATCGTCGTCACCTGCAACGAGACCCAAAATGGCCGGTGCGCAGTCGGGCATCACATCCACATCGGCTACACAGGCGACAGGAACCGACAGCTTCGGCTCGGCCTCATCCTGCCGCTGGAAAATCCTGCTGAACCGTTTGAGTCCCTTTCCACCTACATTGACGATGGAAACACCGTGCTCGGTGAGATCAGTACCCAGTAGGCGTGAAAGGGCAGGCAACAAAATCGCCTCGGCGTCTCCTTCAACGACGATGACGCCGTGTGCGAAAAAAAGGTTGGCCTTGGTAACATCAAGAAACCGTTCCAGGAATCGGTAGTCACCGGTGTCCAACATAGTATGCTCTCGTGCCAAAGAAAAGGCACGGCTACCTTCCAGAAGAATCATGTTCGACAGCGGAATTCTTGAAGCAAAATTAGGGCTATGAGTCGATAAGATAACTTGGACAGATCGCTTTGTATCTTTGACTTTGCCCTTTGTGGCCTGCGTCAAAAACTCCATCAGTCGTAGTTGGCGCTGAGGATGCAGGTGAGCCTCCGGCTCTTCGATCAATAACAACGGCAGGCCTTCGTATTCACGAGCGAGAAGTAGCAACTCGCAGGCCATGTAGAGTAGGTTGTTCGATCCAAGGCCATACCGCCCCCGAGCACTTCCTGTAGTCCCTTCAAGTAGCCCAAGTTCCAGACGCTCGAGAATCTGACGAAGGCGTGTCTTATCGGTCCCGCCCTCTGCGATATCGATCTTACCCTCGAGGTGCTCCCCAGTGAGACAAAGCGATGAGAGGTAGTGCGCATTGATTGCCTCTTCAGCATTGGCGATGCCTCGGTGTCTTTTTATGCTGTAACGCAGATAGTCGGACATACCTAAGAGGCTCAGACAATTTACGGCCATAGGGTTGTCCGGTAGAGCGGCCTCGTTAAAGGATTCACCCTGCCCGATTTCAGGAACACTAGCAAGGATCTGTGAGAGGCGAGAACCGCGTCCCGGCGACATCTCACGCTCGGCATCACGTAAGGGCCGCAAGTAAGTGCTCGATAAAAGCTCTCTGACAGATGACTCCAATAAAGGACCTGCACCGTCGATTCCGCTACGTACTGAAATGTCAATCCACCGCCGGGTACCAGGAGATTCGCTCAGTTTTTTGGCCGTCCAGTTGATGAAAAGTGTGATTTCACCGCCTTCGTAAGTGAGATACTCCGCAAAGGCACCTTTCTCATCGTCGTCAAGTCCGCTCAGTTTGCAGCGAATATAAATTTCGCTCGTCTGCTCTCCCTTCTTATCGATGTGGAAATCCTCCGGCTGGACGCGGATGAATTCCTGGTCGCGTGTGAGCAGGGCATATCTGATGGCATCTATAACGGTTGATTTCCCGCTATCATTCCGGCCGACCAATACGTTAACCCCATTATTGAACGCGATTTTTAGTGCATCGTTGCCACCGCCAAACTGGCGGAAGTTCTGGATTACTAGATTAGACAGATACATATGGCCTCGATAATGATAGGGGACAGTTTCGGGCACCAAGTCTTCTTTGTCAGCCGGTAGTGGCGTGTTACTTTGCCAAGCACGCTCACGACTAAGCTCACCTGTCGCTTGTACATGAGCATATTATGCTTCTATGATACCCACAATATTCAGGATTCGTCATAAGTGTGATGAGAGGGAATTACAAAAGCGGTCAGGTGCAGTGACTTGTTAGATGCTGCTATCTTATCGCCTGCCGTATTCTAAAT
>JAWLHT010000118.1:0-14478 GCA_041690195.1 Candidatus Latescibacterota bacterium
AAAAAAATTGAACCACGAAATTCACGAAAGACACGAAATCGTAATTCTCATCATCAGAATAAGACTGATTCATTTTTCGTGCTTTTCGTGTGGTTCGTGGTTCAATTTTTTTCTTCAGTACACATGAACAGTACCGATCAAACGCATGCATGTGTCGGAAAGCGAAAACGCCGGGGTCTTCCTCACGCCTCTCCCCGGCACTCCTCGGCGATGTCGAAGATGCGCATGCCCCCGGGATAGTCGGCCAGCTTGATGGAGGTCATCTGCTCGATCTTCCGGGTCACCTGGACGATGCGCTGCACCTCGTCCCGGGCTTTCGCGATGTACTCCATCCGTTTGGGATCGGATTCGTCCTTGGCCAGGAGTTCGAGGTAGCCATTCAGGGCGCAGAGGGGATTGTTGATCTCGTGGTTATAGGTGCCCGCCAGCTCCACGATTGTGCGGAGCTTTTCCTGGTTCAGGAGGGACTCCTCGGCTTCCTTGCGGTAGGTGATATCCCGCGAGACCACCACGATGCGGTCCGCCTCGCCGTTATCATCGTGCAGCGGCAGATATCGGACATCCATGAACCGGGCGCCGTCCTCCCCGAAATCGAACCAGTCCTCATAGTGGACGTCCTCGCCACGTACACACCGGTCCATGTTCGGTTTGAAGATGTGCTCGAACACGTCTTCGCCGAGGAACTTCTTGACATGAAAGCCGATGAAATCCTCCCGGCTCATGCCATGGACCCCGGCATAGGCGGGATTGACATAGTAGTAAACGTAATCGCTGCCGATAATGGCGATGAGGTCCGGTGATTCTTCCAGCACCCGCCGGTTCAGCCGGACGATTTCCGCCTCGAGCGGGCTCAGCACCCTGATGATATTTTCCGCCATGAAACTGGACTCTCCCCTGGGAAATTCCGGTGATGCGCTTCGGTTGGATTCCATAAGGTACGGTTTCCCGGCGTTTTCGCAAGAAAAAAACTGTTTATCCGGGACCTCCGGTTCGCTTTCCCGAAGAACGGGTTTGACAAGGGTGCGGCGGAGTCGTTACCTTACCCGGTACTGCGATTGTGGTTGGGGAGCGGCGGAAATACCCGGGCGGTCGCTCGGGTCGCGGTTCGTCTTCATGGCGCGCCCGTTCCCGGTCGGTTTTTTCATGTAAAGGAAAGGTTTGCCATGCGTAGGTTCAATGCCCAGGTCATATCGGGTGTGATCGTTCTGATGCTTCTGGCGTGCACGGCCGCATGGGCGGCGGAAGAGCCCAAACCAGTTCATGCGCCCAATGCGCTCCCCGGAGTGGAGCCCGAAATGCTCACCCCGGAATACTGGATATCCCTGCAACCAGATGCCGACACGGTGATCATGACCCCCGGGGAAATCGAGCGCCTCAACGAGAAGAACAGAACGCGCCCGGTCGTGCTGGATGATAAGTACGGCCGCCGGAATCCGCTCGAAGGCGGGCTCATCGGGTATACGAGCCTCATCAGCCGAGGCGCGCACATGTACATGATCAAGCCGCTGGAACTCGCCGACACCCTGCCCGGCGACAGTCTTCGGGTATGGTTCGGGATACTGAAGGAGTGGCTCGGCTCCCGCGACTTCTATGACGGCCGCAACGCCATCTACAGCGAGACCATGAAGCAGGATCTTGTCCGCGACATGAACGAATCCGCCATTCCCGCCTCGGTCGCTCGCCGCTGGGGCATCGTGGTGAACCATACCATGGTGAAATTCTTCCCCACCGAGGTGCCGGGGTACAGCGATACCAAATATGAAATGGACATCTTCCAGAACACGTCGCTTCTTTCCGGGAACGCCGTGGCAGTGCTGCACGAATCGCTGAACGGGGATTTCTACTATGTCCAGAGCCATCTGGCCCGGGGCTGGGTTCCCGCCGAAAACATCGCCTTCGGTTCAAAATCGGAAGTGCGGAAGCTGACCGGAGCGAAGAATTTCCTCATGGCCACCGCCCACCGGATTCCGGTCTACGGCGATCCGGGGTTTAAAAGCTTCGCCCGCTATCTGTATTATGCCGCGACCATGCCGCTCAAGAAGAAGAGCGCCCGGGGCTACGAACTGCGCATGCCGTACCGCAAACAGGATGGCTCCATCGGGATCGCGACTGGGTATGTCCGTCCCGACGCCGATGTCCATGTCGGGTATCTGCCCTATACCAAGCGGAATGTCATCACCCAGATATTCAAGCTCCTGAACCAGCCCTACGGATGGATTGACCAGGACAACAAGCGGGCCTGCTCGGGAACGATGCGGGTGCTCCTGCAGTGCTTCGGCATCGAAGTGGGAGCCTATCCCTCCTTTATTCACCCCGCTTCCGACCACGTGGTCTATTTCGATCCGAAAATGGATGTGGCGGCCAAAACCGCCGCGGTGGAGCAGCTCGAACCGGTGATCACCATGGCCGGCGCCGCCGGGCATATCGTGCTCCTCCTCGGCAAGGCCCGGAACGGCAAGCTCTACTTCATCCATCAGGCCGGCTGGGGGTACGAAGAGGACGGACAGCACTATATCGTCAACCGCACCACGGTGAACGCCGCGGATCACAAGTGGTATCACATTTCCAGCCCGAGCGTGTTCACCACGTTCCGGCCGTAAACACTCCAGTGGTATAATGTCGGCCTGAATCGGGGCGGGAATCGAATTCCCGCCCCGAACCGTAAGGAAAGAGCCAAGGAGGGGTGTCCGGGGGAGACGAAATCCCGTTTGTCACCGACTGTCTGCTTCCGGGATTGCCTGCGCCGGGATGTTAACGAATTCTTCATTTCCTGGGAGGTGTCCATGCAGCGCAGGGAATGTGTCAAAGGCATTGCGGCCGGGGTTGCGGCCGCGGCAGGACTTGCCGTGCACCGAACCGCTTCCGCCGGGGAAAGCGACCGTTCCCGCGGCTTCTGCGTGACTGAATTCGGAGCCGTGGGCGATGGGGTATCTCTGGATACCCGTCCCATCCAGGCCGCGGTGGATGCATGCGCCGCAACCGGCGGAGAAGTGCTTTTCCCCCCGGGAACCTGGCGGTCCGGAACCATCGTGCTGCGCTCGGGGGTGACACTCCGCCTGTCGCGCGGGGCCGTGCTGCTCGGCAGCGGCGATCTTGCCGATTACCCGGAAATGATTCCCGAGTTCCGCTCCTACACGGAAAATTACGTGCGCCGGAGTCTAATCTACGGTGAGGGTCTTGACGGTGTCGGCATAACCGGCGAGGGAGTGATCGACGGCAATGGCGGGCATGCCGCATTCCGGGTGAGTGAATATCTGCTTCGCCCCTATGTCATCCGGCTCATATCCTGCCGGGGGGTGCGCGTGACCGGGATAACCCTCCGGAGTTCACCGATGTGGATGCAGCACTATCTCGATTGCGAAGACATGGTGATCTCCGGCATACGGGTGTTCAATCACGGAAACCGGAACAACGACATGATCGATCTCGACTGCTGCCGACGGGTGGTGATGTCTGATTGTCTGGGAGATACCGATGACGATGGCATCACCATCAAGAGCACCGCTCCCCGTCCCAGTGAGCATATCGCCATATCCAACTGTGTGGTGAGCAGCCACTGCAACGCTATCAAAATGGGAACGGAGTCGGTTGGGGGATTCCGGAATATCGCCATATCCAACTGCGTGGTCACGCCCTCACGGAATGCGGAGGTGGTTTATGGTGTCCGGGACGGAATATCCGGTATTGCACTGGAGGTTGTGGACGGCGGCGTGATGGAAAACATCACGATTTCCAACATCACCATTGACCGGGTGGGAACCCCGATATTCATCCGTCTGGGAAATCGTGGGCGGAAATATACGCCCCATGCGCCGAAGCCCGGTGCGGGAACGCTCCGCGATGTCCGCCTTTCCGGGATCACTGCGCGGGGAACCGCGGTTGCCTCATCCATCACCGGGATTCCCGGGCATCCGGTGGAAAATGTTTCGCTGCACGATATCCGCCTGGTTTCTCCCGGCGGTGGAGCCCCGGAAGCAACCGGCGAGCCCGTTCCGGAACAGGTGGAGAAGTATCCGGAAGCGATCATGTTCGGTCCGGTCCTGCCCGCTGCCGGCCTGTATATCCGTCATGTCCGGGGCATCGCCCTTGACCGTGTCACGATGACCCTGGAAAAGCCGGATCCGCGTCCCGCACTGGTCTGTGATGACGTGGAAGAACTCGACCTCGACCGTTTATCGGCGTCCCCCCCGGAGAATGGTCCGCTTCTGCGGATGATTGACACCCGGAACGTTTTCATCAGGGGATCACGGGCGCTCCCCGGAACCGGTGTGTTTCTCCGTGTGGAAGGCCGGAGCTGCCGTCGCATCACGCTGCGGAGCAACGACCTGAAGGATGCCAAGGTAGGGGTGGAAGCTGATTTGGGGGCGCGGAGAGAAGAAATTGATCATCGGGAATGATGTGCGCAAGCGGGCTTTGTGCCGATGACTCGCTCTTTTTGGGATCATTAACGGCGCCCCGGTCATGGAGTGGCCGGGGCGCCGGGTTCTTTCGGAGCGGCGCATGAGTGGAATGCCAAGCTTGGATAAAAAGCTGTTCCGGAAGGGGCTTGCGGTCTCCGGGTATTGTCGCCGGCCGAGCGGCTGTGCGGACAAGCCCCATGATTCCAGCGCTCGATCAGATCACCGAGATATTCCGGGGAATGACCATGGTCCGGAGTTCCATGCGTTTGTACGCATCGCCGTACACGGGATCCCGGTACCCACGGATGGGTTGAGGCGATCGGGCGCGCATGTATATCTCCACCTGGCTTACCTCATTCATGGTGATCTCGCTCGCGTCAACCGTATCCTGCCACTGCCCGCTCTTCATCAGAAACCGGACCTGGAACTGCTCGACATCGCCGGCAAGGATTTGGGGAGGGTATGCCTGGGTACGCACCATGAGATTGGGGCGGCCTTTTTCGTCCGTGGCGACAAAAAAGCTGTAGTTGGCCACCATGGAGAACGTGCTGCCGATCGCATACCGGTGTTCGAGCTGCTTGCTGTCGTTCCAGGGGAGCGAAGTGTCGTGAAGCACTTGATCTCCGGAGATATCGGTGATCTGGAAAACCTCGGAGAACGTCCCGTCGGAAATGACCCCCAGATCCTTTATGGCCAGCAGTTCATCCAGCGGGATAGCCGGGACGCTCGTTTTGTCGGAACACTTGATCGGGGAATCCTCGTTCCCCATGGTCTGATCGAGGGTGAGCACCACTGACCTGAAACTTCCCACGATACCCAGGGAATCGGGTTCATCCCCGGCGCCGTTGAAATTTGTGATGATCTGATGCCCCTTGTCATCAAGCAGAAGCTGCGGGACCGTGTTTCCCGCCAGCGCTACATGCTCGGAGACGAACTGCGTGGCCCAGCGCAATTCCTGTTGCATTTCCGCGTGTTCGCGTCCGCTGAGCATGCCTTCGGCGCTGACGCTCAGGAACTGGAAAGCGATGGTGATCAGGATTCCGGATACACACACCGCGACCAGAAGTTCCAGCAGGGTCATGCCCCGCTCGCTGGCGCCGGGAGGGGAAAAACGGGTGTTCGTTGAGTTCTGGCGCATGCTGCTCCTTTCCGGGAAACGCTCATCTGCGCTGCGGTACGCCGGGCCGGAGAACCGGTACGGCGCACATCGGCTTGTGCGGGTTCAGGAGCTTTTTCCCGGTTCAGTAGGGTTCCCATGAGCGGATGTGGCCGATGAGCGGAGTGAAGGGCGGCTGCCCGGATGCCGTGGCCAGATCCGGATCGTACAGATAAACCCGAACTGGTGGCTTGTATCCCGTGCGCCGCACCCAGGCAATTTCGTCCAGCTGCAGGCCGGAGTTGTCCAGGTTCGGGGTCATGACTCCGCCATTCAGGTGGACTGTTGAGCCCAGCTTGGTCAGTGTTTTTCCGGACCAGTCCTCCAGGAGATCATCGCAGTTGGCCCAGGGGTCGTTGCTGCTGGAGGGATTATTGAAACCCGAAGCGGTTTTGTTGTCCCAGTCGTCGTATATTTTACCGCCGTTGAAGTCATACCGGTGATCGTCGTCCCGGTCAACCCAGTTGTACTCATCCACGGTCGGAGCGCCGTCCACCAGAGCCGCATTGATCGTGGTGGTAACTGCGGCGCGGTCACGGGAGGTAGTGGACATGGCATCATTATAAACGTCGCTCAGATGATAAATCCGTTGCTTGGTCATGAGCGAGGCGCCTTTTTTGTTCTTCGTGTTGAAATCCCCCTTGGTATAGATGGTCTGACTGCTGGCGACCATGAGTTTGTTGGCGAGGGAGTCGGCATTGCTCAGGCGGACCGGTGTGCTGCAGTAGATAAGACCGTTGGACGGCCAGTCGCCGGCGGTGATCATGGCTTCCACGTCTATGTCTTCCACCGTGACATTCCGCTGCTCGTTGTAATTCCAGAAAGTCCTTTGCGTTGCCCAGCTTTTCGAACTGTGCGTCGTTGCGGTAATGTGCAAGTCTGCTTCGGTATCGTAGTACTGGCCGGAATCGAGATTCTGGACCGGCGGGGGAGATTTGTACGGGACTTTATCCCTCACCACGCCGCCCCAAAGCGCTTTGGCCCCGAGTGTCTTGTCGTTCCAGTTGGGGTGGAAGGAATCGAAAGCCACACCCTCCGAACCTCTCGGTGAGCCGGGCTGCATCTCTACCCAGGTACCGGACCCTTCCGCGGTTTTGGTAATAAGACACCTTCCGCTTTCGTCGGGTCGGCCCCAAGCGTCGCGGCTCCGGATAATTGTTCCTGTCGCGGTGAACGAAGAAGTGTTGACTCTCAGATCGGACCCGGTGGGGCGGACATACATGTTTCCGTTGGCATGAACCTTGCCCCGGATTTCCTGCGAGGCGCCGCGGACGAACTCGCCAAGGTCTCGGGAGGCGAAATAGGAAAACTGGAACATGGTCTCGATCTCACCCTTGGCCCGTATCCTGCGACGGATGGGGTGATTCGGATTGTCACCGTACCAGCCTTCCGACTCGATCACGAAGGCGAATCCGGAGATGTAAAAGACACGGAACCGGAAGCCGTGTGGACGGTCGGTATCCCAGAGCGGATTGTAGGCCTTGTTCCGGTCCCACTCCCACTGGTACCATCCACGGTGGGGGCCGCTGGAGATCAGGGTATAATTCTGGAGGGAGGTGGGCAGAAAATTGTCCGTGGTCTGCATGTCCGTTCCACCCTCGATGTGCGTTGTCTTGAGAAAGCCGGTGTTGATGAACTCGCGGTACGCCACCTTGGCGCCGATCTCGGCCATGTTCATGGCCTGTGTGCTGACTTCGTAATTCCGGGTCAGTGCGAGATTGGTACCTACCGATGTGGTTACCCCGATCCCGAGTACGGTCAGGGTCATGAGGACGACCAGGACGAGGACAAGAGCGAAACCTCTTTCCCTGTCCTGACCCGGTGTTGCCTTTTTTCTGTTGTGCTCGGTCATATCCATGCACCCGTTCCATAATGACGAGGTTTTGGGAATGACGATGACTCCGGCGCACGTCGCAAACCGGTGCGGGAATACACCGGCGCGCATCGGAGAGCGGTCAGCTGGATATCGTTGCGCGGGCTTGGGCGTCTGTTTCGGTTCAGTTGCTCTGGTCGATGCACACCGCAGTGAGGATAACCTCGCTTGTATCGCCCTCGCGGTCCTCCCACCGAATCGTGGATGTGATATACTTCGACCGGATGATGGGTTTTACATCCTCAACCTTCCAGAACTGATAGAACATACCGGCGGAATCACCGGTGGAATTCACCGGGTTCAGCGAGTTTTCATACTCTCCTTCGTTGAGATTGGGATGGGAATAGCCCTCGTTGAGCAGTTCCTCAATCTTGTTCTGCGCCAGGATGACCGCCTGAGTGTGGCGCTGACTGTAGAAATTCTTGCTGATGATCCCCGATGTGATGGATCCGACTATCCCCAGGCCGATGACCAGGATCAGGGATGCCATGATTACCTCGATGAGGGTGAATCCCTGTTCGTTTCGGTGATTCATCGATTCGTCTCCCGTATTCTGCCGGATATGAACGTGACCTCGACCCTGGTCGAGTCAACCGAGCCGTTGGATAGAACGATCTCGCCGGTGAGGGAACCGGACGGCAGACATGATCTGTCGAGCTGACCGTATTCATTGAAAATGGCCAACCCGTCTTCAAAGGTATTCCTGGCGAATACGACGCCTTTCTCGAGGCGGCGCGGAACCCCGAACGGTTCCCGGGCGCCTTTGGGGTCGCTCACGACATAAAATTCTCCGGTCGAAAGAAACTGCGCGCCGAACGGAGTGCCCTCGTTCACCGATTTGGTGCGTGCCAGATAAAGGGAAGAGGTGATTGCGGTGGTACTGGCGCGAAGGTTGTCTTTCGCGAAAAGTGAACTCAGATTCGGCAGAGCCAGGGTGGCCAGTATCCCCAGAACCACCATGACAATCATGAGTTCTGAGAGGGTGAAGCCGCGTTCATCGGTTCGAATCATCTCTGAAAGCTCCTCCGGCGAAGCGGTCATCCGGCTGGGGTGAAACGGGGAACCCGGTGCTGCGGCATCCGGTGCGAATCGTCAGAAAGAAAGCCCGGCTTTCCGTTTTCTGCGGTGACGAATGTAACAAAATGGAAAAAAAACTTCAATTTCAGACACAATTCGTCAAGCCTTCCAAAGGCTTTTTCCCGTGCGCGGTGAAAAACGTTGAATGCCCGGGCTCCGTTAACTATATTGGGGGCCGCGGGTTGTGAACAGGTGACTCATCTCGGGTGTTACCGGTAAAAAGCGGGACTCCCCGCTGACGGGTGCAACACCCCACCTGGATAATTAGCAAGAAACATGCCCGTCTGGACTTTCTGAAAGGCGGGCTCCTTCCGAGGCAAGGAGTTTGAATGATCGCCGGAGTTGGTATTTCGGTAGTCGATATCCTTCTTCTCATGGATGGATTTCGTGAGGGGGAGGGCTCGTTTCACGGCGAGCGGATGTTCACGGAAGGGGGTGGCATGGCCGCGACCGGCTTGTGCGCCGCGGCCCGGCTGGGTTCCCGGACCCGGCTCATGTCCCGGGTGGGTGACGATCTCCACGGGAATTTCGTACGGGATGGGCTCGAACGGTTCGGCGTTGACGTTTCCGGTCTCATCGCCGTTCCCGGTCGGCATACCACGGTGAGCATCGTGCTCGTGGACAGGAACACCGGTGAAAAGCAGTTCTACTCGGAATACGAAAAGTCGGCCTACATCGATCCGGTCGAGGCGGATTTCGCTTTTCTGGATGGAGCGACCGTGCTCCTTCTGGACGGGCACTGGACGGACCAGGCTTACCGGAGCGCCCGTCGGGCCCGCGCTCTCGGCATTCCCGTAGTTTCCGACTTCAAGCGCATGTACAAAGGATTGGAAGCAATGTTTCCATTCGTGGACTATCACATTCTGCCGCGTTTTTTCGCCGCGGAGGTGACCGGACGCTCCGAGCCGGAAGCCATGCTTGGGGAACTGCGCGCCCGGTATGGCGGTGTACCCGTCATAACCGACGGAAGCAACGGGGGCGTGTGGTTGGACGGCGAGTCTCTCCGTCGTTATCCGGCCTTTCCCGCGGAGTCCATGGTGGATTCCACGGGAGCAGGAGACGCTTTCCACGGGGCGTTTTGCCATTTTCTGGAACGGGGCGCTCCGCTTGAACGGTGTCTCGAACTGGCTTCGGCGGTGGGCGCACTCAACTGCCGGGCTTACGGTGGGCGGGCCGCGCTCCCCGGCCGGGAGGAACTCTCATCTTTCCTTGCGGCTCGCGGGAGCGACCCGGACCTGCCATGAATGGAATTAACGAACCCGGAAACGCTTCTCTCTCAATGCGCACAGCTCCATGCAGGCGTCTCGGCTGATGGTGCGGCGAAACACGAAACGGCGCGCGGGAACACCGGAGGTTTGCCGGTGGTAACCGAATTCCAATACACAGGAACCTTGCCGGTTTTCACGCGTCAGAGGGAATTGGAACTGTATGACTCTCTGTTGACATTATCTCATCCGGATGTTATACTTATACTCTTTGGAGAAGCATTCACTGTCACGTGATCATAGCCATAGTGGAGGAATCATGGCAAACAGAAGACTGAGGAAAGCCGAACTGCGGCGTCGGCGTCAGCGCCGCGAAAAGCGGCTCAAGACACACAAGCGTGAAGCCATCATGGCCGCCGGCGCGAAGTAAAAATCTTCCGGAACCATATCGGCTTTCGGGAATCTACTAGTATAGGTCGACGGGCGAAGCCCTGAGGCTGTATCACCTCTCTTTCATAAAAAAAACCCCGGGATCGGTTGCGCCCGGGGTTTTTTTTGCGTCATAATCGTTCTCATTTACGCCATGTGCGGTATTTCAGTTGATTTTCGTTACGGCACAACCTATCATTCCCGCGTCCTCTTTCCCGTTGACGGGTATCGGGTTGATTCAGCAGTACAGGGGGGACATCGCTGCAAGTGAGTGAAACCTGCCTTCCGGCGTTGCTCTGTCGCCTCCGATGACATCTACCCTGACAGTGGAGATAACAGAGAAACACCTCTGCGGCATGGAACCGGTTGCGGACCATACCCGATACCCGTATTCCAGTTTCCTGTAAATCTCGAACGCCGTTCTGGGCGGCTGTCCGGTGTTCTGTACGGTACGGTTTCGTCACCGGCGGGGAAGGAGCTTCCGATGTGCGCCGTTCGCCTCGTTACACTCTGCTTCGTCGTTCTGGCCCCGACCTTTTTCTCGCTTGCCTGCTCTAAAGACAATGCAAACCCCGCCGGGCCCGGAGGTTCGGAAGACGGCTGGCAGACCGGCCGGGAGTCGGTCTACACGGTTTCCGGCGCCTCGGCGGTGAGTGTGGCGGACACGGTTTCCGGCGCTACCTTCGTGCTCTCGCCGGGAAGGGACGCAACATTGAAGATTTCTCCGGTTACCGGAGGACCGGAACTGCCCCTGGCAGGGACCCGTTTTCACGTGGATTATACCGGAGAGAGCACGGTGACCATCGAGGTCCCGGTTGACCCCGGGGGTGGAGATGTCTTTCTCCTGGCCCACGGAGCGCTCGAAAACGCGGCGGTCGATGACATGACCGGAAACACGGCCTGGTGGGCGGTGCCTCCCGCATCGGAGCGCGACGGCGTCCTTGAGTATAGGGTTACTCTCGAGTCGGCCGTTGCGGCCAGGGTTACCGGTGGAGCAGCGGGATCCAACAACTTCGCCATCGCCCGCGCGGCTTCGGGCTCGGGAGACTTCAACCACCTCCGCACCATCCATCAGACCGTAAACCAGGTCATCGACACCTGGATCGATAATCTCCCCGTCGGCCTTCAGGCAGGCGCCCGCCAGAAGGTCAACGATCTGCCCTGGACGGTGATGTGGACCAGCGGAGGGAACGCCTACAAGCATGTCACCAGCATATTCTCCCCCAAGGTTATCCTCTATTTCAACACCAGGGCCCAACTCATGTCTATTGCTCATGAGACGGGGCACTACATGTGCCACGCCCTGCTCGGAACAGCTCGGTACAATGAAATCTACAACCGGTTCCCCTCAGACTTCTGGGGGGGAGCGGTGGCGCACGATCTGGGATCGTACCGCGAGGGGAGAAGGGAAATACTGGAGGATTATCCCTATATCTCCATGCTTCTGACCACCGGCGATGTGGACAATTACGACCTCACCAGCGTTTCAAAATACAATCATGTCCGCGACATGACCGGCTCCGCTGATCCCGCGACGGTGGACTATCCCAGCCACGAGGCGTTCGGCGCGGCGATGCTGGCTTCCCTGCTGCGAACCTCCGACACTATATACACCTTCAGCAAAGTCAAGGGGTGGGAAACCGCCAAAGTCCCCGTGGTGGGGGCGCCCTGGAGCGGCGTTCTCGGTATTCTGGCCCGCGGGCCCCTCGATCCGAACGAACTGCGAAGCATGATTTCGGATTACCTCGCGTCCCGGGGGACGGATGACGCCTACAAACTTCCTGCCATGATGGAGCCACTGGGCTGGTCCTATCACGGGTCGGGAAAGGTGGTGAACGACAAGGGCGAACCGCTGGCCGGAGCCACGGTGCAGCCCGTTTCCCAGGACGGGACCCGGGAGTATCTCCTTTCCGGGAGCGCCGCCACCGGAGTTGACGGAAAATTCACCTTGCCCCGCATTTTTCCGGGAAGCAACTTGCTCCGGGTGTTCACCAATTCGTATAAAGATTCCGTGGATTTCCCGGTCGTCGTGGAGTGGGAAGCGCCCACCAATGCGGCGGTTGATCTGGGTGAGTTAAAGATCGCCGGAAAAGAGAAGGTCGTTCCGCTGGAATTTTCCTCCAGTTACGTCCTCACGCCGGGAGTCCGGGCACAGAACCCGCTTTCCGTTTCGATGGAAGGCGAATTGGCCGGACCGGAAGGTATCGTCGCCTATACGCAAACCGCCTCCGGACTGCTCGACATCCAGTCGGTCGCGGCGGTCGGGGAGGAAATCACCGTTTCACTCACCGTGAACCATTCCCTGACCAATGGAACTTCCTGGAAAACCAGTCTTTCCGAGGGTGATTACCCCGGCGCGGCCTCCGCGGTCACCACTCTCACCGGGGGACGGCTCAAGCTGGTGGAGTATACCGGGCCCGACGACACGAAAAAGGAAACCATGCTCACTCCGGGAAGCATCACCATCCAGATTCCCGCGCCGAAAAAGAGCAGCGAGTACTACCGCGCGGATGTGCGGCTCGAGTGGGATTTCAGCCAGAAGTATTACGACAAGGACGGGGGAAATGTGGGCGTGGAGAACGGCAAGACCGGGGTTTACGTAGTGCATATTTACCGGGATGTGAGGTTCGTCTGGTGATATTCTTGTGTAGTACGGGGGCACCCCATAAAAAACGCGCGCCCAGTTGGACGCGCGTTTTTTATGATACTTCTTTTCGCTATACAAACCGCAGGCTGCCAGCCACCGAAAGACGGCGGATACGGCAGAAGTTCCGCGGAGAGGTGACCCCTTCGCCGGTCGGCGTGGCGATGGTGAACGCCATGTACGCCTCGCCGTCGTCCGGGCCGTCGCCCTGGTTGCTGTAGCCGTTGGCCACACATACCGTGGTGTTCATGGCGCGAGCGTACTCTGTGATGCGGTCCATGTCCTTGGAATGGATGAGCGCGGTGTGACGGAAGCCATGCTCGGCCTTGATGGAGCACTCCAGACCTTCCTGGAAGTCCTTTACCTTGACAATGGGCATGACCGGCATCATCTGCTCTTCCTGAACGAAGATGTTGTTGAAGTCGGTCACCGCGAAGAGCATCTTTGTCCCTTCAGGGACATTCACCCTCACCAGGTCGGCGAGATGGGAAGCACTCCGGCCGACGCAGTCCCGGTTCACCGTGTAATGACCCTTGTCGTTGGCGATAAAAGCCTTTTCGCCGAGCAGTTTGAAGCTCACGTCGTCGAGCTGGAACGCCCCGGCCTTGATCATGGCCTTGACGAAGCGGTCGAAAACCGACTCGACCACAAACACCTCTTTTTCCGCGATGCAGAGGATATTGTTGTCGAAGGAACCGCCCTTGATGATGCACTCGGCGGCGTGATCAAGATCGGCGGTCTCGTCCACGAGCACCGGGGGATTGCCCGGACCCGCCGCGACGACCTTCTTGTTGGAGGACATGGCCGCTTTCACCACGCCGGGACCGCCGGTGATGGAGAGCAGCGCGACGTCCGGGTGCGTGAACATGATGTTGGCGGTTTCCAGCGTCGGGTTCTTCACGCAGGTGAAGACATTCGCCGGGAATCCGCCGGCCACCACGGCCTTCTGATAGATCTGCATGGCATAGGCCGTGCACTTCTTCGCCCCCGGATGGGGATTGAACACCACGGTGTTTCCGCCGGCGACCATGATCATGATGTTATTGGCCATGGTCTCGACCGGGTGGGTGGACGGCGTGATGGAGCCGATGACGCCGAACGGAGCGAACTCTTCCAGACAGACGCCCTTTTCGCCGGACCAGGACCGGGACGCGAGGTCTTCGGTCCCCGGGGTGTTCTTGGCGCAGTTGCGGTGTTTGAGAATTTTGTCCTTGTAGGTGCCCATGCCGGTCTCTTCATAAATGAGACGGCTGAACTCCTCGGCATGGTCCAGCGTGACTCTCCGGATAATGGAGATGAAGCGCTCACGCTCCCGGATGCTGCACTTCTTGAATTCCTCGAATGCCGTTTTCGCCGCGGCAATGGCATCTTCCATGCGCTCAAACACGCCATCCTGGCCTTTGCTCCCGATGGAGGAGGCGGGGACGGCGGCCGGTTTGGCGGCAAAGGAAGGCGCGGACCCGGCGGGTGCGGAGGGCTTCGCGTCGGCGGTAACCACCGAGGCGATGACCGATTCCACGATCTTTCTGATTTGCTGTTCGTCAATCATTCGTCAAATCCTCACCTGGGTTCCTGTGCGCGTCAGATCAATTGGTCCATATCAGCATGGGGGCTGGCGATAACGGAGGTGGAAAGAATTTCGCCCACCCGTGATGCCGCGGCCTTTCCGGCGTCAACCGCCGCCTTGACTGCGG